>JACCZU010000231.1 GCA_013695835.1 Candidatus Aridivita willemsiae
CCGGATCGCAACCGGCGTCGCCGGTGTGGAACAGACCGAAGTCGTCCCCGTAGCAATCGGTCTCCCTGAGGTCGAGCGCTCGGTTGCCGTGACGGCGCGTTGCAAGCCCAGGCACCGCGCGCCGGGAACGGACGAGCTCAGCGTCCATCGGGGTCACCCCGATCCAGTGGCGCTGCTGGATCTTGACGTTTCCCGGGTCGTCGAGCGAGTCGGCATACTGCGGCACCTGAGGCATCCACCACTCGGCCTCGAAACGGCCCTCCAGCGCGCGCGCCATCCTTCTCGCCCACCTCGCGGTTGCGGCGTCGCCCTTGCTCGCAGCCATGTCGGCCAGGTCGCTCAGCCCGCGAATCGTGTAGACGGTGTTGTCGAGCTTCTCCTCGCCCGAGCCTGGACGCTCGACGTTGCCGAGCCCCTCGGGCCAGCCATCGTCGTCGGCGTCGAGCTCCCCCACGATGTAGCGCATGTTGCGAACGTTGAAGCGGTACATCTCGTCGCGGAAAGCGTTGTCGCCGGTCCAGCGCCACACAAGGGCCACCGCGCTAGGGAACTTGGCGGTCTCGTCGGTGTTGCCCGGGTCGTCGTTCGAGCCGAAGTAGACGGAGCCGTCGGTGACGACCTCGTGCACGACCTTGCCGCTGTTGCCGTTGTCGATGAGGCTGACGTCGCGCAGCGCCCTGAGATGGTCCTTGATCGGCCCGAACTGGCCGGCCCCCACGCTTGCGAACGCCGTGAACTCGCCGTCGGTGCCGAACAGCCACGGGTAGTCGGGGAAGCCGGCTCCGAGGAATCGGACCCTGTCGAGTGTCCCCTCGGGGGCGGGATAGCTCGCCCCCGCATCCACCTCCCTGATGGCGAGACCCTTTGCCACCTGGACGGAATCGGCGAGGTTCTGCTTGCTCCATTCGATGCCTCTTGCGAGCACAGGGTCGCCGGGCAGCTCGAGCCTCGTCCTGCGGGCGAGGGCCAGCCGCTCCTCGACCTTGGCGTCGAGCGCACCGGCCGGGTCGGACATCGCTCGCTCGAAGGTTTTCCTTGCCCCCAACAGGCCCCGTTCGGAGCCCGCCACGGCGAACCACACCCGGCGAGCCGCGCCGGGCTCCATGTGGATGCGGTAACGGAGCTGCCCGCCGGCGCCCTTGCCGTAAGCGGTGTCGTCGCACAGCTCCGGTGGCGGCGGTGTGCCCTCTCCCGACGCCGGGCAGATCACGGGCGGATCCTGGGGTCCCCTGAAGGCCGCTCCCGTCCTGTTCCCGGAGGGGTCGAGGCTGGAGCCAACGACCACTCCCCAGTTGTGCGGCTCGGCCTCGGGGTGCGGCCTGCCCCTCTCGGAGAACTCGAGCCGGCCCCCCTTAGAAGAGGCCTCGTCTTCGAGGTTGAAGTCGAGCTGGCTTGGGGTGGTCTCGCCCCACGGGTAGGCGCCCATGAGCTCCGAATGGGCGTCGACCTTGAGCACGAAGTCGGCCTCGGCGCCTGGGTTCTCGATCCGCAGCCCGACGAGAACGGCGCGCCGTCCGTCGGGGACGAAATCGGTGCGGCCGATCCGCAGGCCTGCTGTGGCCGGAAGTCGCATGCGTGTGTAGCCATAGCCGCTCGTGAAGCGCAGCGCCGGGCCGATCCAAGTCTCGTTGATGCCAAACCAGAGGCCGTCGAGCATCTTGATCGGAGGTGTCCAGAATCCCCCCATCTCCCCGCGCGTGTGAAAGCCCATGGCGGGATAGCGCCCCGCCTCGGTGCCCACGACGTAGGCCCGTGAGCCGATGGCCGCGTAGCGCCTATCGCTTAGCCGTTCGTCAACCGAGAGCTCGGGGCCCTTACCGGAGCGCGGCCCGGCAGCTTCTTGCGCCCACACGCCCGACGGCGGAAGGCCGGCGGTCACGGCAGCGAGAGCCACGGTCAGGAGACACAGGATCCTTCGAGACATCGGCATCTCCCTCAACCAAGCGGTCGCCGATGCCTGCCGCCAAGCCGGAGGCGACGAGATCAGCGAGACCTGAAGAAGCGGAGAGCAGCACGCGCCAGTCGATAAAGCGTCGCCAGGCGCATCAGCCTCCACCACATTGAGGGCCAACCTATCGCAACGAGCACCTGCTGGCTCCCGCACGGCGCTTCCCGGCCTCGGATAGCTGGGGAGGCGAGGGGGCGGGCTCGGACGCTTGAATCTCGTTCCTGTAATGACCAAGGGCATAGAGCCTGGCGCCGCCCCCGCCGTTGGACGACGGCTCGCGCCCCCTTCGGCTCCACCCGTACATCGCGCCGAGGCCGAAGCCGGCGAGCAGGACGAATGTCACGATGGCGAGATCCAGGTAAGCGAGCACCGCTAAGCCCCCGCGTCCGTCGCCGCACATCCCACAGCAGAGTGAATCACCATATGAGCCCCCCAAAGGCCGGCAAGTGTACTGGTTGAGTTTACCAGGTGCCCGACTTAGGCCGGATAGACGCGCTCCGGCGTTATCAGCACCACGGCGCGCCGGTCCTCGGCCATGACGCGGTCGTACTCGTCCCAATCATCGTGGGACCCGCCTGCCGCCGTGAAGACGGCGCGCAAGAGCTGCCTGAGCCCCTCGGGACCCACGCCGTCGAGATCGTCATCGGGCCCCGCGATCTCAGCGATGCCCTCGACCGCGACCCACTGCCACCCAGACCGGAACACCGCCGTGGCCTGCGGGCGGGTGCGCAGGTTGCGCAGCTTGAGCGCTCCTCCCTGAGCGACGAAGCCCACCACCTCGAGGCCGGATACCGGATGCTCGATCACGCCCGCGTTGACCACCGAGGTTTGCACCGAGCCGTCGGCGCGCGTAGTCGCTACGACCGCAAGAAACGAATCCCTCGAACCGATCTCTCGCACAAAAGACAGATCCGACGTCACATTGGCCCCTTCCGATGCCGCAAACGACCGGCGCGTGAGCCTACGGCAGGCAGGATAGGTTCTCGGCCAAGTGTTCCTGAAGGGAGAGAGGCTGGCGTGAAGGCGGCGGTGTGGCATGGGCGGGGAGATGTGCGCGTCGAAGATGTCGCGAGCGCGCCAGACCCGGGGCCCGGTGAGGTCAGGGCCGCGGTCGAGTGGTGCGGAATCTGCGGGACCGATCTCGAGGAGTGGCGCTCGGGCCCCCACTTCATCCCCAGCGACGCTCCCCATCCCCTAACGGGAACGCGGGCCCCGATGATCCTTGGGCACGAGGTCTCGGCGCGTATCGCCGACATCGGGGAGGGCGTCACCGATCTGCACGAGGGCGATCTCGTAGCCCTCGACGGCCTCATGGGCTGCGGCGAGTGTTGGTGGTGCGCACGCCACATGATCAATCTCTGCCCCAAGATGGCGAGCATCGGCCTCCACGTGAACGGGGGCCTGGCCGAAACGATCACCGTCCGAGCAGCCACCTGCATTGCGGTTCCGGCGGGGGTCGGCGCCGACTCCGCCGCTCTGGCCGAGCCTTTTGCAGTTGCGGTGCGCGCCTTGCGCCGCGCCAGGCTCAGTTTCGGCGAGTCGGTGGCGATCTTCGGTGGCGGAATGATCGGGCTGGCGACGACTGTGGTTGCTAAAGCCGCAGGCGCCGCTCCAATCGTAATGGTGGAGCCTCTGGCCGAGCGTCGCGCCTTGGCGCTTCAGTGTGGAGCCGATCACGCCTTCGACCCTCGGGAGGCCGAGGTGCTCGACGAGATCGTGAGCCACACACAAGGGCGGGGCGCCGATGTGTCGGTGGACGCGGCCGGCACGCCGGCGGTGGGGCCGCTTGCGGTGCGGGCGACTCGCTCGGGCGGCCGCACTGCCATCGTCGGTCTGACATGGGAACCGTCGAGCTTCAGCTTCTTTACGCTCGCCGCCGGGGAGAAGGAGATCATCGGCTCCCTCTCGCATGTCGCCGACGAGGACTTTACCGCCGCCGTGTCGCTGATCGCCGCGCGCGGCATAACCCCGGAGTTGGTGTCGGCGATGAAGGTCCCGCTCGAGCGCGCGGTCGACGAAGGGTTCGCTTCTCTCGCCGGTGCTCATCCACCGGCCAAGGTCCTTGTGGGCGGCCGAGCCTAGGCTCGACCCCCCGGTTCTAGAAGGTGCCGTAGCGGTCGTAGGCTTCGAGCGGCAACGCCCCGCCAAGCACCGCAGCGCGGATGTCGCCCTCTGTGGCGACCTTGGACTCGGCGTCCTCGAGCACTCTGTCGCGCAGCTTGTCGGGAACTACGACGATGCCGTCGTGGTCGGCGACGATGTAATCGCCCGGTTCGATTCGCACCCCTCCCACGGTCACGGCCACATTGACTGCGGTCAGCTCCCAGCGCACGACACAGTCCTGTGGAGTCGTGTACCTGCAAAAGACCGGATAGTCCTGCCTCAGGATGTAGTCGACGTCTCTGCACCCGCCGTCTATGACCGCGCCCCGTGCGCCGCGCGCCTTGAGCGAGGTGACCGAGAGCTCGCCGAGGTGGGCTGAGATGCGATCGTTGGTCTGGTAGACCGCGACGTGGTGCTCGGGCACGGCGCCGAGCATCTCGAGAATCTTTCTGACCGATGTGTCGTAGTCGTTGCCGGGATGCGGCCGGCCCTCGATCGTGAACGCGGGCCCGGCGAGGCGCATGCCGAAGCGCAACGGCATGAGCTCGGAAGGTAGTGTCTGGTTCCGGTAGCCGAGCCGATCCATGACGTCCGTGACGGCGCCGGTGTAAAGGGCGGAGAAGCGCGCCGCCGTCTCCCTCGCCTCGCGCTCCCCCATGAGCGCCGACTATAGTCCCGGGCCATGCGAATCTGCTCCGTGAGCGTCCCGGGGGACGGCGCGCCGAGGCTCTGCGCGGTGGGCGGCGATGGACGTGCCTATCCGGTCGGAAGCTATCGCGACGTCGCCGAGCTCATCACCGACGGCGCCGCCGGTCCCCTCGGGAAAGCCGTCGAGTCGGCCGGGGTGGCTTCCGATGCGATCGGTACCTGGGACGATCTCGCCGGCGGCGGTGCCGGCGAATCGGGCGTGCGCCTCGAGGCCCCCATCCGGCCAGCCGAAGTGTGGGCGGCCGGCGTCACCTACGAACGCAGCCGCGCTGCGCGTATGTCCGAGTCCACCGAGGCCGACGTCTATGACCGCGTCTATGCAGCCGAACGCCCCGAGCTGTTCTTCAAGGCGACCGGTGCGCGCGTTGTCGGGCCCAATGCGGCGGTGGGCCTGCGTAGTGACTCAACGTGGCAGGTTCCGGAGGCCGAGATCGGGCTCGTGCTCGGTAGCGGCGGGGAGGTGGCCGGCTACACGCTCGGCAACGACATGTCGAGCCGCGATGTCGAAGGCGCCAATCCCCTTTATCTGCCGCAGGCCAAGATCTTTGCAGGCGCATGTGCGCTCGGTCCTGCCGTGGTCCCTGCCGAGGAGGTCGAGGATCCTTACGACATCGGGATCGAGCTCACCGTCAGGCGCGCCGGCGAGGTTGCATTCGCGGACGCAACGTCGACCGGCGCTCTCCACGTCACCTTTGAGAAGTTGATCGAGCATCTTTATCGCGACAACTGGGTTGCGCCGGGGACCGTGCTCCTTACCGGCACCGGCATCATTCCGCCGGACGATTTCACGCTCAAGCCGGGCGACGTGATCGAGATCTCAAGCCGCGCCGTCGGCGTGCTCACCAACCACTGCGTTGCGGCCGGCGAGCTGCAGCCACCCCCGGGCTGGGCGCGCCGTTACGCCGAAGGGTCGAGATAGACGGTCTTTTCCTGCGTGTAGAACTCCATGGCGCTCCGGCCTTGTTCATGGGGGCCGTAGGCGCTCGAAGCCGTTCCGCCAAACGGTACATGGACGTCGGCGCCTGCAGTTTGGGAGTTCACGTGGACGATGCCGGCCTTGATCTGATCGATGAAGGTACGCGCAGCGTTCAGGTCGCGCGTGAAGATCGCAGCCGAAAGCCCATATCTCGTGCCGTTCGCGAGGTCGATGGCGGCATCGTCGTTCGCCACCGGCCACACGGCAACCGCCGGGCCGAAGACCTCCTCACACGCGAGCTCGGCATCATGGGGAAGATCTGTCACAACGGTTGGGCCAATGTAGTTGCCGCGCGCCAGCTCTCCTTCGGTCAAGCGGCTCCCGCCGGTGCGCACCGTCCCCTCCTTGGCCGTGCGCTCGAGGGAGTCGAGCACCTTTTGCAGTTGCGCCTCGTTGACGAGGGGTCCCATCTTCGTGCCCTCATCAAGCCCGTGCCCAACCTTTGTACTCTCCGCTGCTTCGACGAGGCGCTCGACGAAGTCCTCGTAACGGCTCGAATGGACGTAGACCCGGCGCGTCGCAGTGCACTTCTGTCCCGCAGACGCGAATGCGCCGAGCGCAACGGCTGCGACGGCGGCATCGAGGTCGGCGTCACTGCGCACAATCACGGGGTTGTGACCCCCCATCTCGAGCTGCACGCGCTTTGCGCCCTTGGCTGCGCTCACAAGGATGGAGTGCCCGACTTCCGTGGAACCGGTGAAGGAGAGGGCGTGGATACCCGGATGCTCGGTGATGTGGGGGCCGATCTCGGAGCCTGAGCCGAGCACGACGTTCAAAACGCCCGGCGGCAGTCCGGCGTCCACGAGCGCCCGTGCGATGCGCAGACCCGTGAGCCCAGCATCCTCGGCAAGCTTGGCCACGACCGTGTTGCCGAAGATTAAAGCGGGCGCCAGCTTCCAGGCCGGGATCGCCGCAGGAAAGTTCCACGGGGTAATGATCCCGACGACGCCGACGGGCTCTCTGCGAGTAAACAGCCACGTCTGTGCGATGTCGGACGAGTAGTGCTCGCCCACCGGCCGGTGCGCCTCGCCTGCAAAAAAGCGAAGGATCTTCCCGGCCCGCAGGCACTCGACCTTGGCCTCGGCGAACGGCTTTCCCATCTCCGTCGTCATGAGCTTCGCCCAGTCGTCGGCGTCGTCGTCGAGCGCGCTGGCGGCGGCGCTCAAGTAGTTGGCGCGGTCGTTGGCCGCGAGACCGGCCCACTCGGCGCGCGCCCTCTCCGCCGCCGCGACTGCGTCGTCGACGTCGCCGGTCGTGGCGCGCGCAAGGGTCCCGATCAAGTCGCCGTTGCCGGGATCGCGCGCTTCGAGCTCTGCGCCCGAGCCACCGGCGCGCCAGTCACCGTCGATCAGGAGCTTTCCTTCGAGAATTCGTTGCTCGGTCACTTGCCTACACCTCCGGGATCGCAAGGTCGTCGGGTCGCAGGTCGCCTGCATCCTCGACCAGATCGGGGGACAGCTCGGACAGCAGGCGAAGGACTAGCTCGGCGCGCCGCACACGCTCTCGCCCGAGATTCACGGCAAGGCCGTCCAGGTGCTCGCCGGTCGGATAGATGTTGGGCGAGTTGCGGATGCCGAGCTTGACGTACACCGGTGCGGCCGCACGCACGATGTCGGGAACCTCGTAGAAGCGGACGAAACCGCCCTGATCGTCGGGAACCTCGACATAGACATCGAGCGGAAGTGAGGTCGCCGTCCGCATCTCAGCGAGCTGCTCGACCGTCAGGTCGGTCGACACGTTGAGCGTCCCAGCGCCGAGGTGTTCGAGGGCACGCGCCGTCGCCGGGTTGGCGACGGGCATGAGCACCGAGACCTTGAAGGACATGTTGGCGGGCAGCTCCCCCGCGGTCCGCAGTTCGCCCAAGACCGACAACACGCCGAGATCGGCGACGAGCACGCTCCTGATGCCGAGCGCTGCGGCGCGCTTGGCCTCTGCCACGCACCAGGCGATGCCGTCCATCCCCCGTACCGCGCCCGCGGGCGCCGAGGTCGCAAGTGACTGCCCGCCGGGCTCCCATCCGGCGCGGGGGCCGAGGAACAAGCTGATCTCGACCGACGCCTCGGCGCCGAGCTTCGCCATCTCGGAAATCTCGTCGTCGGTCAGCATCATGACGCCTGAGCCCTGGGACACGCGCCTGACCGGCACGCTGCGCCGCTCTGCCTCCTCGAGCACGGCGCGCAGCACAGCCGGCCCCTCACAGCTCGGGATCTCGATCCGGTAGCGGCCGCCATCAGAGAACCTGCCCGACGATTCCGCCGGACGCTCGCCGAGCCGCAGCCCGACGCGCCCGAGTGCCCCACTGAGATCCGCAAATGTCATGGCGGCAACCCTAGTGGTTGCCAGCTGATGCCGGCTCATCCGCTCTTGGTGAACCCATCCTTCTTCGAAGTTGCAGCCACGGAGACGGGCCGGAGGCCGCCCCGTCGTGGCATCACCAATCAATCAAAACCGCCTAATCACATCCGTCTCGTAGCCCAAACCGGCCTGGAACCTTGGGCAAGTCGGGCTATATCCAAAGTTGGTCTATTTCCTTGGATATACCAGTCCACAGCCAAGCTAAAAGGAAGCGTTACTCATGCCCCACCTAACGGAGATGATCTGGGAGCCCGACGCCACCTACGGGTACTCCCGGCGAGACTCCAAGCCCTTCCGTTATCACGCGTTCATTCCCGATCCGATAGCAGGCCTCGACCCAGCTCTGCTTGCTTCGGTGACTGCAACCATTGAAGCGGCCGCGACCGCTGCCGTGGAGCTTGACGGATCTCCGGGCATCAGGGATCTGGAGCCGTCTGGCCGTCTCCTCCTTCGAGCGGAGAGCGTAGCCAGTAGCAGGATCGAAGGACTTCGGATCTCCCATCGCCGTTTGGAGGAAGCACAACATGCTCCCCAAGCAGCCCGTGGGGCTGCGCTTGACGTGGTCCGAAACATTCAAGCGATGACA
>JACCZU010000257.1 GCA_013695835.1 Candidatus Aridivita willemsiae
CCGGGCCGGCTGCTTCGACGGGAGGTCATCTCCAAGGCCGTATGGGGCGACGAGACGCCGGGGCGGACCATCGACATTCACATTGCCCGACTGAGGAGACAGCTGCCACAGGGCGCGATCGAAACCGTAGTGAGGCTCGGTTACAGGCTCCTGCTCCCCTAGCGTTCCCACCGAACTGGGGCGAGCCGGCGCCGGTGGCCTCTCAGCACCAGCGGCGCACCTATACTTCGGCTCCCAAGGAACTGCCCTGCACACCGGGTGGAGGTTCACTGCGATCATGCTCGAGCGGATTGGCCTAACGGCGCTTGTGCTCGTTGCCACCGTGGCCTTTCTCAGGCGCTCGAGGTACCTGGTGCGCCTGCTCGGTCTCGGCGCGCCGGACGATCGCCGTCCTGCGGACTGGGGCCGCAAGCTCAAGCAGCAGCTCGTGGTGGTCCTCGGGCAAAGAAAGCTCCTCCAGTGGACCGTCCCCGGCGTCATGCACTGGTTGATCTTCTGGGGATTCATCGTCCTTCTCACGACGATCATCGAGGCCTTCGGAGCCATCTATCAAGACGGCTTCGCCCTCCCCCTCGTCGGGCGCTTCGGGCCGCTTGGACTTGCGCAGGATCTCTTCATAGCCGCCGTGCTCGCAGGCGTGGTCATGGCGGTGGCGATAAGAAAGGTCCAGCGCCCCGGGCGTTTCACGGGCTCGCATCTGCGCGAGGCCGACTACATCCTGGCCGCGATCACCGGGATCATGGTCACCGTCGCCGGCGCCAGGGGGGCCGAGATCGCGCGTGGCCTCTTCCCCTACGACACCCGCTGGACTCCGATATCCCGCGCCGTGTCGGGCCTCTTCGATGGAGTCGCCGCAGGGAGGCTCGAGGCGGCCGACACCGCGTTTCTGTGGAGCCACGCTCTCCTCATCCTCGGCTTTCTCGTCTACCTCACCTATTCGAAGCACCTCCACATCGTCACCGCTGCCATCAACGTCTTGTTTACGTCGGAGCGGCCAAAGGGCGCGCTCAAACCCATGCACCTCGATCTCGAGAACGCCTCCGAGGATGACAGCTTCGGCGCCGGAGTGATCACGGAGCTCACCTGGAAGCAGCTCCTCGACTCCTATACATGCACCGAATGTGGACGCTGCCAGTCACAGTGCCCGGCGTGGGCAACGGGCAAGCCTCTGTCGCCCAAGCTCCTGATCATGGATGTGCGTGACCACCTCTTCGAGGTGGGCGGCGGGCTGCTGTCCTCGACCAACGGCGCCGCGGCCGAGCTGCCACCCCTCAACCCCGGCGTGATCGAGGACGAGGTCGTGTGGGACTGCACTACCTGCGGCGCGTGCGTTCAAGCTTGTCCGGTGAACATCGAGCACATCGACACGATTGTCGACATGCGGCGCAATCTCGTCATGAGCGAGTCCCGCTTCCCCAAAGAGATGCAGAGCGCGCTTGCCAACCTCGAGACAAGCGGCAACCCGTGGGGGCAACCGGCCACGGCGCGCCTCGACTGGGCCAAGGGAACGGCGCGCGAGGAGCCGCTCGACGTCCCGCACATCTCCGACGCCCCCGACGCCGAGGTGCTGCTGTGGGTGGGCTGCGCGGGGGCGTTCGACGACCGCAACCGCCGGGTTGTCTACGACTTCGCGCGGCTCCTTCAGATCGCCGGGGTGAGCTTCGCCGTGCTCGGGCCCGACGAGTCGTGCACCGGCGATCCGGCCCGTCGCATGGGGGCCGAGTACATCTATCAGATGCTCGCCGAGCAGAACATCGAACACCTCGACTCGGCGGGGGCCCCAAAGATCGTCACCGCTTGCCCCCACTGCTTCAACACGCTTGCCAACGAGTACACGCAGTTCGGCGGGAACTACGAGGTCGTCCACCACACCGAAATGCTTGCCGATCTTCTCCGGGAGGGACGCCTCGAGCCGGCGGCGGCGATGCCCAAGACCGTCACATACCACGATCCCTGCTACAACGCGCGCCACAACGACGTCTGGAAGGGAGCACGCGAGGTCATCGCCGCCATCCCCGAAGCGCGCTACGGCGAGCTGCACCGTCACGGGCACTCGACTTTCTGCTGTGGTGCCGGCGGGGGTCGGATGTGGATGGAAGAGCGCATGGGAAAGAAGATGAACATGGAGCGCACCGACGAGGCCCTTGCATCCTCGTCCGACACGCTTGCTGTCGGGTGTCCCTACTGCAACATCATGCTGTCCGACGGGGTCACCGAGCGTCACGCAGACTCCGACATGGAGGTGCGCGACATCGCGCAGATACTGCTCGCTTCTGTGGATGGGAGCGCGACTGAAGAAGCGGCCGGCTAGGCCAGGGCTTTCTCGAAGATCGCCCGGTTCGCGGCAAGGTGCTCGGCATCCCTGAGTGGCCCAAGTGAGTGCGCCGTGCCTGCCATGGCCGCAAAGCGCGTCAGCCACCGCCGAGGCGTTCCCGAGGCGACGGGGCCTGTGGACCACTGCGCGCTAGGCGATCACCGAGTGACCACGTCTAGCACGTACTCGGCAGCATCGGGTAGTGAATAGGGAATCGTGAGCTCGACGATCGGCTGGGCACGGGCGATCCGTACTCGCTCGGTCCAGGCATAGTCATCGATCGAGCAGAAAGTGCCGGCTCCGCGCGTGTAGGTCGCCGCCGCGTAGACCGCGCCCGTATTGAGATGGGCTAGCTCTACCTCGGCCGCATAGGCACCGAGCAAGGAACGGGTGTCGAGGATGAGGATGTCGTGCCGTCGTTTCCGGTAGGGGGGTGCGTTTCGGAGCTTGTGTAGACGGGCCTCGGTCAACCAGAAGAAGACGCGACTATTGAGCGTCCGATACCACTCGGGTTCGGACATGCCGACCAAGGTGCGACGGAGAACAGTGGCATTAATCGGCTTGTTGTCTCGGATCCATGCCGAGCCATGCCCAGGGTGCTTGATCTGCACCGATTCGGGTCGTCGAGCGGACTCGATCGGGTCGCGTGCCGGACGCCTTATCTCGAAGAGGTCGAGCAGCGCGCTGGTGGATAGAAGGCCGTTGCGTTTGATGGACGGCCACGAACCGGCTTCGGCCATGTGAAACAGGCGTGGCCAGCGCTCGGCGATGTAGTCCGCGGTCAGCCTGTCCGGGACTTTCACCAATCGCGCCGGCCGATGATGCCGCGGAACTGCATGAAGCCGGTGGAGATCACCGAAGCAAGGCTTTCGGCCTCTCTGCGGGTCAATGGGGCTCCCTGAAGTTCTCGTAGTAGCGGGATGGCGTCGGGCCGCGCTGCCCCTGGTACTTGGAGCGCGTTCCGTCGGATCCATAGGGGTGCTCGGCGGCCGAGGTGAGCTTGAAGAAGCTGATCTGGCCTATCGCCATCCCCGGATAGATCGTGATCGGGAGGTTGGCGGCGTTGGAGAGCTCGAGGGTGAGATGGCCCTCGAACCCAGGGTCGACATACCCGGCCGTCGAATGGATCAGCAACCCGAGGCGGCCCAACGAGCTCTTGCCCTCGAGGCGAGCCACGAGGTCATCCGGCAGCTTCACCACCTCGCTGGTGGAGCCGAGGGCGAACTCGCTCGGGTGAAGGATGAACGCATCGCCGTCCGTAACCTCGGTGAGCTCGGTGAGGTCCTCCATCGACTTCTTCACATCGATGTACGGATGGCGGGCGCTGTGAAAGGTGCGAAAAAAGCAGTCGACGTGGAGATCGACGGAGGACGGCTGCAGGTCCGCCTCGTCAAAGGGATCGATCCCGATGTGCCCTGCGCCTATGGCCTGGCGGATGTCCCGGTCGGAAAGGATCACGATGGCCCGCAGCCTATCCGCCCAGGTCTTGACACCGTCCAGGTCGGGCAGGTGGTACCCCGGGTCGACTCCGTTCGGCGGCGTGAATAAGGCCCCGCTTGGGTAATGTGAAGGGTGCGCGGGGTAGCTCCGCGGGTGTAGCTCAATGGTAGAGCTCCAGCTTCCCAAGCTGGTGACGAGGGTTCGATTCCCTTCACCCGCTCCAGCGGGCCGCAGAGACTCATCGCCGCTTCCTGAAGCTCAGGTTCCAAGGACTTGCCAGCATCTCCCCAAGGCCGCCGCCCGAGATCTAAGGAGAGGAGCCCTAGCCATGGACTCGCCAGTTGCTCGATCTGGAGCGCCGACTCGCCGCCGGCTGCTTGGGACCATCGCGGCGGGCGCCGGCTCGATGGCGTTGGCGCGCTATTCCTTGAGGGCGCGTGCGGGCGCAAGCGCCGCCCTCATAGAACCCATCTGCAAGCCCGCCTGGGGGGCTCAACCGCCGAAGGGTGAGTTCGTCACACATCGGATCGAGCGCCTGACCGTTCACCACAGTGCAGTCATCCTTCATCGCAACCGGGACGCCCCAGGGGAGTTCCGTTCGCATCAGGCCTATCACCAAAGCCGTGGATGGCCCGATATCGCCTACCACATGCTCATCGACCGCCGCGGCAATGTCTACAGGGGCCGCCCGAGCTCGGCTCGCGGCGACACGGGCACCACTTACGACCCCACTGGGCACTATCTCGTTCTGTGCGAGGGCAACTTCAGTGAGCAGCCCATAAGCAAAGCGCAGGTAAGGGCGTTGGTTGATGTGCTTGCGTGGGCATCGGGCAGGTTTGACGTACCACCGCGGAGGATCCACGGGCACCGGGATTTCGCTGCGACCGCTTGCCCGGGGACCGATCTCTACCGATTGATCGACAGCGGTGTCATCGAGCGCAGAGTCGGAGACAAGCTCGCTACCGGAGGAGTCAAGAAAAAGGAACTCTGTGGGCGCGCGGGGCGACGGCGTGTTGCCGCCATCGAAAGCGGCAACGCTTGAAGGAACCTACATGCGGGCGACACAGGACCGGACTCTTCTCTTAACCAACGTGGGTCAGCGGGCATGCCCTTGCGCCAGCAGGCGCTCCCCGGCGTCGCACAGGTCGAACAGCACACATTCCGAGCAGAGCGGGGCGCGCGCCGAGCAGACCCTGCGGCCGTGGTTGATCATCGCCATGTGGAGCTCGTAGCGGAGCTCCGCCGGTACCCTCGGAGCGAGCTCGCTGCTTGCAGCGTCCGCAGACGCGTTGCCGGCGATCCAGCCCAGACGAAGGGCCACCCGATGGACGTGAGTGTCGATGGGGAATGCATCCCTGCCCATGGAGAACACGAGCACGCACGCCGCCGTCTTGGGCCCAACGCCGGGCAGCGAGCGAAGGTAGTCGTCGACCTCCTGGTCGCTCATCTCGTGGAGGCGCCTCAGGTCGAGCGCACCCTCCCGCAGCTCAATGGCATTGAGCACAGCTTTGATGCGCGGCGCCTTCTGATCGGCAAGTCCACCGGCCCTTATCGAATCGGCGACCTCTACCGTCGGGGCTCGCTGAACCTCTTCCCATGAGCGCCAGCGGCTCTTCAATGCCTTGAACGCGCGCGCGGTGTTGACGTCCGAGGTGTGCTGCGACAGCATGGTGGATACGAGCTCGTCGAGAATCGGCAGGCGCGGCTTCGGTTGGAAGGCACCTTGCTGTTTGATGAGCCTGCGATGAACCGCCCTTATACGGCGCGCCGAGACCGGCTGCGTCAGCGCGTCCCCCTGGTGAAGGAAGCGAACTTCGTGTACTGATTCATGAAGGCAAGATTGACCACGCCGGTCGGCCCATTGCGATGCTTCGCGATAATCAGCTCGGCCTCGCCCCTGCGCTCGGAATCCGGGTTGTAGACCTCATCCCGATAAAGGAGCATGACCAGGTCCGAATCCTGCTCGATCGAGCCGCTCTCGCGCAGGTCGGCGAGCAGGGGGCGCTTGTCGGCTCGGTATTCGACTCCCCTGTTGAGCTGCGATGCGCACACAACCGGCACATCTAGGTCGCGGGCAAGCACTTTGAGCGCCCGGGAGATCTCGGACACCTCTTGCTGGCGGTTCTCGGAGCGGCGCGGCGATTGCATCAACTGCATATAGTCGACAATAACGAGGCCGAGCCCGTATCTCGCCTTGAGCCGCCGGCACTTGGCGCGGATCTCCATGAGGCTAATGTTCGCTGAGTCGTCGATGAAGATCGGTGCCTCTGCGAGGCGCCCGAGAGCGGCGGACAACCGGGGCCAGTCCTGCTCCTGCAATGAGCCCTTCCTGATCCTTTGCGAGTCGACCCTTGCCTCGGAGGACAAGAAGCGTTGCACGACCTCATGACGGCTCATCTCAAGGCTGAAAAAAACCACTGGGCTGTTCGAGCGCAATGCGGAGTGCAGGGCAAGGTCACCCAGCAGCGACGATTTACCCATCGAGGGGCGCGCCGCCACGATGATGAGGTTCTGTGGTTGGAAACCCGCCGTCATGTCGTCGAGGTCGGGGAAGCCCGACGCAAGCCCGGTGACGTTGGCACCTCGTTCGTAGAGGGCCTCAATAGCCTCCATGTTCTCGGTGAGCAGGCCCCAGATTGGATGCACCTGATCGCGCAAGCGTCGGTTGCCCACCTCGTAGATGATCTCTTCCGACTCGTCGAGAGCGCCGGCGACATCCTCGGGCATCGAAAAACCGATCTCTTGAATCCTGCCGCCGGCATTGACGAGCCGTCTGAGTTGCGCAAGCTCTTCGACGATGTGCGCGTAGTTGGCCGCTGAAGATGCGGTCGGGTAAGCCTCGAGCAGGCCCGAGATGTAGGGCTTTCCCCCGATCGTCTCGAGCGAGGAGCGCCTTCCTAGCTCGTCTGCGACGGTTATGGCGTCGGCGGCCTCGCCCTTTGAGTCGAGCTCGAGGATGGTTTCGTAGATCTCACCGTGCGCCGGCTTGTAGAAGTCATCCGCTTGGAGAATCTCGACCACGTTGGCGATCGCCTCGCGCGACTCGAGCATCGCTCCGAGAACCGACTGCTCGGCATCGATGTTGTGCGGTGGTACTCGATTGATCCGGACCGGCGCCGGAGCTACGCGCTGTGCCACAGCGCCCCACCCTTTCCCTTTCCCTGAGCTAGAGACGGATCCCGCAGCTGGATACGAACGTATGTTCGCACACTAGCCGCGACCTGGGACGGTTTTGGGGAAGGCGAGAAAGTTTCCTGGTCGGAAGTCGCAGCCGCTGGTCCGAGACCCTATGCCCGGGCGGACGTGGGCAACAAGGCCCATTTCCTGTGAGTTTCGCGTGGACAAACCACTGAAAGGCGTCAGGGACACAGCCCGGCCGTTACACGAATCGAGACACGGGGTGGCTGCCCTGGCTATTCTTCCTCGTGCTCGATTACCTCGACTGTGACGAGCGCGTTGACCTCTTCGTGCAGACGCACCTCCACCTGAAAGCTCCCGAGGGCCCGGATCGGGTCCTCGAGCCGGATGTCGCGGCGGTCGATCTCCTGGTCGAGCTGATCGTAGATGCCGCGCGCGACGTCGGAAGCGGTGACAGAACCGAACAGCCTGCCGCCCTCGCCGGCTCGGGCGGAGATATAGACGGGCTCCGAGGCAAGCACGGCGACGCGCGCGGCTGCTGCTTCCTTGAGACGTTGATCTCTTTCCGCCCGCACTTTCTGCATGAGGTCGGCCTGACGGATGGTTCCCTTGGTGGCGGCCATGGCGAGACCCTTAGGAACCAAATAGTTGCGCGCGTACCCGTCGGCGACCGTGAGCACGTCGCCCTTTTGCCCCAGCTTGTCTACATCGGATGCCAGGATGATCTTCACGTCCGTCGAAGCTCCTATCTTGCGGTGTAGGGCAGAAGGGCCACCTCGCGCGCGCTCTTGATAGCGCTCGCGACGAGGCGTTGGTGCTGTGTGCAGTTCCCGGTCACGCGGCGGGCCCTGATCTTGCCCCTGTCGCTCATGAACTTGCGAAGCAACGCCACATTTTTGAAGTCCACGTACTTGACATGGTCGGAGCAGAACTGGCAGTACTTCTTCTTGCCCTTTCTTACGTACTGGGCCTTAGACCCTTTTTTGTCCCTGTCTCTGTCCCTGTCTCTGGCCACGCTCTAGAAACCTCCCTCCTCTTGGGCCGGCGCGCCTACGGGGGCCGGGGGGCCCCAGTCCGAACCGCTGCCACCGCCGTTGCCGCCGCCCCAGTCACCGCCCGAGCCACCGGACGTGCCGGAGCCGGAGCCCCCGGAGCCACCGGAGCCCCCGGAGCCCTGAGAGAAACCCGACGAGCGCTGCGACTTCTGCACCGAGGCGCTTGCCCACCTGAGCGAGGGACCGACCTCATCGACCTGAACCTCGACCACGGAGCGCCGCTTGCCTTCGTTGTCCTCCCATGAGCGCTGCTGGAGGCGACCGACCACGACAACGCGCGCTCCCTTGGTGAGAGACTCGGCCACGTTCTCGGCGAGGTCTCGCCAGCAGTTGCACTTGAAGAAGCCCTCGAGCTTGTCCTCCCATTGACCTTCGGCGTTCCTGAAGCGCCGGTTTACCGCCACGGTGAAGTTGGCGACGGGCGCCCCAGACGGCGTGAATCGAAGCTCGGGGTCATCCGTGATGTTGCCTACCAGGGTTACTCCATTGTCACTTGCCATGAGTGATTCTCCTTAGAGTTCTCGAGCCCGGTTACTCGGGCCTGACGATCTTGCCGCGCACATACTCGTCCGCTATCCGCAGCGTTCGCTCGAGTCCTTCGATGGCGCTTTCAGGCGCCCGAAAGTTCGTCACGAAGTAATAGCCCTCTTTCTGGTGACGAATCTCGTAGGCGAAACGGCGCAGGCCCCACCGGTCGATGCCTGTCACCTCACCCCCGAGATCCCCCACGACGCCGGCGAACCGGTCGACGGCCTTTTGGATGTCGCCTTCTTCGAGGCTGGCATCAACGATGACAACCGCTTCGTATGAACGCATCTGTCCTCCTGTGGACTCGAGCCCGTGCCCCGCACGGTGCCGAGGCCCTCCGAGCGCGTGGCGCTGAGAGAGCAGGGAAATGCCGACAGCAAAATGCTGCGACCGTCCAACTTTACACCTCCTTTCCCAGCAAGCCTGCCCGGTTGGGCTAGGCCCCGACGGATGATCCGCTTGTGACTCTAGGGGAGGGGTGCGACAGGGGCCAGGTCTTGGCGGCCATTGGAGTGTGGCGCCGCGTCACAGCGAGCGTAGAGCGCGAAAAAATAACCGCCAGGGCCGTCAGGAGGGCAGCGCGGCCCCACAACCCCGCGAGCAGAGCCTGCTTGGCGATCGTGGAATCGAGCCCCCGATAGGCGACGTCGTAGAACCACCTGAAGATCCCGGCGTAGAGCAGTGCATCGGCCGCCGCGTAAGCCGCCCACCACAGCGGCGACACCTTCAAGAGCACGAAGAAAGGCAGGATCCAGAGGGCGTACTGAGGCGAATGCACTTTGCCAAGCAGCAGGAACGCAGCAAGCATGGCGGCGCTCACCTGGATGAAGGGGAAGGCGCCCTCCGCGCGGGCGCGCCGCCCCCCGAAGATGATGGCAACGCCGAAGGACAGCACGCTCAGCCCCCCGGTGAGAAGGTTCAGCCTCGTTGTTTCGAGCGTCGGGGCCGCCCACAGCCAGATGCTGTTGAAGTCGGGCCCGCGCGCGGCATGGAAGCGCCACGTCGCCAGCCATCCCTGCGGGCCGGCCACGATGAAGGGCAAATTCGCCGCTGCGAGCACGACGGCGCATGCGGCCAGGGGAACGGCGGCGGCGCGCAGACGCTCCCCAACCGAGGCGGCCCCGTTCTTGTCCTGCGGTCCCGCCGAGGCGGCCCCGCGTGCGGTGTAGACCTCGAGCAGCAGTGGGGCCAGAAACAACAGCGGGTAGAGCTTGAACGCTGCACCGACTCCGAACAAGGCCCCCGCCCAACCCGGGCGTCCTCGGTGCCATGCCCAAAAGCCCGCCACGGCGGCCGCAACTGCGGCAAGGTCCCAGTTGTGAAAGGCGTAGAGCGCAAGCGCAGGCGCGCCCGCCCACATGAGCGCCCGCCATCGGGCGAGGCGCGCCAGGAGATAGGAGGCCACAACGGCAAAAGGCGCCAACACAATGGCGGAAACGACGAGGTAGGTGTCGGCGTCGGAGGCAATCAACCCCGTGGCCCACATCAGCAAGCCGGTCAGCACGGGATACTCGATCGCTCCTCCGGTGAGCTCGCCGCCATCCAGGGCACCGTGCACGTAAGGAAAGACGCTCTCGTCCACCCCCCTGGCCCCGTAAAGGGCCTGGATGTCGTTGTAGCAGAGCCTGGCGTATTGACGGCCGTCCCAGGGCTCGAGGCACTGCGACTTGAGGGCCCATCCCATCACGAGCATCCCGGCGCAGATCAGGATGCATGCACCCGCAAGGGCGCGCTCGGGCCCGGGGGCGGGCGTCACGGAGGTGCGCTCGAGGAAGGGGTCGGCGTGGGCGTCGAGGTCACGCCCGAGCTCGACGGCGACGGCGACGGCGACGGCGACGGCGATGGCGATGGACGGGGAGTAGGCCGCCCCCCTCCGCCCTTCGTAGCGGTCGGGCTTGGTGTCGGGGAGGGCGTCTCCGACTCGGACGGGGTTGGTGTCGGGGTCTCGGACGGTGTTGGGGTCGGCGTCTCGGACGGTGTTGGGGTCGGCGTC
>JACCZU010000266.1 GCA_013695835.1 Candidatus Aridivita willemsiae
GCACAGCCCCCGAGCATCGCGGCACCCGCGACACCTCCGGAAACCTTGAGGAAATCCCGCCGGCGCATGTTTCGCCTTGCGATGTCTCTCCGTACCGACCTGCCGTATGCCATGGCAACTCCCCCTAAGAGCTGGTGAACCTACTGTGGACACATTCTATGGCCATCCTCCTACGATCATAGGAGGGGTTGGTGCCTGCTTGGCTACCGTGTCGCATCCCTCCCACATGACGGCGACGTTCCTAACAGGTCTTCGAACTCGCCGATCTCCTGGACGGCAGTCGTGTTGCGCTCGACCAGCTTCACCGGTATGACCTCACTTATGGACCTGGGGTCAAAGTCGAGCTCGTCGACAACGGCAAGCACTCGATGGAGGGGGCGCTTCTCGAAACGGACAAAGGGCCTGTCGTTGAGCACGCGCGAAACGGTTCCCACGCCTACGGCCGCCCGTTCGGCGGCATCGTTGATCGTCGTCACGGCACCTCTGCAAAAGACAGTCGTGGACCGTTTCCATCTAATGTCTGTTGCTACCACGGAAGCAGTCAAGGAGTCAACTACAAGGGTCGTTGAGGCGGACTGCCGCCGGGTGCCCTGAGTCCCCAAGGCGGCGCCTGATAGGTTGCGACGGATGATCGCCAGCCGGGAGCCCGGCTTGTGAGCGAGACAATCGGTTCGAACCACATGAGAAACATAGAAGGAGCTGACGTGGCCATCAACTTTCCTGACGGCTTCTTGTGGGGCTCGGCGACGGCCGCCTATCAGGTTGAGGGCGCCGTCGCCGAGGATGGCAGGGGGCGCTCGATCTGGGACACCTTCAGCCACACGCCGGGCAAGACCACACACGGTGACACGGGAGACATCGCCGACGATCAATACCATCGCCTCGACGACGATCTCGACCTCATGGCGGCGCTCGGGCTAAAGGCCTACCGCTTCTCGGTGGCGTGGCCGAGAATCCAGCCCGACGGGGCCGGGCGGCCGAACCAAGCAGGGCTCGATTACTACAAGCGGCTCGTGGAAGGACTCCACCGCCGCTCGATCACGCCGTGTCTCACGCTTTATCACTGGGACCTGCCGCAGGCCCTCGAAGATGCAGGGGGATGGACGATAAGGGACACCTCCGAGCGCTTCGGGGAATACGCCGCGCTGGTCTTCGACGCCCTTGGGGACGAGGTTCCGATGTGGATCACCCTCAACGAGCCCTGGGTGTCGGCGTGGCAGGGTTACGGCACGGGCGCGCACGCCCCCGGCATAGCAGACGAGGCCAAAGCCCTTCAGGCGACCCACCACCTCCTGCTCGCTCACGGGCGAGCCCTTGATGCGTGGGGCTCGAGCGGGGCGAAAGGTCAAATCGGCATCACGCTCAACCTGGCCCCCTGTCTCCCCGCATCCGACGACCCACGCGACGGCGCCGCTGTGCAGCGGGTCGACGGCAACCAGAACCGGCTCTTCCTGGACCCGATCTTCAAGGGTGCCTACCCCGAGGACATGGTCCGCCACTACCAACCAACCAGCGATTTCTCGTTCGTCGCGGACGGAGACCTCGAGGCGATATCCGCCCCGGTCGACTTCCTCGGTGTCAACTACTACATGCGCCACCGAGTCGCCGCCGACCCGAACGACCCCGAGCGTGGCTTCGCCATCCTGGCCCCCGGGGAGCCGATTACAGCGATGGGATGGGGGATCGACCCTGACGGCCTGACGGCCTTGCTCGTCCGCCTGGACGCCGACTATCCCAAGCTGCCCCTTTACATCACCGAGAACGGGGCGGCCTTTTACGACTATGTCGATCCCGAGGGTGGAGTCGATGATCCGGAGCGCGTCGACTTCCTTGATGCGCATTTCCGCGCCGCACACAACGCGATCGGACAGGGCGTCGACCTCAGGGGTTACTTCGTATGGTCGTTTTTGGACAACTTCGAATGGTCACTTGGATACTCCAAGCGGTTCGGCATCAACTTCGTCGATTTCGCGACGCAGACGCGCATACCAAAGGCCAGTGCGCGCTGGTATCAGAAGGTGATTCAAAGAAACGGCCTCGATGACTAGCCCGCTCACGACCGAGCAACGCCTCGAGCGGCTACGCGTCCGGGTGAGCGAGCTGCCGTTCTGGCGGGACCGTGCTCGAGTCGAGCTTAGCTCGTGGCGCTTCAACGGCGCACCGTGGAGTCATGGGGACCCGTGGCCCAAGCTCGAGGGAGTTTCGGTCATCGAACACCCCGTGGCCACCGTGCCCGAAGACTGGCCGCTCGGGGAAACGAGGCTCGACCTCGACCTCGGGGGCGAGGGCATGCTTGCCATCTCCTACACCGATGGGCGCAAGGACGGCTTCGGCCTCGATCCCTATCACCAGCGCTATCCCCTCCGGGACAGGTCCTTTTCGGTGGCTGCCGAGGCGGTAGCGAGGCTGCCTTTGGGGGTGCCCAACCGCGCCGCCCACCTGAAGCACGCCGCCATGGTCTGGGCCGAAGCGGCGGTGGAAGATCTCGCCACGAGGCTGGCCCTCATTGCAGAGACGGCCGAGGCCCTCGGCGAACATGAGGTCGTCCCGCTGCTTCTCAGTGCTGCCGAGGAGGCGCTTGCGAGCCTGGATTGGCCGACGTCGACGGATGTCTACCTCGCCCGCAGCGCCACTACCCGAGAGATGCT
>JACCZU010000279.1 GCA_013695835.1 Candidatus Aridivita willemsiae
AGCATCGTCATCCATCAGAACGGCGAGCCCCGCTTCGTGCGGATCCTCTCCCTTGGGGGAGACGAGATGACAAAAGCGGTGGCCGGCGATCTCGGCCTTTCTTTCGAAGAGGCAGAAGCCGTGAAGCTCGACATCGGCGCCGGAGTCGCCTACGCCGAGGCGGAGCAGATCATACTCACCCACCTCGATGCGCTGGTCGGAGAGATTCGCGGCTCTTTGGATTACTTCCTGTCACAGGGCCACAATGAGGCCATCGCTTCCGTCATCCTTGCCGGCGGAGGTGCGCTCACCCCCGGGCTCGTGGCGCGGCTTGGCGAAGCGCTCAACCTCGAGGTGAAGCTTGGCACCGCCCTGTCGGATATGAATCTCGGCAAGGCCAAGCTCACCAGCGATCAGGCGGCGATGGCCGATCCGGTGGCGGCTGCGGCCGTTGGGCTTGCTACGGGAGTTCGGGCGGCCTGATGCGCGCTCGGCAGTCGCTTGGCTCGCAGCCCATGATCCGGCGCGTCGGGCTCCTACCGCTTCGTTATGAAAGACAGAGGGGCGAGCGCCGCCGGATTGGCTTCACCGCGCTCACAGGTCTCGTCGTTCTTGCGGCATTGGTTTTTTGGTGGTTCATGATCGCCGGAGAGATAAAGGAAGCCGGCGACCAACTGGCGCTCGTTGAGGCAACCAACGCGAATCTTCAGTCCGACATCGACGAGCTCCAGTCGTTTGCGGAGCTTGCCGACGAGGTCCAGAAGAAGCGGACCGCGCTGCAACAGGTCATGGCCGGTGACGTCGACTGGCCGGCGCTGCTGACCGAGGTCGCGCTCGTTGTCCCAGGTGAGGTGTGGCTGACGACCCTCACGGCCTCCGCCGGACAGACCGAGGGTGCAGCGCCCGTGGGAACGGAAACGGCGGCCGTTCGCATCTCCGAGAAGCGTGCGTTCGGCCGGGTCCAGTTCGTGGGCAAGTCCCTTTCGTTTCCCGGTATTGCCAAGTGGTTGATCAGACAAGAGACCGTTGAGGACTTCTCTGCGGTGTGGCTCAACAGCGCAACCAAGGAAGCGCAGGAAGCCTCCGCCGGTGCAACCACGGCCGCCGGCCCCGAGGTTGTGACCTTCGACACCACGATCGAGCTCTCCGGCAAGATCGCAAGCCGGAGGTTCGAGGGTGGCGCGCTTGCCGCAGGGAGAGACTTGATAGAGGCGCCGGGCGCGCCGTGAGGGGAAACGCAAGGTTTGTGGCCGCTATCGCAGCGGTGACGATCGTTTGGCTTGCGTTCTTCTTTCTGTTCATAAGACCTCGCCAGGCTGAGCTGAAGCAGACGTTGTCTGCTACGGAGAGCGAGGAGAACATGACCGTTCAGCTTCGGGCCGAGTTGTCCCAACTGCAAGAGCTGCAACGCAACGCGCCCGGGCTCGATGCTGAGCTCACCGAGATCCGAAGGCTCGTCCCGCCCGACAACGAGGTCGCCAACTTCGTGTTTCTCGCCGAGGATGCGGCGAACCGAGCAGGAATCGGTGTCGTCCAGATAACCCCCGAGCTTCCCAAGCCGCCCCCCGAGGGCGCCCCCCTTGGCGAGGTGCGGGCCACCATCGGGGCGACGGGCACCTACTTCGCCGTTCAGGATTTCTTCCGTCGCCTCTACGAGCTCGAGCGCGCGGTGAGGATCGATCTCGTGAGCTTGACAGCAGCGGCGGAGGGGGAAACGGCCACCACCACCTCGACGAGCACGGCCGCCGGCGGGCCGCCGGAGATCGACGTGACCATGACCGCTCGGATCTTCTTCGAAGCGCCGGAAGGAGCCTCCGTCGCGGCCGCAGGCGCCACGACGTCGCCCGCCCCCGCCCCCACGCCGGCCCCAGCGGCCCCTTAGGAGCTCTCGTGGCCACGCCTGCAGTGACCATTGAGACCGAGCCGCGCCGCAGCGCACGCGGTCTTCAGATCGCCCTTGGGGCGGTGGTAGTGGTTGTCTTGCTCGGCCTTGCCTGGCTGCTGTTCCTGAGGCCGGGGGGAGAGACCATGCCCGCCGCAGGGGAGTCCGTTCCCGCTCCGCAGGCGACGCCGGAGCAGGCCCCCGCCGTCGAGGCCCCCGAGGCCGCCCCGGCGCCGGGAACCGGCCCTAAGGAGACCACCAAGCTCTTTGCGCCCAAAGACCCTTTTGAGCCGCTCATCTCGCCCACCGCAGCGACCGGAGCGACCGACGGCGCCACCGACACCTCGACTGCCGCCGACGCTTCTGGTGATACGGGCGAGGGAGCGACGGCGGGCGACGATACGGCCGGGGCCGGCGGCGTCGACGAGGCGCCCATCCCCGGCGACACGGGCGGAGGGAATGGTGGGGGAGTCCCGAGCGGAGGGAATGGCGGCGGAGGAGGGAATGGCGGCGGCACGGTCGGCGATGACGGCTCGGGCGCCGGAGGGGGGATCACGGTTGAGCTCACGTCCGTTGACGGACAGGGTCCGTCCAGGAGCGCCGCCGTGCTCGTCGATGGCCGGTTCTTCATGGTCCAGCCGGGCGAGCGCTTCGCCGGCAACTTCAAGGTCTTGACGATCTACGGTGAGTGCTCTGACCTGCTCTTCGGAGACGACCAGTTCACCCTGTGTGAGGGCGAAGCCATCCTGAAGTAGGGGCGGGAGGGAAGGCCGGAGGAGGAGGGAAGGCCGGAGGAGGAGGGAAGGCCGCCGGCTGAGGAAAGGGCGGCTGAGGAAAGGGCGGCGGCGGAAGGGCGGCGGCGGAAAGGGCGGGGGGAGGACCGGCCGGGGTGGGAGGATAGCCCCATGGGCCGACTTCGCTTTCTCACCGCCGGAGAGTCCCACGGGCCGGCGCTCGTTGGCATCCTCGAGGGCCTCCCGGCCGGCCTTGCAGTCTCGGCCAAGGCGATAGGCGACGAGCTCGCGCGCAGGCGCCACGGCTACGGCCGCGGCCCCCGGATGAAGGTCGAGACCGACGCCCTCGAGATCACTGCCGGCGTTAGGGGAGGGCTCACCCTTGGGGGCCCCGTTGCGGTCCTCATCCACAACAGCGAGTGGGCCAAGTGGGCCCACGTCATGCCTGTCGAGGGGGCCGTTGGCGGGCGGGAGCTCACCCGGCCGCGGCCCGGCCACGCCGACCTTCCCGGCATGTTGAAGTACGACTTCACCGACGCCCGCAACGTCCTCGAGCGCTCGAGCGCCAGGGAGACGGCAGCCAGGGTCGCCCTTGGAGCACTCGCAAAGGCCCTCCTGGCCCACCTCGGAATCGAGGTCATCTCGCACGTCGTTGCGATCGGCGAGGCCGCGGTCCCCCCCGGGTCCCCGCCGCCGGGCCCCCCCGACCTCGACGCCATCGACGCCTCCCCGACGAGATCGTTCGACCGGGCGGCTGAGGCGGCGATGATGCGGGCCATCGATGCAGCAGGCGCCGCCGGTGACTCGCTCGGAGGCATCGTCGAGGTCCTCGCCTACGGGCTGCCCCCCGGCGTCGGTTCGCACGTGCACTGGGACAGAAAGCTCGACGGGCGACTCGCGGGAGCGTTGATGTCGGTGCCTGCGATAAAGGGTGTCGAGGTCGGCGACGGCTGGGCCGTTGCCGCCGAGCGCGGCTCGGCAGCGCACGACGCGATCGAGACCGACCTCACGCGCGCTACGAACCGCTCAGGGGGCACGGAGGGTGGGATGTCGACGGGGGGGCCGCTGCGGCTCAGGGCCGCCATGAAGCCGCTCTCGACCCTCAAGAAACGGCTCCGCAGCGTCGACATGGCGAGCGGCGAGCCGGTCGAGGCCTTTAAGGAGCGCACCGACGTGTGCGCCGTTCCGGCAGCCGGAGTCGTGTGTGAGGCGGTCGTCGCCCTCACGCTCGCCGACGCGATCCTCGACATGTTCGGGGGAGACACGGTCGACGACCTCGTGGCCGGCCACGACCGCTACCGCAGTCGTTTAGCGGCGCGCAGCCACAGGTGATCGTCCTCATCGGTTTCATGGGGGCAGGCAAGACCACGGTCGGGCGGCTTGTGGCTGGGCGGCTCGGCCTCCCCTTCGTCGACACCGACGAGGTCGTCGCCAGGCGCGCGGGGGCATCGGTGCCCGAGATCTTCGACACCAAGGGCGAGGCCGTGTTTCGAGAGCTCGAGCGAGTGGCGGCCGCTGAAGCCCTTGCCGGACCCCAAGCGGTGGTCGCCCTCGGCGGAGGCGCGCCGTTTCACGCCGGAACGAGGGCCGCGCTTGCGGGCGCGACCGTGGTGCACCTCGACGTGAGCTTCGAGGAAGCCACAAGCCGGTTGGGTCCTGGGATCGAGGGCGGCGAGCGACCGATGCTCGACCTCAGGGACCCCAAGGAGCTTTACATCGAGCGCGCCCTCCTCTATGACGAGGCCGCCGGCGTGAGGGTGCTCACCGACGGGCTGACGCCGGAGAAGGTCGCCGCCGAGGTTGCGGCAGTCGCCTCGCCGGAACCAGGCCGCAGGCCTCGGGCCGGCGTCGATGCCAGTCGCATCCCCGTCGAAGTTGGGGGAGGGGCCTACGAGATCGTGGTCGGGCGCACCCTGGCCGGGCGTTGCGGCGCCCTCATTCCGGGCCTCGACGATGTTGCCAAGGCCTTCGTGATCACCCACCCCGAGCTCGCAAAGCTCGCCGAGGGGCCGCTTGCTTCGCTTAGCGCCCGGGGCCTCGAGGTCGACATCGCCTTCGTGCCTGAGGGCGAGAAGTCGAAGTCGCTCGACGTCGCAGGCGCGCTCTACGGGTGGCTTGCGAGCTCCAAGGCGCACAGGCGCGATCTCGTCGTCGGCGTTGGCGGCGGAGTAGTGACCGATCTCGCCGGGTTCGTAGCCTCCACCTACGCGCGCGGCATGCGGGTCGCCCACGTGCCGACCTCGCTGCTTGCCCAGGTCGACGCCGCTATCGGCGGGAAGACCGGTGTCAACCTGGCCGAGGGAAAGAACCTTGTCGGCAGCTTCTGGCAGCCCGCCGCTGTGATCTGCGACGTTGAGCTCCTCGCAAGCCTGCCCCAAAGTGAAGTAAGAAGCGGCCTAGCCGAGGTGGTCAAGTACGGGTTTATTGCCGACCCCGGACTCCTCGACCTCCTCGAGGGGCATGCGCCGGCGATTGTGGCGGGCGATCCGGCCCTGCTCACCGAGATTGTCACCCGTTCCGCCACCATCAAGGCAGGAGTCGTGGCGGCCGACGAGCGCGACGCCGGCGTGCGCGCCCATCTGAACTACGGCCACACTTTCGCCCACGCCATCGAGACCGACGCCGTTTACGAGGGGGTGCGCCACGGCGAGGCTGTGGCGCTCGGTATGATGACCGCCGCCCACCTGGCGCACGAGCTCGGCATGATCGACGCCGCAGTCGTGGAACGGCACCGCGGTGTGCTTGGGGCCGTGGGACTGCCCACCTCGGCCCCGCTCGAGATCGAGGCGCTCGAGCCAGCGTGGCAGCTCGACAAGAAGTACAAGGGCGGCGTTCGCTTCGTTCTTCTCGAGGGGCTCGGGGAGCCCGTGGCCGGGGTGGAAGCGCCCCGCACCGCCGTGACCAAGGCGCTTGAAAGGATGGCGTGAATGAAGTTCCTGGTGGTGCACGGCCCGAACCTCAACTTGCTCGGGACGCGTGCGCCCGAGATATACGGGTCACAGACGCTCGCCGAGATCAACGACCTGATCGTGAAGGAGGCGGCGGCCCTCGGCGTCGAGGTCGAGATGCATCACAGCGCCCACGAGGGCGAGATCATCGAGATCCTCCACTCGGGCATACCCGAGGCTGCGGGCGCACTGCTGAACCCGGGGGCCTACTCGCACACAAGTCGCGCCATCGCCGACGCAGTCGAGGCGGTTCCGTGGCCCGTGATCGAGGTCCATCTTTCGAACATCCATGGCCGTGAGCCGTGGCGGGCCAGGTCCGTGACGGCGGCGGCGGCGGCGGGAGTGATAGCGGGCTTTGGGGCGGGCTCCTACATAGCCGGGCTGCACGCGCTCAAGGCACTAGTGGAAGGGGCGAGATGATGGATTGCGAGGGGCGTATCGCTCGCGTTCGGGAGCGCCTGCAGGACACAGAGGCAGACGGGCTCTTGGTCACCGAGCTCTCCAACGTCAGATACCTCACCGGGTTCTCGGGCACCAATGGGCAGGTGCTCGTCGGCTCGGGTGGGGCGGTGTTCTTTACCGATCCTCGTTACGAGGCGCGCGCCGGCGCTCTCGTCGAGGGGGGCGGCGTCGTCATCTATCCGACTCGCCTGACCGATGTGCTCGGCGAGCGACTCGAGGCCGCCGGCGTCAAGCGCCTCGGTTTCGAGGCCAAGACGATGACGGTTGCGCAGCTCGACGATTTGAAGGGACGCCTCGATCCCACGGAGCTTGTGGCGACAACCGACGTCGTCGAGAACCTCAGGCGTTTCAAGGAGCCCGCCGAGGTCGAGCTCATCAGGGAGGCGGTCCGGATTTCAGACGAAGCATTCGCGTGGATGCTCGAGCGCCTCGTCCCAGGGGCGAGCGAGCGGGACATCGCCCTTCAGCTCGAGGTTCACATGCGCGAGGCAGGCGCCGATTCGATTTCGTTCGAGCCCATCGTCGGTTCTGGTGAGCTCTCGGCCCACATTCACCACACCCCGTCGGAGCGCACCCTTGTAAAGGGTGACCTCGTGCTGTTCGACTTCGGCAGCAAATGGCGCGGCTACTGCTCCGACCTGACAAGGACCGTTGTGATCGGCCCCGCCTCCGACGAGCAGCGCGAGCTCTACGACCTCGTGCTCGCGGCTCAGGGGAGGGGGATCGAGCGGGCGCGCTCCGGCGAGTCGGGATCCGATGTCGACGCAGCCGCGCGCCGGGTGATCGAAGCGGCCGGCCACGGGGACGACTTCGGCCACGGCCTCGGGCATGGCGTCGGGCTCGACATCCACGAGGCGCCGCGCCTGCACCGCATCTCCGAGGACACGCTCGCCCCGGGCGATGTCGTCACCGTCGAGCCCGGCATCTACATCAAAGGCCGGGGGGGCATCAGGATCGAAGACATCGTCTGGGTCCGTGACGAGGGCAGCGAGGTGCTCGGGAGCGCGTTCAAGAACGAGCTCGTGGAGGTCTAGAGGGGTGGGGGGAACCTCCCAAGCGCCCGGCGGCAGCTTGCCCCAATAGGCGCAGGCGCACCGGCCGCCGACCCGCCTGCTCAAGCCAACCGAGGCAGCCGCCGATTCCTAGGTTAGCTATGCGCGCCCCTCGTTTCCCTGCCAGCAGGACCGTCGTGCTTTGCCGCCGCCCGGCCCCGCTTGGCCGGCGGCCCCGGCCTGCCCGCCTTCCGCGGCCTGCATGAAGGGGGGCCTCAGGGCGCGCATGCTGATAGCGAGCGGCCTGCTCGCCCTTGTGGTCTTCTCGATCGGCTTGGTTCTGGTGATCGCGATCTCCGATCTGACCGCCGCTGGTCGCCAGCAGAGGCGATCCGAGAGGGTCATCGGCGAGATCACCGAGCTCGAGAGTCTCTACGCCGAGTTGAGATCGAACCTCCAGGGGTACCTTCTTACCGGTGACGAGGGCTTCCTGCGCACCCGCAGCGCAACTGGGGCGAGGATAGACGACGTCCTCCAATCAATCCGGGCCCTCGACCCGACTCGGCGTATAAGAACCCCCCTCGGGATCATCGAGGCCGAGTTGGCCGACTATGGCAGAGGATGGCGCCGGCAGGTCCTCGCGCCGGGCGGCTCGAATCCATTTCCCACTGCGGAGGTCTTCAACGAGGTTCACTCCAGGCTTCGCGGCGAAGCGATCGAGGCGAAGTTGGAGAACCTCATCGCTCAGGAGAGTCGGCTGGATGGGATCCGTGAGCTGCGATCCGAGCGGCAGGCGGAGCGAGCGACGTCGGTGGCCAGAGGAGGGGTCGCAGTTCTGGCCGCAATGGTCGCTCTCTTTGCCGTCTATCTGACGCGCGCAGTCGTGGCCCCCATAAGGAGCTTGTCGGAGGCGGCTGGCCGCCTCGAGATGGGTGACCTCCAAGTCCGGGAGCGGGAGCGGGGAGGCGGCGAGATCAGGTGGCTGGCCCGGACCTTCAACGCCATGGTGACCTCCCTGCGCCAGAGCAGGCGGCAGCCCGAGGGACAGAGCCTCCAGTTCGAAGTTCAGGCCCTCGAGCTGGCGCGCGTCCTGGCGCAGCTCAAGGAGGAAAAAGCAAGCATTGAAACCTTCAACAGCTTCAGCCGGCGGCTTGGGGCTATCAAGGACCTCGAACCCCTGGCCGCAGCCGCAATAACTGGCATCTGTGCCGTCGGGGGGGCCGACATCGGTGCGCTGCATGTGGGAAACGGATTGGTCGACGACAACGACCCATCACTGCTCGTGACACACTCCCTGGACCCGGAGCCGCTGCGCCGCCGCTTCTACCCGGATTCGGGGGCCGCCGGACAGGCAATCGGAGAGCAAAAGCCAATGGTCGTGTCCCACAAGACGAGCGCGGCTCACTCGGAAGGATTGGCGCTCGCAAGTGACGTCAATCACGAAGTGCATGTGCCCTTGCTTCAAGGGACGCGTGTACTTGGCGTCGTGTCGATCGGGAGGTTGTCCGAGCAGGCGTTCGGTCCTGCGGCCCTGCAAACGGTTGAGCGCTTCGTCACGCAGGCGGCCCTCGAGATCGGCAATGTCGTTTCTCTCACTAATCTTGAACGGCAGGCGTCCATGAACAAGGCGATGCTCGAGGCGTCATACGACGCCTTTGTTGCTTTGGACGGCAGAGGGACCATAAGCGCATGGAGCCCACAGGCACAAGCATCCTTTGGGTGGTCCGACGCCGAAGTGATCGGACGCAGATTATCGTCGACGTTTATCCCCCCCGAGGCGAACGAGAACGGTTGGGATGTGCTCGAGAATCTGTTGTCGGGAGGAAAAGACGCGGCCCCCGGTGTGCCCATCGAGCTTGTCGCACGTCACAAAGACGGTCACGAGGTCCCCGTGGAGCTGGCCCTCTCTCCGGTCAGATCAGAAGGGGTGTCCAGCTTCGGCGCCTTCGTGAGGGACATCACAGGACGCAAGCTCACACAGAGATACGTGCATGCTCATCACGCAACGACGCGGGTCCTGGCGGAGTCTCCGACGATGGAGGAAGCACGCAGCAGTTTGCTGGCCGCCCTTGTGGAAGGCCTGGAATGGGATGCAGGCGCCTTGTGGATGGCGGAGGGACCTGGTGGCCGGCTTCGCTGCGACGAGGTGTGGCACACACCGGCGGTCACCTACACCGATTTGGAGGCCCTGAACCACGTCGTGACCATGGCCTCAGGCACCGACGTGCTGGCCGCCGTGCTCGAGGGCAAAGAGGTCCTGTGGATCGAGGACATCTTCACCGAGGGCAACGTCGGCCGGCCTCAGCTTGCAGAGGACATTGCCCTCAGCGCCGTGCTTGCGCTTCCCATAGTGGGCGACGGCAATGTGCTCGGAGTCATCGTCCTCTTCCACCGAGCGGCCCAGATGCGCGATGCATCGTTGATAAGCACGCTAAGCATCATGGGGAACCAGATCGGGCACTGGTTGCAGCGCAAGCACTCGGAGAGTGAAGCCGACAAACAGAAGGGCGAGTTCTTCGCGCTTGTCTCACATGAGCTCAGGACCCCTCTTACTTCCATCGTGGGCTATCTCGACCTCATCTTGGAGGCCGAGGCCGACGCTCTGGGCGATGAGCTTCGCGACTATCTGGTAACCGTGGACAGAAACGCCAAACGACTGCTAAGCCTCGTGGCGGACTTGTTGTTCGTCGCGCGGCTGGACGAGGGCGGACTGCCCCTCGAGTTCAAGGACCTCGATTTCGTTCGGCTTGCCGAAAAGGCTCTGGAGGCGGCCCGGCCGATGGCGGAAAGCAAACGGCTGACGCTCGAGCTTTCGAGTCAAGCCCTGGCGCCATATCGAGGCGACGCCCAACGACTGGGCCAGACGTTTGACAACCTGATATCCAACGCCGTGAAGTTCACACCCACGGGCGGCCGAGTCGAGGTCAGATTGGGCGTCGATGACGGGGTGCTCGTGGTAGAGGTGCAAGACACGGGCATCGGGATCCCGTCCACCGAGCAGGGGCACCTTTTCGAACGCTTTTTCAGGGCGTCCACCGCAACGCACGAAGCAATCCCCGGAGTGGGTCTCGGCCTGACCATAGTCAAAGCGATCGTCGAAGCTCACGGAGGCAGCACGTCGGTATCCAGTGAGGTCGGCGAGGGGACGACCTTCCGCCTCGCTTTCCCCCCACCCCCGGCGCGCGACGAGGAGGGGGGCAGCGAGGTAGCGGCGTGACGAAGTGACCGATCATCCATGTTGCACACATGTTGCAAACGACAAGTGAGAAAGGAAGAGTGTTCTGATGGCCCGTATTCTGGTGGTAGACGACGATCCCGATATCGTCAATCTCGTCAACATCCGGCTTCGAAAGCAGGGGCACAAGGTCGTTATGGCCGGCTCAGGAGCCGAGGCCCTTGCCGTCACTTCGGAAGATCCCCCGGACGTCGCCGTGCTTGACGTCAGCATGCCGGGGCTGAGTGGATTGGAGCTTTGCAGGTTGCTGCGCGGAAGCGAAGGGATGACCGACCTGCCTGTCATCTTCTTGAGCGCACGAGTGCTCCCCGAAGACATCGAGGCGGGGAAGTCCTTGGGGGCGAGGTATTTGACCAAACCGTTCGTCGCCTCTGCGCTCTTTGACGCCGTCAACTCATCCCTGAAGGCTCCGGACGAGCCGTGACGGGTGAGCGGGAGGTCTGCCCCGCTTAGAATGGTCGGGTGAAAGGGAGTGCCTGAATGATCTCGACCAACGATATGCGCCCCGGCCAGACTCTGGAGCTTGACGGCACGCTCTACACGATCACCCAATACCAGCACGTCAAACCCGGCAAGGGGCAGGCCTTCGTCAAGACCAAGCTCAAGAACGTGATATCCGGCGCGGTCACGGATCGAACCTTCCGCGCCGACGAGAAAGTCAATCTCGCTGTGCTCGATAAGCGCGCCATGCAATACCTGTATCCCGATGACGCCGGCCTTGTGTTCATGGATCAAGAGTCCTACGACCAGATCCACATCGACCCGGACATGCTTGGTGGAGCGGTCAAGTTCCTCAAGGACGGGACCGTGTGCATGGTCCCCGTTCATGAGGGCACGCCGGTGGGCATCGACATGCCCGTCGCGGTTGAGCTCGAGGTGACCGAGACGGAGCCAGGGTTCAAGGGCGACCGAGTCTCGGGGACGCTCAAACCGGCGACCGTGGAGACCGGCGCCACCGTGCAGGTGCCCCTATTCGTAGAGCTAGGCCAGCGCATCAAGGTCGATACCCGCTCCGGTCAGTACCTGTCCCGCGCCTAGGCGTGCTGCCTAGCGGCGTCATTAGACGATGAAGAGCCGCAGCCTTGCGCGCAGATTGGCGGTGGCGGTGCTTTACGAGGCCGAGATCAAGGAGGCCTCCCCGCTCGAGGTGTTTCGGGCCCGCTCCAGGACGGACTGGCAGATGCCCGAAGAGCCAGACGACGAGCGCGGGCCCGCCTCGGGATTCAAAGGATCCCCGGCCTCCGAAGTCCTTGATTACGTCTACATTCTGGTCGCAGGGGTCGACGAGGGGCGTGAGCGCATCGACGCATTGATCGCAGCGTCTGCCGAGCACTGGGGGATCGAGCGCATGCCGGTGGTCGACGCCAACGTGCTCCGTGTGGGGGCGTTCGAGCTGTCGTGCAGGTTGGATGTTCCCGTGGCCGTGGTGATCAATGAGGCCGTCGAGTTGGCCAAGACGCTTTCGACCGAGGATTCCGGCCGCTTCGTCAACGGCGTGCTCGGCCGCGTGGCGGAAACCCGCAGCGTCAGGTAGCGAAGCCCTCGGCGGCGTAGGTAATCTGTCGGGATCGCTCAGGCACGGCACATCCAGGTTGGGAGAGGCAAATGGCGAAAAAAAAGAATCCGTTGGCAAGATTCATGCGCTTGGTGTGGTGGGGCCTCGGGGCCGCCGCGGTCGCCAAGGAGCTCCAGAGCCCGCCCGGCGAGCGGCAGTGGCACGGCCACGTGGCCGGCGTTGTGCCTTATGACTTTCGCCCGCCGACGCCCGAGCGCATAAGAAACTCCCTGTGGAGGCCCGATGATGACCAGATCTTTACGGACACCGCCTTCGGAATCGGCTGGAGCATAAACGTAGGTCGTCTCGCCAAGCTCGCCAGGAGGACCTGAGGAGACATAGCGAAGGAGAGCTCAGGAAACCCACACGGGCGGGTCGGCGCGTTGTAGGGTGAGCGACGAGATCCTTTAACTCGGCACTGTGAGGCCGGAAAGGAGCAGGACTTGAGCTACTCAAACGCGAACGCCCGCCGGTGGCCGGCGGGCGTTTTTTGATGGCCCCCGGCGCCGCTGGAGCCCCCGGCACCCCCGTCGCCGCCGGCGCTCCGGGCGGGGACTTCACGGTCAAGGCGCAGGTCATGGATCCAGACGAGGTTCGCAGGGCACTTGTCCGCATCGCACACGAGATCGTCGAGGCCAACCGGGGCACCGGTGATCTTGTCGTCCTCGGGATCAGGACGCGCGGCGCCCCCCTCGCCGAGCGCATTGCTGCGGCCATTGCCTCTTTCGAGGGCGACGACCTTCCCTCGGGGGCCATCGACGTCGCGCTATACCGGGACGATGTGGCGCTGCGGGGGCCGCGCCGGCTCGAGTCGACCACCGTTCCCGTCGACCTCGACGGCCGCGTCGTTGTGCTCGTCGACGACGTGCTTTACACGGGCCGCACGATAAGGGCGGCGCTCGACGCCGTCTTGGACCTGGGGCGGCCGCGCGCTATCCGGCTCGCCGTCCTTGTCGATCGGGGGCACAGGGAGCTCCCGATCCGCCCCGATCACGTCGGAAAGAACCTTCCCACTGCGGCCGGCGAGGCGGTAAGGGTCCACGTCAGGGAGATCGACGGCGACGACGTCGTCCTCATTGGGGAGAAAAAATGATCAAACACCTTCTGTCGATGGATCAGCTGTCGGCCGGCGACATCACACACATCCTGGACACGGCAGAGCAGCTACAGGGAGTGACCGACCGTCCGATCAAGAAGCTGCCGACGCTGCGCGGGCGCACCGTGTGCAACCTCTTCTACGAGGCGTCGACCCGGACCCGCATCTCGTTCGAGCTTGCAGCCAAACGGCTCTCTGCCGATGTCATCAACTTCTCAGCCGACTCCAAGTCGAGCGTCGCAAAGGGTGAGTCGTTCAAGGACACAGCATGGACCCTCGAAGCCATGGGCGTCGACGCGATCGTTGTGCGGCACGGGTCCTCAGGCGCCCCGCAGCAGCTTTCGCAGTGGGCCACGGCGAGCGTCATCAACGCCGGCGATGGGGCGCACGAGCATCCCACTCAGGCGCTCCTCGATCTCTTTTCCATGAGGCAGCGGTTCAAAGACCTCTCGGACCTGAAGGTCGCGATCGTCGGCGACATCGTTCACTCCCGGGTGGCGCGCTCGAACATCAAGGCGCTCGTGACGATGGGGGCGGCGGTGACGGTATGCGGCCCCCCGACCCTCATCCCTCCAGGGGTGAGGTCGTGGGGGGTGGAGGTCAGCTACGACCTCGATGCGATCCTTGTGGACCTCGACGTCTGCTATGTGCTGCGTGTGCAGGCCGAGCGCCAGTCCGAGCAGCTGCTCCCAAGCCTGCGCGAATACGCCGCCCTGTGGGGCCTCAACTCGAAGAGGTTGGCGCACCTGCCCGAGCATGCGCTCGTGATGCACCCTGGGCCGATGAATCGCGGGGTCGAGATCGCCGCAGATGTCTCGGAGTCTCCCCGTTCGATCATCCTCGACCAGGTCGCCAACGGGCTCGCCGTCCGCATGAGCCTGCTTTATCTAATGCTCGGGCGCACCGACGACGCCGAGGTCGCCGCAGGGGTGACGGGAGCATGAGCCGCTACCTCATCTCTGGAGGACGCGTCGTCGATCCGGCGTCGGGGCGCGATGGGCACGCCGATGTCCTCATCGCCGAAGGCGTCGTCGCCGGGGTAGCCGAGCGAATCGATGCGCCGGACGCCGAGCGAATCGATGCGTCGGGCGCGGTCGTCGCCCCCGCGTTCGTTGACATGCATGCGCACCTGAGGGAGCCGGGACGCGAGGACGAAGAGACGATCGCCTCCGCCTCGGCCGCGGCCGCCTGCGGCGGGTACTCGGCAATCTGCGCCATGCCAAACACCGATCCCGTGGCCGACAGCGCTTCGGTCGTCGAGAAGGTCTGGCGCGCGGGCCGCGCCGTCGGCCTCGTTGAGGTCGTCGCTGCCGGCGCTCTCAGCCGCAACCTCGAAGGCCACAAGCTCGCCGATCTGGGCGAGATGGCGATGTCGCCTGCGCGCGTGAGGCTTTTCACCGACGACGGCAACGGAGTGCAGAACAGCCTCCTTGCCCGCAGGGCGATGGAGTACCTCGCCGGCTTCGACGCGATCTATGCCGAGCATTGTGAGGATGCCGCGCTTGCGGCGGGCGGCCAGATGCACGAGGGAGAGCGCGCGAGCGTGCTCGGTCTGCGCGGCATCCCGGCCGAGGCCGAGGAGATCATGGCTGCGCGCGACATCGCCCTGGCCAAGCTCACCGGGTGCAGGCTGCACCTCCTGCACGTCTCGACCGCAGGCACCGTCGAGCTCGTCCGGCGCGCCAAGGCGGAGGGCGCTGCGGTGACGGCCGAGGCGACCCCCCACCATTTCACCCTTACCGACGCCGCGCTCGACGGCTACGACCCCAATGCCAAGGTCAACCCGCCGCTGAGGACCGGCGCCGACCGCGCCGCGATCGTGGCCGGGCTTGCAGACGGAACCATCGACGCGATCGCCACCGACCATGCCCCCCACGCCCCCGAAGAAAAGGACCAGGAGCTCACCTACGCCCCTCCCGGCATCGCAGGGCTCGAGACCGCGCTCGGGCTGACGATCACCGAGCTTGTGGCGCCGGGGCACCTGACCCTCATGCAGGCGGTGGCGCGCCTGGCGAGCACGCCGGCGAGCATCCTCGGCCTCGACGGCCACGGCGGCCCGCTGGCCCCAGGCGCACCCGCCAACGTTGTGGTGTTCGACCCGCATGGAAGCGTGACGGTCGACCCGGCCCGGTGGGCCTCGACGGCGCGCAATACGCCCTTTGCCGGCCGCGTGCTCACCGGCAGGGTGCTGCACACCTTCTTTGGCGGCTCTGAGACGGCCCGCGACGGCGCTCCGCTGGGCGCAGCCGTGGATGCCTGAGGTGGCCATGGGCGCGCCGCGGGGCGAGGCGGCGCTGCTTGCCCTCGAGGACGGCGCCGTGTGGCGTGGCGAGGCGTGCGGCGCCCCCGGCACGGCCACAGGGGAGGTCTGCTTCAACACCGCAATGACCGGCTACCAGGAGGTGCTCACCGATCCCTCCTATCACGGCCAGATCGTGGCGATGACAACTCCTCACATCGGCAACACCGGCGTGAACGACCTTGACGACCAATCGCATCGCCCGTGGGTCGGCGGCTTCGTCATGCGCGAGCTGAGGGAGGAGCCGTCGTCGTGGCGCTCCACAGGGACGCTCGACGACTACCTCGTCCGGCACGGGGTCCCGGGCATCACCGGAGTCGATACTCGCAGGCTGACGCGCCACATCCGCTCGGCCGGCGCGATGAGGGGCGCCGTGTCGAACGAGATCACCGAGCCCGGCGAGCTCGTCGACGTGGCCCGCTCGGCGCCCGGGCTTGTGGGGCGCGACCTCGCCATAGAGGTAACCACTCCTACCTCTTACACCTACGGGCAGGCCGAGCTCGCCGGCCGCGCCGGCTCCGGCTACGCGGCGGGCGGTGAGCTCTCCCGCCCGACCCATGAGCTGCTGCCCCGTCCCGGCGGGGCCACGACGCTTTCGATAGCGGCGTTTGACTTCGGCATGAAGCGCAACATCCTGGATCTCCTCGTCGCGACCGGGTGCGAGGTGACCGTCGTCCCCGCTTCGACTCCCGCCGCCGCCGTGCTCGCAGGCGGCTTCGACGGCGTGTTCCTGTCCAACGGCCCCGGCGATCCCGAACCGGTCGGGTACGCGATCGAGGCGCTTCGTATCCTGGTCGGGCGTATCCCGGTATTCGGAATATGCCTCGGCCACCAGCTCCTCGCCCTCGCGCTCGGTGCGGCGACCTACAAGCTGCCGTTCGGGCACAGGGGCGCCAACCACCCCGTCAAAGCGGTCGCGGGGCCCGGCGCCGGACGACCGGGTGGGCGGGCACCTATCGAGATCACCTGTCAGAACCACGGCTTTGCCGTCGACGAGTCCTCGCTCGAGCGCGCCGGCGCCGTCCTCACCCACACAAACCTCAACGACGGCACGGTCGAGGGCCTCGAGGTCCCCGGAGTCGCTTACAGCGTTCAGTACCACCCCGAGGCAGGCCCAGGCCCCCACGACTCCCGCTATCTGTTTGTCGGCTTCCGCACGCTCATCGAGCGCTTCGAGCCGGTCGATTTACAGCCGGCGGAAGCGCACATAGATTGAGTGCTCACCCTGAGCTGGAGGAAGGAGCGGACGGTGGGCCGAGGAGACCGCAAGATCGTGCGATGGAGGAAGGACAGGCAGCGCAAGAAGAGGGCACGCGAGGGCCGGAAGGCCGAAGCCAAGGGGGCGAATCGCAAGTAGGGGCGGGCTCGATCTCGGTGTCCTGGAAGGGCGGCTGACATGCCCGCGCGCCGGGATCTCAGCAAGATCCTCGTGATCGGCTCGGGGCCTATCGTCATCGGCCAGGCGTGCGAGTTCGACTACTCGGGCGTGCAGGCGTGCAAGGTGCTGCGCTCTGAGGGCTACGAGGTCACCCTCATCAACTCGAATCCGGCCACGATCATGACCGATCCCGAGTTCGCCGATCACACCTACATCGAGCCCGTCACCCCCGAATACGTCGCCAAGGTCATCGAAGCCGAGCGCCCCGATGCGTGCCTGCCGACGATGGGGGGCCAGACTGGGCTCAACGTCGCCGTTGAGCTGTCCTCTTCCGGCGTCCTCGACGCCTTTGGAGTGGAGCTCATCGGCGCTGGGGTCGAGTCAATCCGCCGCGCTGAGGATCGCCGTCTGTTCAAGGAAACGATGATCGACGCCGGGCTCGATGTAGCGCGCTCCAAGTTTGCCTATTCGGCCGGCGACGCCCTCGAAGTTGCCGAGGAACTCGCCTATCCGGTGATCGTGCGGCCGTCCTACGTGCTCGGCGGAGGAGGCTCGGGGGTGGTGCACGATGCGGCTGAGCTGGAGGTCGTTGCCGCGCGCGGGCTCCGCCTCTCGACCATCGGGGAGCTGCTTGTCGAGGAGTCGCTCGTGGGCTGGAAAGAGCTCGAGCTCGAGCTGATGCGCGACTGCGCCGACAACGTGGTGGTCGTTTGCTCGATCGAAAACGTCGATCCCATGGGGGTCCACACCGGCGACTCGATCACAGTTGCGCCGGCCATGACCTTGACCGATGTCGAGTATCAGGGGATGCGGGACGACGCTGCGCGCTGCATGCGCGCGATAGGGGTGGCAACGGGTGGTTCGAACGTTCAGTTCGCGCTCGATCCTACGAGCGGGCGCCGCATCGTCATAGAGATGAACCCGCGCGTGTCGCGTTCGAGCGCGCTCGCTTCGAAGGCAACGGGTTTCCCGATTGCCAAGATCGCAGCAAAGCTCGCGGTCGGCTACACACTTGATGAGATCAGAAACGACATCACCACAAAGACGCCGGCGTCGTTCGAGCCTTCGATCGACTACGTCGTCGTGAAGATCCCTCGCTTCTCGTTCGAGAAGTTCCCCGCCGCCGACCACGAGCTCACGAGCCAGATGAAGTCGATGGGCGAGGTGATGGCGATAGGCCGGACCTTCCCCGAGGCGTTGCAAAAGGGTTTTCGCTCGCTCGAGGCCGGCTGGGACGGCCTCGGGCCGGTCGCCCCTGACCTGCCGGAGGATCTAGAGGGAGCGCTTGCCCATCCCGGCGAACGGCGGCTGCTTTACCTGGAAGAGGCGCTTCACAGGGGGATGGACTGCGGTGAAGCGGCGCGCGTATCGAGCCTCGATCCGTGGTTCGTTGGCGGCGTGGCGGTGATCGCTGCGGCGCGGAGAAGGCTCGAGGGTGCGGCCCTCGATGCCATGGACGAAGCCGACATCCGTTGGGCCAAGCGACTCGGGTTCTCAGACGCCCAGCTCGCGCGCTTCACAGCCACCACAGAAGACGATGTGCGTACACACAGGACTGCTCTTGGCGTGCTCCCGACCTTCAAGACCGTCGACACTTGCGCAGCGGAGTTCGAGGCCGAGACTCCGTATTACTACTCGACCTATGAAGACGAAGACGAGGTGCGCGAGGGGGAGCGGCCGCGCGTTGTGATCCTGGGCTCGGGCCCCAACCGGATCGGGCAGGGCATCGAGTTCGATTACTGCTGCGTGCATGCCGCCTTCGCGCTGCGCGACGCAGGCTACGAGTCGGTGATGGTCAACTGCAATCCCGAGACCGTCTCCACCGACTACGACACCTCCGATCGGCTCTACTTCGAGCCTCTCAGCTTCGAAGACGTTATGAACGTCATCGAGCGCGAGCGGCCGCAAGGGGTCATGGTGCAGCTCGGTGGACAGAGCCCACTCAAGCTTGCGCAGCGGCTCGAGAAGGCCGGCGTCCCGATCATGGGGACGACGCCGGCAGCGATCGAGAGGGCCGAGGACAGAAAGCTGTTCGGAGACGTGCTCGCCGACCTCGGCCTCCCGCATCCTCCCGGTGCTGTGGCGCGCTCGATCGAACAGGCCCTCGTTGTCGCCCGCTCGATCGCTTACCCGGTGCTCGTGAGGCCGTCGTTCGTGCTCGGGGGCCGCGCCATGGAGATCGTCTACGAGGAATCTTCGCTCGAGCGCTACATGCGTGCCGCTGCGGCAGTGTCGTCGCAGTATCCGGTGCTTATCGACAAGTTCCTCGAGGGTGCGATTGAAGTCGACTGCGACGCGGTGTTCGACGGCTCGGAGCTCTACGTCGGCGGAGTTCTCGAGCACATCGAGGAGGCGGGCATCCACTCGGGCGACTCGGCGTGCACGCTGCCGCCGCTCACCCTCGGTGACGACCAGGTCGACACGGTCATCAGTCACACGCGCGCTCTCGCCGAAGCCCTCGGCATAAGGGGGCTGATCAACCTCCAGTGCGCCATCAAGGGTGAAGCCGTGTATGTGATCGAGGCGAACCCGCGCGCCTCCCGCACGGTCCCGTTCATCTCCAAGGCGACTGGCGTCCCCCTCGCCAAGGTGGCTGCGCGCGTAATGAGCGGTGCGACGCTTAGAGACTTGAGAGCCGAGGGTTTGCTCCCCGCCAAAGAGATTGGTCACAGCGGGCTTGGCCACGTCGCCGTCAAGGAGGCCGTTTTGCCCTTCGACCGCTTCCCCGGCGCAGACACGGTGCTCGGGCCTGAGATGCGCTCAACGGGAGAGGTCATGGGCATTGACGCGAACTTCGGGCTTGCCTTCGCCAAGGCCGAGACGGGCGCAGGCGTCCACCTCCCGCTCAAGGGGACAGTTTTCATCTCGGTCGCCAACCGGGACAAGAGGTCGGTGATCTTCCCGGCCAAGCGCCTCGCGGACCTCGGCTTCAGGCTTGTGGCGACGGTGGGGACAGCAGGGGTGCTCGAGCGCGCCGGAGTCGAGGTCGAGGTCGTTCCCAAGCTCTCCGACCCAGCGGCGATCCATGGCCGGATACCCCGGGCGGGAGGGGCAGGAGGGCCGGGAGGGGCAGGAGGTCCCGACATCGCCCGCCGCATCGTCGCTGGGGACATCGACATGGTGTTCAATACCCCGCTCGGACGCGGGCCGCGCTCCGACGGGTACTTCATCCGAACGGCAGCGGTTAGGGCCGGAGTCGCCTGCATAACGACCATGGCCGGGATGGCGGCCGCCGTTCAGGCGATCGAGGCGCTGCTTCGAGCCGAGAACGACGTTCGCTCCCTCCAGAGCTACCTCGGGCTCGATGCCTCGGTAACTGGGCCGAACCGATGAGCGCATCTCTTGTGATGGGAGAGGTTCTGTCTCGCAAGAAACAAGGAGAGGACTACTACTCCTTGACGGTGGTGGCGCCTGCGGTGGCCGAGAGCGTCGCCCCCGGGCAGTTCGTCAACGTCAGGCCGGTGGGGCGCACGGCCCACATTCTGCGGCGGCCCTTTTCCGTCTACAGGGTCCACAAACAGGGCGGGTGGGCGTCGACGTTCGAGATCATCTTCGACATAAGGGGACCCGGCACAGAGGAGCTCGCCGCGCTTGATGTGCACGACAAGCTCGACGTCATGGGCCCGCTCGGCAACGGGTTTCGCCTCCCCAAGAAGCACTCACGCTGCCTTCTGGTCGGCGGTGGGATCGGAGCTGCACCCCTTTTCTTCCTTGCCGCACGGCTGCGCGAGGCGGGCCACCGCATCGACGTCGTCCTCGGGGCGCGCACCTCGGAGCTGTTATTGAACGCCATGGACGCGCGTCGCCTCGCTTCGATATGCCGCATCACGACCGAGGACGGCTCCGCAGGCGACACGGGTGTCGTGACCGATGTCCTTGGGCCGACGATCGAGCGATGCGGGAGCGAAGTCGTCTACACGTGCGGCCCGCACGCCATGCTCGAAGCCGTCGCAGGGGTCTGCGGGGCCGCCAAGCTGCCGGTGCAGGTTGCCGTTGAAGAGCTCATGGCGTGTGGCTTCGGGGTGTGCATGTCGTGCGTGATCCCGCTCAGGGTGCGCCGCAAGAAAGGAGGGTCGGGGTCGGGCGGCGTCTTGTACGCGCGCTCGTGTACTGAGGGGCCGGTCTTCGACGGGTCGCAGGTCATATGGAGCGATCACATCGCAGCACCCGACACCATCGACCTCGCCTCTGAGCTCGTCCCACCCCCGGCCGCGCCTCCTCGAGCGCAGCACGTTCCCGCTGGGGCCGGTGCTGAGCACTCTCCACCGGGTAACTGAGATGACCCGCCCATCTCTTGCGGTCGACCTTGCCGGCATCAGGCTCAAGAACCCGGTGCTTGCGGCATCAGGAACTTTCGGCGCCGGCCGGGAGGCCTCGGGCTTCGTCGACATCGCGCGTTTGGGCGGGCTCATAACCAAGTCGATGACGCTCGAGCCGTGGAAAGGCAAGCCGACCCCGCGCATGTGCGAGACGCCGTCGGGGATGCTCAACGCCATCGGGATACAGAACAGGGGAGTGGCACATTTCATCTCCGAAGACCTGCCGTGGCTTGTGCGGCGCAAGGCGACCGTCATCGCTTCGATAGCGGGCAACACCGTCGACGAGTTCGCCGGGGTTGCGGCCAGACTTGCTGCCGCTGGAGGAGGGATCGCAGGTGTCGAGGTCAACATCTCGTGCCCGAACCTCGAGGACAGAGACAACATGTTCGCTCACTCCGAGGCGGCCACGGCGAGGGTGGTGTCAGAGGTCAAGCGCGCGCTCCCGGCGGTACCGCTGTTCGCGAAGCTGTCGCCCAACGTCACGTCCGTCGGCGACATCGCGGCGGCTGCCGTCGCCGCCGGGGCCGACGGGCTTTCGCTCATCAACACCGTCCTTGGGATGGCCATCGACGTGAATACGAGGCGGCCAAAGCTCGCCGGGACCGTCGGGGGCCTGTCGGGGCCCGCAATACGCCCCATAGCGGTGAGGGCGGTCCACGAGGTCCACAGGGCCCATCCGGGGGTGCCGATCATCGGCCAGGGGGGGATCTCCTCTGCCGCCGACGCCCTGGAGATGATCCTTGCCGGCGCAACGGCGGTGGCGGTCGGCACGGCCAACTTCATCAACCCGCGCTCTGCCCTCGAGGTTGCCGGCGGCCTGAGCGAGCTGATGGCCTCCCACGGGGCGGCCACGGTGGCCGAGCTCGTCGGCGCCGTCGAGCTCGTGGGATGACGGCGGTGGGCCGCACCCCGCGTCCCGCCGGCCCGCCGAGCCGGGCCGATTCTCCCGATCATCCCGAGGGCCCGCCGAGCCGGGCCCGGGAGTGGCCGGGGCCGGGCCGCATCTGCCTCGCCCTAGACGGCACAGATACCGAGGCATCGCTTGCGGTGGCAGCCGCGACCGAGGCTCACGTCGGGGTGTTCAAGGTCGGGTTGTCGGCGTTTGTAAGCGCAGGCCCCGAGCTCATAACCCGCCTAGCCCCCAGGCGCCCCGTGTTCGCCGACCTCAAGGCCCACGACATCCCCGATCAGGTCGGCCATGCCGCCGCCGCGCTGTCCAGGATCGGCGCTTCCTACATGACCGTGCACGCTGCGGGCGGGCGCGCCATGATCGCTGCTGCTGTGGGCGCGGCCGGACTCGATCTCAAGATCCTGGCCGTGACCGTGCTCACGAGTCTCGATGCCAAGGAGCTCGAGCGGGTGGGGATGACGGGTTCGCCCCTCGAGGCGGTTGTGCGCCTCGCGGAAACCGCTCTTCAGGCAGGCGCGCCCGGCCTCGTGTGCTCACCACTGGAAGTTGGGGCCCTGAGGGAGCGGTTCGGGCCGAGCGACGGCGGTGGTCCGCTCCTCGTGGTCCCAGGCATCAGGGTGCAGGGCGCACCAGCGGGAGATCAGCGGCGCACGCTCGGCCCCCGTGAGGCCGTCGCCCTCGGCGCCGACCTCATCGTCGTCGGCCGGCCGATCACTGCGGCGCCGGACCCCGCCGCCGCTGCGCGCACGCTGGCGGCGGAGCTCGCCGTCGTCTGAGCGCGGACTTGGGACACCGGTGAGCGCGGAGGTCGGGCGGCTCCTCGAGGAGCGGGGGGCGATCCTGAAGGGTCACTTTCTGCTGTCCTCGGGCCGCCATTCCGACGTCTTCGTCCAGAAGTTTCGCCTCTTCGAGCAGCCGGCGCCGACCGCCAGGTGCGCCGAGGCCATCGCCGAGAGCTTCTCCGGCGCCTTTGATGTCGTCGCCTCGCCGGCCGTCGGCGCGATCGTGCTCGGCTTCGCGACCGCACTGGCGGCCGGAACCAGAAGCGTGTTCGCCGAGCGGGTCGAGGGCCGCATGCAGTTTCGCCGCGGCTTTGGCCTTGAGCCCGCAGAACGCGTGCTCGTCGTCGAGGACGTCGTCACCACGGGGGGATCGGCCCGCGAGCTCATCGACCTCGTCGCCGCTTCTGGGGCCGCGCCCGCCGGCGTCGGCGCGCTCGTCGATCGCACAGCCGCCGGCTCAGGGGGCTTCGCCGTGCCCTTCAAGGCCCTCGTGCGGCTCGAGGCGAGTGCGTGGGACGCCGGCGCCTGCCCATTGTGTGCGGCGGGAGTGCCGCTTCAGGATCCGGGCAGCCGGCGGCTCGGCGCCTGAGCAAAGGGTGGGGGAACAAGCGGCGGGCGGGGAGCGAATCGGTTGCCTATACTGCTGCATCCTTTCGGCAGCCCTTGGGCCCGAAGCGGCCAGACGCAACGAACCACGACAAGGAGGACGCCCGCATGCCTATGCCACCTCCCCTCACAGAGGAGCAACGCAAGGAGGCCCTGGCCAAGGCAGCCGAGGCGCGCCGCAAGAGGGTCGACATCAAAGCGCGGCTCAAGAGCGGCCAGATCAGCCTGAAGGATCTCCTCGACCAGACCGACAACGACATCGTGGGCAAGATGAAGGTGTCGGCAGTGCTCGAGTCACTGCCCGGCGTGGGAAAGGTGAGGGCGCACAAGATGATGGAGCGGCTCGACATCTCTGAGTCCCGCAGGATGAGGGGGCTCGGCGCCAAGCAGCAGGAGCACCTTCTCGACGAGCTGGCGCGGAGGTAGCGGTGTCCAGGCAGCGATGACCCCCCCTGGGCCGGCCATGGAGAGGCTCGTCGTGGTCTCGGGGCCGTCTGGGGCCGGCAAGGGCACGGTCGTGCAAGGCCTCCTCGCGCTGAGGGACGACGTCTGGCTATCGGTGTCGGCGACCACCCGCCCGGCCCGCATGGGCGAGCAGCACGGGCGCGACTACCTGTTCGTGTCTGCTGCCGAGTTCATGGGAATGCGCGACCGGGGAGAGCTTCTCGAGTGGGCCGAGGTCTTCGGCAACTACTACGGGACGCCGCGGGCGCCGGTCGAGACGGCTCTGGCCGACGGGTACCTCGTCATCTGCGAGCTCGATGTCCAGGGCGCCACGGCTGTCAAGAGGGCGGCGCCGGAGGCGGTGCTTGTCTTCATCGAGCCGCCATCGCTCGACGATCTCTCCCTGCGCCTGAGGGGGAGGGGCACGGAGGACCCCCAGAGCCTGTCAAGGCGCCTGCTGGCCTCCTACGATGAGGTCAAGAACAAAGGCCTCTACGACCACATCGTCGTCAACGAGAGCGTCGGCAAAGCCGTGGGCGAGCTCTTTCGTATAATGGACCAACTAAAACCCCAGAAAGGACTGCTCTAGATGATCGAACCCAAGATCGAAACCCTGCTCGATAGCGTGGATTCCAAGTACACGCTTGTGATCCTGGCGGCCAAGCGGAGCCGTCAGATCAACTCCTACTTCAGCCAGCTCGGAGAGGGCGTTGGGGACTTCACGCCCCCTCAGGTGCCCCTAAGCGCCGAGCGTGCGCCCAAGTCCCTTTCGATCTCGCTCCAAGAGATCGCCGAGAAGAAGGTCACGTTCGAGCGCACCACCGACTCGGTCAAGTAGCCCCACGGTCCAGGTGGCCAAGGTGGCCCAGGTGGAGGGCCGCAAGGTCCTTGTGTGCATCACCGGCGGGATCGCCGCCTACAAGGTCGTCCAGGTCGCCCGCAGCCTCGCCCAGATGGGCATAGATGTAAGAGTGGTCATGACCGCGTCCGCCGAGCGTTTCGTGGGGGCCCAGACCTTTGCCGCCGTGACCGGCAACCCCGTCGCCACCGCCATCTTCGGGGCCGAGGCCGATGCGCCACACGTCGAGCTGGCGCGCGACGCCGACCTCGCCGTGGTCGCCCCTGCAACCGCCAATGCGCTGGCCAAGATGGCCCTCGGTTTCGCCGACGACCTCTTCTCGGCGGTCATGCTGACTGCGCGTTGTCCCGTGGTCGCGGCGCCGGCCATGCACGCGGAGATGTGGGAGCATCCTGCTACGGCCGCCCACGTGCGGACCCTCGAGGCCAGAGGGGTCACGATGGTCGGGCCGGACTCCGGCGCGCTGTCCTCTGGGGACTTCGGCCCCGGGCGCATGGCCGAGCCCGACGCCATCGTCGAGGCCGCCGTCCTGGCGCTTGGCCGCTCCCGCGCCCTCGCCGGCCGGGCCGTGCTCGTGACCGCCGGCGGCACCCAGGAACCCATCGATCCGGTCCGCTTCATCGGCAACCGCTCGTCGGGGCGGATGGGCTACGCCATCGCCGAGACGGCCGCAGCGCGGGGGGCCGAGGTCACGCTCGTGTCTGGGCCTTCGCAGCTGACGGCCGGCCCCGGCGTCGACGTCGTAGCCGTGAGGACGGCCGAGGAGATGCGCACCGCCGTGCTAAAGGCCGCCCCAGCTTGCGACATCATCATCAAGGCCGCCGCCGTGGCCGACTTCAGGCCACAGCTAAGCGCGCCGGCCAAGCTCAAAAAGGCCGCAGGGCCCCCCGAGGTCACGCTCGTGCCGACGACCGACATCCTCGGCGAGCTCGGTGCCGATCCCGGCCTGCGCAAGCCGGGGGGGGTGCTGATCGGCTTCGCCGCCGAGACCGAGCCCGACCCCGAGCGGCTCGCCGAGCTCGCCGTCTCAAAGAGACGATCAAAGGGGGCCGACGTTATAGTGGCCAACGACGTGGGCAGCTCGGACTCGGGGTTCGACGTGCCCACGAACAGGGCAGTCATCGCCGGCCCCCACGGCGTCGCCGACGTCGGGTTGGTCACCAAGCAGGGTCTCGCCGCAATCCTGATCGATCTGGTGGCGGAGCTCGTCGGTGGCCGGCAACCGCCCGAGTGATTTTGACTCCATCTTGTGGCAACGGACAAAGGACGCCCTGAATGAGCAATCACGACGGCATGCGAATGTTCACCTCCGAGTCGGTCACCGAGGGACATCCCGACAAGGTTGCCGATCAGATCTCGGACGCCGTGCTCGACGCCATCCTCGCGAATGACCCGAGGGGCCGGGTCGCGTGCGAGACGCTCATCACGCTCGGCCTCGTCGTGGTCGCAGGTGAGATAACCACGAGCACCTACGTCGACATCCCCTCCGTCGTGAGGAGGGTCATAACAGACATCGGCTATACGAGCTCGAAGATCGGATTCGACGGTGAGACCTGCGGCGTGACCGTTGTTATCCAGGAGCAGTCGGACGACATCTCGGCCGGCGTCGAACACGCCCTCGAGGAGCGCGCCGGCGAAGCGGTCGACGCTGCCCTCGATTCGCAGGGTGCGGGCGACCAGGGGATGATGTTCGGCTACGCATGCAACGAGAGCGAAGATCTCATGCCGATGCCGATCTGGCTTGCGCACCGTTACGCGCAGAGGATGGCCGAGGTTCGCAAGGCCGGGGTCCTCCCCTATCTGCGGCCGGACGGCAAGGTACAGGTCACGATCGGCTACGAGGACGGGATCCCAAAGACACTCGAGAAGGTCGTGTGCTCGAGCCAGCACCAACCCAACGTCGACATTGAAACGCTGTTGAAGCCCGATCTCGTTCAGCACGTGATCGAGCCGATGACGCCGGCGAGCCTCGATGCACAAGACGTCGACATCCTCGTCAACCCGACCGGTATCTTCGAGATCGGCGGCCCCAAGGGCGACACCGGATTGACGGGGCGCAAGATCATCATCGACACCTACGGGGGCATGGCCCGCCACGGAGGGGGGGCCTTCTCCGGTAAGGACCCTTCCAAGGTCGACCGCTCGGGGACCTATGCGGCCCGCCACGTGGCCAAGAACGTGGTAGCCGCCGGTCTCGCCGACCGCTTCGAGATCCAGATCGCCTATGCCATCGGCGTGGCCCACCCGCTGGCGATCTACTCCGACACGTTCGGGACCGAGAAGGTCGCACCCGAGGTCATCGGCAAGGCCATCGACGAGATCTTCGATCTCCGTCCTGCGGCCATTATCCGCGACCTCGACCTCCTTCAGCCGATCTATCAGCAGACCGCCTCCTACGGCCACTTCGGGCGATCGGACAAGAGCTTCACGTGGGAGCGAACCGACGCCGTCGACGAGCTCCGGCGACTGTGCTCGTGACGCCGCTTCACTAGCTCCCGGCGCACATGCCGGAGATCGTCTCCGTGGTGCCGCTCGTGGCCGCGTGGCGCCTCGACAGGACCTTCGACTACTTAGTCCCGGAGGGATTGGCAGGGCTTGCCGCCGGGTCTTTAGTGCGTGTGCCCCTCGGTGGGCGCAACGTAAGAGGGGTCGTCGTGCACGGGCCGGAGCGCCCGCCGGAAGCGGTGGGGGAGCGGGAGCTTGCGGCCGTGCTCGGGCTTGTCGTCGACGAGGTGCTTGTGCCCGAGCCCTTGGAGCGCCTGCTCGAGTGGGTGGCGATCCGCTACGCAGCGCCACGGGGGGCCGTCTTCCGTCGAATGGCGCCGCCGCGCGTCAGGGTGGCGAGGCGGGAGGTGGAACCGCTTACCGGCGGAGCCGATGGGGGCCCCCTCGCCCACTACCTTGGCGGCCCGGAGCTCGCGGCTGCGGTGCAGTCGGGTGCGGCCGGCGTGTGGGCGCTCCGCCCCCTCCCAGGACACGACCGGGCGGCGCTCATCTCCGATCTCGTTGCGGCAGCGGCTCGAAGCCGGGGCGGGTCGGCGCTTGTGCTTGTGCCCGAGGTGCGCTACGGCTCGGCAGTCCTTGACGGGCTCACCGCACGCTGGCCGGCCACGGCCAGGGTCGACAGCGGCGTGTCGGACGGCGAGCGTGCGCGCTCGTGGCTCGCCCTTGCGCGGGGACACGGCCTCGGCGCTGGGGGGCGCGCCGCGGTTCTTGCTCCGATGCCCGACCTGCGCGTCGTGGTCGTGGACGAGGCACATCACCGCACCTACAAAGAGGACCGCTCTCCGCGCTACGACGCGCGCCGGGTCGCGGTCGAGCGCGCCCGAATCCAGGGCGCCGTGTGCGTGCTCGTCGGCTCGACCCCGTCGCTCGAGCTTGGCGCGCAGATGATCTCAGGCGCCGCCAGGGTCGTCGAGCCCACCCGGGCTGCCATCAAGGCAGCGCGCCCGATTATCGAGCTTGTCCCTGCTCCCGGCGAGCGCGCCCTGTCCCACGAGCTCCACCGCCGCATGAACGACGCGCTAAGGGCCGGCGGGCGCGTCGCGCTGCTCGTGCCGCGCCGCGGCTTCGCCCGTACCATGTGGTGCGCGGCGTGCAGGCGTTCGCTGCGTTGCTCGCGCTGCGAGGCGGGGGTGTCGTTCGATCGCGCCGGTGCAAAGGTGCGCTGCCCGCGCTGCGGCTGGACGGCGGGGACCCCGCGCGCCTGCCCGTCGTGTGGGGCAGAGAACTTCAGGTATCTCGGCGCCGGCAGCGAACGGCTCGCCGAGCAGGTGGCGCTCTCGTTCCCGCGCGCCTCGGTCGCCCGCATGGACCCGGACGTGCTTGCCGGCACGCGGGACGAAGAAGCGGGCGGGCTCGCTCCCGCCGACATTTACGTGACCACCTGGATCGGCACCAAGGCGGCGCTGCGCCCGGAGGTCGGCCTCGTCGGTGTGCTCGACGCCGACGCGCTCATTCGCAGACCGGGTTTCAGGGCCGCCGAGACTGCGTATCAGGCCCTCAGCGAGATGGCCGAATGGGCCGGCCCTGCGGCGTCGGGCGGCCGGCTAGTCATCCAGACGTCAGAGCCCTCGCATCACTCCTTGCAGGCCCTGGTCAGGGCCGACTACCGCTTCTTTTTGGACCGGGAGCTGCCGGCGCGCGCCGAGCTCGCCTACCCCCCCTATTCGGAGCTGATCAGGGTGACTGCCTCAGGCCCGAGAAGAGACGAGCTTGTGGCCTCTGTGATAGCGGCGTGTGCCGGGATCGAGGCGCGCGTGCTCGGCCCCATCACCGGGCCGAAGGGCGCGGGGCGGGCAGGTCTCTCGGGATCGCTCGAGCTTCTCGTCAAGTGCCCCGATGCACGCGAGGTGGCGGGCGTCCTGCGGGATATCCTCGGGCGCGTGCCGGCCGGCAACCGCCTGGTCGTCGATGTCGACCCGCATTAGATCGCAGGGCATGACCGTACGATGATGCAGGGAGGTGGGTCCTCGGGCTATGGCAGTGCTTGCGGTAAGGGAATGGGGTGATCCCGTGCTCAGACAGAAGGCGCGCCCCGTTGAGCGCGTGACCGATCTCCACAGGAGCCTCATCAAGGACATGATCGACACGATGCGCGACGTCCCGGGCATCGGGCTTGCGGGCCCCCAGGTCGGCGTGAGCGAGCGCATCTTCGTCTACGAGCACGAAGGCGAGGCCGGTGCGCTCATAAATCCCGCCATCACAAGGCGCTCGGAGGACAAGATCACGAGCGAGGAGGGCTGCCTTTCGATCCCCGGCCTCTACTACGACGTCGAGCGCGCCACCGAGGTGAGCGTCGAGGGCGTCGACGCCGACGGCGCGCCGGTAATGATCGAGGGGGCCGAGCTGCTCGCTCGCATCTTCCAGCACGAGATTGATCACCTCGACGGCGTGCTTTTCATCGACCATCTCCCCGACGAACAGCGCAAGGAGGCCCTCAGGACGCTGCGCGAGCAGGCCCTCGGGCTTGTGCCGCCGGGGCCCGCCCACGCGCGCGGGCCAGGTGCCGGCGGCGCAGAGGAGATGCTCTGAGGGCGGTCTTCTTCGGAACGCCTGAGTGGGCGGTCCCGAGCCTCGCCGCACTGCTTGCCTCCGAGATCGATGTTGCCGGCGTCGTCACCAACCCGGATCGCCCGGCTGGGCGGGGGATGAAGCCGCGCCCGTCGCCGGTCAAGGAGGCGGCGCTGAGGGCGGGGGTTCCCGTGCTCCAGCCCGGGCGGGCGAGAGATCCCGCCTTTCGGATCGAGCTCGAGCGGATCGGACCCGATGTCTGCGTCGTCGTCGCCTATGGGCGGATCCTGCCCAAGGAGCTTCTCGAGGTGCCCCGCCTCGGCTTCGTGAACGTTCATTTCTCACTGCTGCCGGCGTACAGGGGCGCGGCCCCGGTGCAGCGCGCGGTAATGGACGGCCTCAACGTCACCGGTGTGTCGATCATGGTGTTGACCGAGGGCATGGACGAGGGCCCCGTGCTTGCGACCGAGGCGCTCGCGATCGAGCACGACGACAGCGCGGGCACGCTCGGCGACCGCCTCGCGCTCGCCGGCGCCGAGCTGCTTGTCCCGAGCGTGATGAAGTATGCGGACGGCTCGCTCGCACCTGTGCCGCAGGACGGGAGCCGCGCCACCTACGCGCCCAAGATCGGTTCCGAGGAGGCGCGCATCTCATGGGATCGAGATGCGGGCGCGATCCGCAACCACGTGCGCGGTCTCAACCCGGCGCCGGGCGCGTGGACGACCTTCAGAGCCCGGCGCGTGAAGATCGCCCGCGTGGAGCTCGTGGATGACGAGGGCGTGCCCCTGGCCCCCGGTGAGCTGCGCGCCGACGACGCCCTCATTGCCGGCACAGGCAGTGGCCCCCTCGAGATCACGTCCGCCCAGATGGAAGGAAGAAAAGAGATGAACGGCGCCGCGCTGGCGCGCGGCCTAAGACTAGAGCCCGGCGACCGTTTCGATTAGTGCTGGATTGGAAGTTGCGGCCGCCGACTAACGGGGTGCTGCAACCGCGGCCTTGGCGTCCACGATGCGGAAGCCGTAGGCCGGGGTATACGTGCCGCGCGTGTTGAGCGGAGGAGTACGCGCCGTCGACTTGAGCACCCGTGCGACATTGGCTCGACTACGACCCTGGGCCGTGAGCAGCGCGGCGATTCCGGCGACGCGCGGAGTGGCCATGGATGTGCCCGCGTAGAAATCGTAGCCCGGTGTGCCGACGTTTTCGGTGCAGAAGCCTCCAGCCCCGCTCGGAATGGTGGAGATGATGTTCTCCTCACAAGAGAGGAAAGCGGCCCCACCCGGGCCCGAACGACGTTGAAGGGCCCCCCGTTGAGGTTGAAGTTCGAGTAGGTGGCCTTGGTCTCCTCGACGGTCGTGGCAATCACACAAATAGCGTCGGCGCTGAACGCAGGCTCGTCGCAGAGCGGGAAGAACTCGTTTCCGGCCGCCGCAATCACCACGACGCCGCGGTCTGTCGCGTAATCGATCGCTCGGCGCGCGTCGTCGATCACCCCCGTAAAGGATCGGCTGCCAGGAATATCTGAGGCGTGACCCTATCCCATGTCCCGAGAAATAGAGTGACGAGCAAGTGTGGGGATCTCGCGTCGTATAGCGACAGCGGCCTCAAGTAATCCACGCAACACCTCGTCGGGTGGTGGATGTTCAAGTCCACCGACAGAGAGGAGGGGACGCGTGGCAAAGCAGCAGTGGCGAAGGATCACCCCTGAGAAGCGGCGTCAGATCGTCCGACTCGCGGCGAAAGGGGTGACGCAGCAGCAGATAGCCGAGGTCGTCGACCTGTCTCAGGGCGCGGTCGGCGTGGTGGTGCGCCCGCTCGGGGGCGTGATCCGCAAAGAGATGTGGGAGCCAAGCGACAACCGGCTGTCGCTCGAAGATCGGGTCGAGATCCGCATCGGTCTCGAGCAAGGCCTGTCCGTGAGGGCGATTGGCCGTCGCATCGACCGCAACGCATCGACGATTTGCCGGGAGGTCAATGCAAATGGGGGCCGTCACAGCTACG
>JACCZU010000285.1 GCA_013695835.1 Candidatus Aridivita willemsiae
GGTATGGCTTGGCCACTCCGGACGGACGGCTCAAGGACTCCAAATGGCTGAGCTAAGCGTCCCATGCCGTCCTTGCGTACTCGATGGTGCTTGCCAGCCCCACCTCGAGCGGCACGCTCGCTTCCCATCCAAGGCATGCCCGCGCGCGGCTGATATCGGGACAACGAACCTCAGGGTCGTCGACGGGGCGCTCGGTGAAGGTCACCTCCGACTTGCTTCCCGTCAGCGCGCGCACGAGCTTTGCTATCTCGAGCACGCTTTCCTCCTTGGGGTTGCCGATGTTCATGGGGCCGAGTGCGTCCGACACTAGAAACCGCCAGATGCCCTCGATGAGGTCATCCACGTAGCACAACGATCTCGTCTGTGAGCCGTCGCCGTGAACGGTCAACGGTTGACCCGCCAGAGCTTGAGAGATGAAGTTGGGCACGGCACGCCCGTCGTTCTTTCGCAGTCTCGGCCCATAGGTGTTGAAGATGCGAACGATCTTCACGGGTATGTCATGGACCCGATGGTAGGCCATAGCCATCGCCTCAGCGAAGCGCTTGGCCTCGTCGTAAACGCCGCGCGGCCCCACAGGGTTCACGTGGCCCCAGTAGCTCTCCGGCTGAGGGTGAACCTGGGGGTCGCCATAGACCTCTGACGTCGAGGCGAGCAGCAAGCCTGCGTTCTTGGCCTTTGCGACGCCGAGTGCGCGAAACGTACCGATTGCCCCGACCTTGAGCGTGGGGATGGGATGGTCGAGGTAGTCGCGCGGAGATGCAGGCGAAGCGAAATGCAACACCCAGTCGACGGGTCCCTCCACCATGAGGTAGTTGGTGACGTCGTAACGCTCGAAGCGAAGCCTGGCATTACCGCTGGCGTTGGAGAGGTTGCCGGGGCTCCCGGTCAACAGTGAGTCGAAACCGAGCACGTCCCAGCCTTCCGCCAGCAGCCGCTCGCACAAATGCGAGCCGAGGAAACCGGCCGCCCCGGTAACGACTGCCCTCGGCATCAGCCGGCCTCTTTGGTGCCGAAGTGATCACCGAACCACATAACCGTACGATCGAGGCCTTCGTCCACAGACACTTTGGGCCGGTAGCCGATGTAAGAGGTAGCCATCGAGATGTCGGCCTCGGTCAGGCGGACGTCGCCCGGCCGCTCGTCTGTGTGCTCGGGCTTTGGCGTCGCCGAGGTGAGGTCCGCAATCTTGGCGAGAATGGCGTTGATCGAGGTGGGTTGGCGGCCGCCTCCCACGTTGAGGGCCCGGCCAAATGCCTCTTGGCCTGCGCGTGCGGCAAGGACGTTCGCCTCGACGGTGTCGTCGATGTAGGTGAAGTCGCGCGCCTGCTCACCGTCCCCATGCACAATCGGACGGTCACCGTTCAGGCAGGCAAGGATGAACCGGGGCACCACGGTCGCATACTCGTTGGCCGGATCCTGGCGAGGCCCGTAGACGTTGAAGTATCGAAGGGAGATCGCCGGGACGTTGAATGCTCGCCACCACGTTGCGCAATAGATCTCTCCTGTGAGCTTGCTTGCTGCATAAGGAGAGCGAGGAAGAGGAACCATGTCTTCGCGCAGCGGAAAGGATTCTGCATCTCCATAGACGGACGACGATGAGGCGAACACCACGCGTGCCGATTCCTGCTTTGCGGCAAGCAACACGTTCAGAGTCCCTCGCACGTTTGCATCCGTCGTAAGGCCCGGCATCTCCATAGAACGCGGCACCGATCTAACCGCGGCCTGATGGAAGAGCACATCACAACCGGCGGCTGCGGAAGCAACCTCTTCCTCGTTGCGAAGATCGCCTTCTACGAGGTCCACCTCGGGGGAGCCGGCAAGGTTCTCCTTCGCCCCCTCCGAAAGGTTGTCGAAGCCGACGACCTCATCGCCTTCTGCAACGAGGCGGCCACACAGATGTGAACCGATGAAGCCTGCAGCACCCGTGACCAAACATCTCAAAGCTGTTCTCCTTGACCAGAGCAATAGCGCGGGCCCGATCGAGCGCCGTCAAAGCGTGATCGTGGTCCCGAGTGGTCGATTCTAGTTGACACCAGAACTTGGCTCGCTTGAAGCGACGTCGGTTGGCTTGCTGCCTCGCGCACCGCGTGAAAAGGGTTCCTCGTGGAAAATCGTGGATGACGTTACAGGATGGCCGAAGAGCGGTCATCGGAAACCTGCGGCCTCGAGTAACGAGGCTCAGTGGCAGAGAGTCGAGCCCTGGTCAGAAGGGCCCGGTGGTCACATGAAGTTCATGCTCTCGACGGGTTTGGTTCACGGTGCCGCCACGTCGGCATGTTTGGCTCTGCGATGTGGTGCCAAACTCCTCGAGGGCGAGGGTGGTCTGAAATGTCGCTGTGGTGGCTGGTGGTTCCCTACCTGCTCGTCATGGGCGCGCTGCTCTCTGCTTTCTTTGGAGGGGCGACGCGCTACCAATATCCAGCACCGCCGATCCGTGACGAGTTATCGGCCAGACGGCTCTTGCGCCGGGAGAGGACGGCAGCCAGAAGGGGTGCCTGATCCCGCCCCGCGTCTGTTGGGTGCAGGACCCCACGCGTTTCCCGCTCCCCTCGCAGCGACGCTCAGTGGCAGAGAGCCGAGCCCTGATCAACGATCCTGGGCGCGCCCGTGAGGGGATCGATCTGCGTGGAGACGAACTGCCAGTCGTAAGACGTTGCGTGGAGGGTCAGCTTGAGCACGCCGAAGTCGGTGTTGTTTCTCACCTCTGATGTGGCATAGGTGTTGACATAACCGTCCAGGCCCCGCCCTCCCGAGCCGACGATGAACTGCCGGATGCCCTCGATCGGATCAGCGGCGCCGCTGACGTTCATCGGGGCGAACCGCTCGTAGTTGTGCTGATGACCGTTTAGGACGACGTCGACGCCCGCCGCATAGAGCTTGCTCCACGCCCCCTGCATGGGCTTGCCCGTCGTCCTCGACGAGAACCTGGGGTGGTGCCAGTAGGCGAGCTCACACTGGTGAGTGTCGCCGGCGAGGTCTCTCTTGAGCCAGGTCATCTGCGGCGACGTTCCCCCGCAGCCGCCGGTCACCTTGCGGCAGTTCGAGTTGAGGGCGACGAGATGCCAGGGCTCGACGTTGTAGCTGTAATAGGCCTGGTCCCTTGCCCCGGTGACGACGCCCCTTGAGTTGAAGTAGTCGAAGTAGCCCGCCGCCCCGGGCTCCTTGTACTCATGGTTTCCTATGGCGGGGCGCACCACGGAGTTGTAGTCGCCCCAGGAACCGGGGGCCCCGTAGCCGTTCTCGTACTTCGCTAGGGCCGGCTCCTCGTACTGGACATCTCCAAGCGGCAGCACCGCAGTGGCGCCGCTCAACAACCCGGCCGTGGCCCGGTGCTGGCACGTCGCAGGGTCCGCACCCGAGAAGTTCGGATCGGCCGGGTCGCATGCAATATCACCGGCTGCCCCGATGACGGGATCTGGCGGGGGTGTCTGAGCGGCCGCCGGCACCGTCGATGCCAG
>JACCZU010000298.1 GCA_013695835.1 Candidatus Aridivita willemsiae
GGTGAGCATGGATCCCGGCTTCTTCGGCCCCCACAGTGAATCGTGGCGCGTTCATCGCGAGGCGGCGGTCATGATCGGCGGGGCGCGCGCCCTGCTCATGCACGCCGCCCATCCCCTGGTTGTCGCCGGGGCACGTCAGACGAGCATGTACACCACGGACCCGTGGACGCGCCTCGAGCGGACGCTCAGGCTCAACTACCTTGTCACCTTCGGGACGCGCGCCCAGGCAACCTCGACGGCGCGTCACATCAACCTGGTTCACGAGCAGATCCACGGCACCGATGAGGTCACGGGGCTCCCCTACGATGCGCTCGACCCCGAGCTGCTGTTGTGGGTCCACGCCTGCCTGGTCGACACAGCGCTGTTGCTCGAGCGCCACGTCGTCGGCCGCCTCGACGAAGCAGGACGGCAGCGCTTCCATGAGGAGTCGATGGTGGGGGCCGAGATGATGCGCCTTGAGCGCTCGGCCGTGCCGCCGACCGTGGCCGATCTGCGCGCTTACATGAGAGACGTGATGGGAAGCGGCATCCTGCGGGAGAGTGACGGCTCGCTGGCGGTCGGTTCCCTCATCAAGGATCCGCCACCCGACACGCCGCAGCGCCCGCTATGGCATCTCATCTCTTTTTGGTCGTTCGGGCTCCTTCCCGACGAGATCAAGAGCATCTACAAGGTGAGCTGGAACCCGCTCAAGACGGCTGCGCTGCGGACCTCACTCCAAGCGGTCAGGAGAATGCGCCCGCTCCTGCCCGAGGAGTGGAGGCTCATCCCGCCGGCGCGCAACGGCGAGGCGCGCCTCGCCGGCCGCAAAGGCTTCGACGAGCCGGTATCGACGGTCATGCCCGGCAACCTGAAGGTCCCCGGCGAAGGCTCGGGCTAGTTCCGGCCAGTGAGAAGAGGAGCCAAGCGCTAGTCTCCCAAAGCGACGAAAGCGTCGGAGCCGTGCTTTCTGTAGGCCTCTTCGGTTATCGCAGGCAGCCCAGTGCAGTCGCGCTCCTTTAAGATCAGCTTTCGGTCGTTGAAGTCCGGGGTCTGCTCGAAATCGAAAGCGCCCATCATGTTGTCGGCTCCACAGTCGCGCGCGGTCATGCAGCCGACTCCCACGGTTTCCTCCATGAACTTGACGACCGAAGAGAACTCATAGGTCGTGCTGTCGACGTAGCCCTCCTTCGCCCACGGTGAGATGATCAACAACGGTACGCGCGGGCCGAGCCCCATCTCGTCATAGTGGGGCGGCGGGACGTGATCGTAGAACCCGCCGGAGTCGTCCCAGGTTATGAAGATCGCTGTGTTCTTCCAGTACTTCGAGCGCATTATCGAGTTGACCGTCTCGACGGTCCAGTTCTCGCCCATGCAGACGCTCGGCCCCCCCGGATGCTCGTTGAAGCCGGGGCCGGGAACGACCCATGAGATCCTCCGCAGACGCTCGGCCTCGATGTCGCCTGGGAGCTTCTCTTCTGACACGACTTCGCGGCCCCAGTGCGGCGAGTTGTAGATGTGCTCGATGGCAAGAAGAGCGTTCATCCACGAGCCTGCATCGGCGTAGTAGCGCCATGAGATGTCCTTCTTGTCGAGCTTGTCGGGAAGAACCTCGAAGTTGAAGCACGCGGCGACTTCCTCCCAGTAGTCGCCGATCGTGTCGATGTCGACTCGCTCCTCCGCCGCCATGACCGCCTTGCGCTCCTTTTCCTGCAGCTTGATGAAGCGGTAAACCGTCTCGCGTGGGTCGCCGCAGTAGCCGCCTTCCGAATCGGTCTGCAGCTTGTTGCCGACCACGCGCCCGGCCTGGGCCCCTACCGTGTAGAGGTGCTCGGGGAAGGTGGGGCCGTACATCGACGAGAACATCCGGTCGCCGAGCACGAAGTTGTCGGCATAAGCCCAGTAGTTGGGGATGCCTCTGCGCGTGAACGACGAGTACCCGTTGAGCGACTCGCCGTTGACGACCGTGTCGAAGCCATCCATCTTTCCGCCGTTGATACCCTGGATGCCATCGAAGAACCCATGGCCGAGGTCGGGCGTGAGCACATCGCTGGCCACCGACAGCTTGACCGTCCTGCCGTCGGAGGTCTTGCCCGTGGTCGTTCCGTCGGCGCCCGGGTAGCGAGCGAAGTAGTTGTCGAAGGTCCTGTTCTCTTTGACTATGAAGATGATGTGCTTGATGGGATTATCCACGGGGCCCGCACCGGCGCCCGCTGAGCCCTCGCCCTGCGCCGCAGAACCGGACCCTGCGCCCTCCGTGCCGGAGTCCCGTGGATCCCCCGTTCCCGGGCCGGCCGTCCCCGCGCCCTCAGCCTGGCCCGAGCGGCCGCCGTCCTCGTCGGCACGCAGGAGGCTGTAGCCACCGAAGGCGCCCGCCGCTAGAACAACGAGCGCACCGATGGCCGTGGCCCTGCGGCGCCGGGCGGCGGCCCGCCGCCGCGCATGGCCCGCGCCGTATGAAAAGGCAGGGTCGATCTGGGAGCGCACTATCTTGGAGTTACGTCGGGAACGCAGTTGCTACACCTCTTTCCCTGGCGATCAACGGTCGAACAGGCTAAACACAGAGACTCTCAGCATGGCGAGCGAAACAGATACCTGTAACCTCTTGGTCCCGCCTTGCGTCTCATTCAATGAAGTTAAGGCCGGTGAATCCTACCCGACGGCCACAAGGAAGGGAAGGACCAAAGGACCCGTCCGTCCTGCCAAACGCAGCCGGTCCGTTTCCCCCCCGACGGCAACGGGTAGATCAACCGCCACCGGGGAGGGTGCCCCCACAGGGGGCTACCTCCACCACCAAGCACCACTACCAACAAGGAGGCCACACCCGTGGACGAGTTCACCCAAGGTTTAGGCGACGCCTTTTCCTCGATAGCGACATTCCTGCCGAAGCTTCTCGGCTTTCTACTTATCTTGGTCATCGGCTATTTCGTAGCCAAGGCGTTCTCCAAGGTTCTCGACAAAGTCCTCGAGCGGGTCGGTTTCGACCGAGCCGTCGAACGGGGTGGGGTTGGACGGGCATTGTCGAAGTCCAACTACGATGCCTCTGGACTGCTTGGCAAGATTCTCTTCTATACGCTGTTCCTGTTCGTTCTTCAGCTCGCCTTTGGCGTCTTTCCTGCGAACCCGATCAGCGATCTGATCACGAGTGTGATCGCTTACCTGCCCAAGCTGTTCGTTGCACTGGTCATCGTGGTCGTGGGCGCCGCCATTGCGGCTGCGGTCAAAGAGATCATCGAAGCGTCTCTCGGCGGCCTTTCCTACGGACGAGGCCTCGCTCTCGCTGCAAGCGTAGCGATCCTTGTGATCACGGGATTCGCGGCATTGAACCAGCTGCAGATCGCCGAGGAGATCGTCAACGGGATGTTCTACGCAATACTGGCCACCGTGGTGGGCAGCGCCGTCGTAGCAATCGGCGGCGGCGGCATCTCGACGATGCGCAGGTACTGGGAGCGCGCCGCCGCCAGGACCGAGCAAGAGTCCTCTGCGGTGCGCGAGGAAGCATCCGGCTCCAAACAGCGCATTCAGGAGCGCGCCGAGGACCGTAAGGATCAGGCGCAGCCCTCCGACTCCAACTCAGGCGTCAGGACCGCCCAGATCTAAGCGCCCTCGTTTCGGGAGTTCGAATCGACGGCCGCTCCGGCAACGGGGCGGCCGTTTCGTTA
>JACCZU010000299.1 GCA_013695835.1 Candidatus Aridivita willemsiae
CGCCACACCTCGGCGATCTGGCCGAGGTCGAGGCTGAAGTGCCGGCTGCTCGCAAGTAGCTCGAAACCCTCTCCGTAGGCCTCCATGAGGCCGTACTCGATGCCGTTGTGGATCATCTTGACGAAGTGGCCGGCGCCCGTCGGCCCGACGTGCGCGTAGCCGTCTTCCGGCGCAAGCGTCTTGAAGATCGGCTCGAGGCGGCTGAAGGTGTCATCGTCACAGCCGACCATGAGGCAGTAGCCGTTCTTCAACCCCCAGATACCACCGGAGGTGCCGGCGTCGACGAAGGAAATCTCCTTGGCCGCCAACCTCTTGCCCCACTCGATGCTGTCCGTGTAGCGGGAGTTGCCGCCGTCGATGAGGGCGTCTCCCGGCTCGAGAAGTGGGGCGAGCGCCTCGAAGGTCTTGATCGTGATGTCCCCGGCGGGGACCATGACCCACACCGCCCTCGGCGCCTCGAGCTTGCCGACGAGGTCCTCGAGCGACGAAGTCGCGACCGCTCCATCTGCGCCAGCCCTTTGCACGGCCTCATCGTTGACGTCGAAGACGACGACCTCGTGATCGCCGCCGAGCAGCCGCGTGGTCATGTTCGCGCCCATCCGCCCGAGACCAACCATCCCGATCTGCACGATCATCTCCTTTACTCGCGGGAAACGCTCAGGCTAGCCGACAACGCTGGGTGATTGGGAGAGGGCGGAGCAGGGGAGAGTACTAATCTGTCGCCGGTAGCCGGCGAGGCCCAAAGGAGGTCGAGCGGAGATGATCTCGATACGCAAGGTTCGCGAGCTAACCCTCGGGCGCCCTTCCGGGGCGGCGGGAACCCAACACATATCGGCGGCGAGCAGTCTCGTGCGCCACCGCGACAACCTCTACATTGTTGCCGATGATGAGCTCGGGCTTGCCGTTTTTCCTGCAGAAGGAACCGAGGACGGCTACATGATCCAGATTCTCGAAGGCCGGCTGTCGCATGACGCCGATGCCCGCAGCGAGGACAAAGCCGATCTCGAAAGCGTGGCCCTGCTCGACGCCTTTGGTGATCACGAGCACGGAGCCTTGCTTGCCCTCGGGTCCGGCTCGGGCCCGAAGCGCAATCGGGGCGCGCTGATTCCGCTTCGAGAGGACGGCTCTCCCAGCGACGATCATCATCTTGTCGACCTTGATCCGCTGTACGCGAAGCTCATGGACGATCTCAAGGACCTCAACGTTGAGGGGGCTGCCGTGCGGGGAGACGTCCTTACGCTCCTCCAGCGGGGCAACAGCGCTAAGGGGCCTAACGCTCGCATCGATCTCGATCTGACTAACACTCTGAAAAGCCTTGAGCGCGAGGAACCACTCGCCCCCGATTCCGTGCGCGGGATAAGCGAGTATCCCCTCGGACAGTCCCATGGGGTCGATCTGTGCTTCTCCGACGCCTCTTCGCTCCACGACGGCCGGTTAGTCTTCAGCTGCTCGGCCGAGGACTCGGCCTCATCAGGAAGCGACGGCGCAACCGTGTCGTCGGCAGTAGGAATCATGGACGAAGACGGCGACGTGACAACCCTCGAGGAGATCGACGGCGCCGTCAAGCTCGAGGGTGTAGCGGCCTATCTCAACGGAGAGGACATAGAGATCTTCCTGGTAACCGACGCCGACGATCCCAAAGTGGCTTCACCGCTCTACGCGACCGAGTTGTAGGGAAGCCTCCCCCCGATCACATCATGCATTAGTCGCCCTGACCCACTTTGTGCATGTGTCCGCCATCCATGAAGTAGGTGGAGCCGGCAGACCGGTTCATACCCCACAAGGGAATCCTTGCCCAGAGCCATTCCGACCAGGAATGGACTGGGTCAAAGTCCTGTTCAAACTTTCCCGGTGGCAAGAACTGGTGGGCTCGACAACCCGGGCCAGGTCAGGGCGCAGTCGTGGGACGTAGCGGAAGGCGAACGCGGAGCACCGTCTCGTCCGGCCGCGACTCGATCGTTATTTCCCCACCGTGCCGCTCGACGATGATCCGCCGCGAGATGTCGAGGCCTAGGCCCGTGCCCTTTCCTACATCCTTGGTGGTGTAAAAGGGTTCGAAAGCGCGCGCCTGCGCTTCCTTGGGCATCCCAGGACCGGTGTCGCCGATCTCAACGACCACGCCATTCTCGTTGACGCGGGTTGACACCCTAAGCGTGCCCGTCCCCCCCATCGCGTCGATTGCGTTGTCGATCAGGTTCGTCCACACCTGGTTCAGCTCCCCTGCGATCGCCTCGATTCGAGGTACATCGCCGTAATCGCGCACGACGGTTACGCCACCCTGGAGTTTGTGGGCAAGCATCACCAGAGTGCTCTCGATGCCTTCGGTTAGATCCATCATTTGCATCGACGCTCGATCGAGTTGCGAGTAGGACCTGACTGCGGCGATCAGATCCGAGATGCGCCGGGTAGACTCTTTCATCTCCGACAGCAGGGTCGCCGTCGACAGAGAACTCGCGACCCACTCCAGCCCCGCCTCGAGTGGGGCCTCATCGAGCAGCGCCGCCGCCCGCTCACACCAAGCGATGTCGACGCCGGCAGCGGCTAAGGGCGGCGCAATAAGCCAATCCCGCTCGACGCCATGCCCAATGAGCCAGTCCGACAAGGCATCTTCCCGATCCGCAACGGCTAACGGCTCCATGCTCGAGGGCTGCGGTTCGATTTCCCGGCGCAACGTGTCGAGCGCAATGAACTGCTCTGCCGAAATCGGGCCTTGCGCAAGCCGCCCTAGTGAAGACAGCAAGGCCTCGCATGTGTCCTCAAGCGCGTCAACCGCCCGCGTAGCCGCCGACGCCGGATTATTCATCTCGTGCGCCAGCCCGGCCGCGAGCGTGCCGAGTGCAACGAGCGCCTCGCGCTGACGCGCCACGGACTCGATGCTTCTCACCGAATGGACCAGTCCCTCGATCAAGTGAACGCCGAAGGGAAACCATGCATTCGCTCGATCTCGCAGCAGCTCCGCCGGTACCCGCAGGACTCGGCCGCGCTTGGCGCCTCGACCCGTGGCCAGGTAGACGCCGTGAGCGTCCCAGGCTCGGAACCCTCCGGCCCACTGTCCGGGTGAATCCATTACCCTGAGCACGATCTCCTCGTGACCAACTTGGCGCACCAGACTGATGGCCCCCTCCAGAAGCACCCACCAATGGCCGGCTGGTTGAGCCTCGCGGAACAGCTCCTCACCCGGGTTGAACCGCAGCTCTTCACCGCCCGTCTTCAGCTCGAGCAACTGATCGTCGCTGAGTCCGTCAAACAGTGCTATGGCGCGCAGGTCTTCGAAGCTCATCAGATGGTCGCAAGATAGCGGTGGACCAGGTACACCGACATTGCGCCCTCACCCACGGCCGATGCGACACGCTTCATGGAATCCAGGCGCACGTCGCCTGCGGCGAATACGCCGGGCACGCTGGTTTCTAGCGCGAACGGTGCGCGAGACAACGGCCAGCGCGGCGCTTGCGTGGAGGACAGAAGGTCGTGACCTGTGATGACGAATCCTTTGTCGTCGCGCACAACGTCGGTCCCGAGCCAATCGGTTCGCGGCGATGCGCCGATGAACACGAAGAGCCAAGCCGTGAGCACCTCCTCCTCGGTGTTCGCCGCTCGGTCGGCCACCGTGAGGGCCTCAAGATGCCCATCGCCACGAGCTGCGACCACTTCGCTGCGTAGCCGCACCTCTATGTTTTCCATGCTCCGTATCCGCCCCACGAGGTACTGTGACATGGTGTCCTCGAGCCTGTTCGCCCGGACCACCATCACCACCCGCTTGGCATAGCGAGCGAGGTTCAGAGCCGCTTGGCCGGCCGAGTTGGCCGCACCTACGACGTAGACATCTTCACCCTGGCATTGGCTCGCCTCGCTTGCAGTCGCGCCGTAGTACGCGCCGTGGACTCCCAATTGCTCGAGCCCGGGTGCATCCAGCCGCCGGTACGATACCCCGGTCGCGATGAGCAGCGCACGCGACTCGACCTCACCCCTGCCATCGAAGCGCACGGCTCTGACCGGCCCCCGCATCTCGAATCCCACCACATCGCGTGCGAGCACCATCTCGGCACCAAAGCGGGCGGCCTGAGCTACCGCCCGGTGGGTGAGATCGGCCCCCGATAGGCCCTTGGGAAACCCGAGGTAGTTTTCGATCGACGCGCTTTGACCTGCTTGACCCCCCGGGGCGTCCCGTTCCACCACGACGGTTCGCAGTCCTTCGGATGCTGCATATACGGCGGCCGCCAGTCCTGCGGGACCACCCCCGACGATGCACAGGTCGTACAACGGCTGCTCGGCTCGGGTCCGCAGGCCGAGCGCATCCGCCAGTTCGAGTGTCGACGGAGTCCGGAGCGTCTCGCCGTCGGGCACGAGCACCAGGGGAAGATCGCCTGCCTGACCCTGAGCCAGCTCGAGTAGCCGCTGCCCCTCGTCGTCCTGTTCGATGTCAAGCCAGCGGTAGGGCACGTGATTACGAGCGAGGAAGGTCTTGACCTCATGGCTTCGGTCCGACCAACGGTGCCCGACCACCCGCACCTCAGAGGTGTCGTCGGGATGATCCTGGTTCCAGTCGCTCAAAAGGTCATCGATCACGGGATAAAAGAGCTCTTCGGGCGGGTCCCACGGTTTGAGCATGTAGTAGTCGAGGCCGATGTCGTTGATCGCCTTGATTGCGACGTCGGTGTCGGCATACGCCGTGAGCAGCAGCAGTTTGGCATCGGGTGCCTGCCGACGAACCTCCTCGAGCACCTCGATGCCTGTCATCTCCGGCATCCGCTGATCGGATGCGACCAACGCCACGGACCGGTCGCGGAGGGTCAGCTGGGCCAAAGTGGCGAGGGCTTCGGCACCAGACGTCGCCCGGATGATCCTGTAATCGGCGCCGTACCGGGCGCGCAGGTCCCGTGCGACCGCTCGTGAAACACCGGGATCGTCGTCCACTGCCAAGATTATCGGTTTCGTCATCGAATCAGCTTCCTT
>JACCZU010000014.1 GCA_013695835.1 Candidatus Aridivita willemsiae
GTGTCGGCGAGCGCATCGATCTTCCGGTGACGCGTGCGATCGTGGACGCCGCGGTCTCGGGGGCGCTGGCCGGAGCAGACACCGTGCGTCACCCAATCCTCAACCTCGATGTCCCAAGCTCGGTCCCAGGGGTAGCTGCCGACATCCTCGACCCGCGCTCGACGTGGCCCAACCCCGGCGACTACGACGCAAAGGCAACCGAGCTAGCGCAGATGATCGTGAGCAACTTCGAGCGCTTTGCCTCGAGTGTCCCCGACGAGGTCCTGAAGGCAGGCCCCAAGCCGGACTGATCCTCCGAGTGGCAGTTGCGTGCCCCGCCGCGTAAATTACCGACGCATTCGAGCGCCTCTGCATCGCCGATGGCTGCGTTCCTCGTCGGCAACGTACCTCCAGGTACGCCGCGCTCCTCGCGCCTTGCCCTCGGCGCGCAGGTGCGCTCTCGGTGCGGGCGCTACTTACGCGACGGAGCACTACGGGTTGGCTCCCACGGAGTCAGCCGTGGCCGCCACGGGCGCACGGCGCGGCGATAGGCCTCGTAGTTGGCGCCGAAACGGCGCGCCAGGGCAGGCTCCTCGTAGCCGTGAACGAATGCCCAAACCGCGCTGCCGAAGGCGGCCGCATAGAGCAGCAACCCGGGCCGGCCGAGCACAAGCGCCTGTCCCACGATCAGGGCGCTAACGGCCAAATACATGGGATTGCGCACATAGCGATAAGCGCCGCCGACGACCAACCGCTCGGGTGGCGCCACCGGCGCAGGCGTTCCAATGCCCTCGACCACGAAGCGTACGAATGCCTCGAGCAGAACCGCCAAGCCCGCGGCGATCATCACTGCGCCGAGCACGCGGACCGGTGGCCACCACTCGCCCGCCGCCCAACGCGTCAGCAGCCATGGAATCAGCCCTCCGGCCACTCCGGGGGCCAGGACGAGGAACACGAGACTTCCTGCTGCGGCGCGCGCACGACCCATACGGCGATTATCTCGGACGCAGGCGGGCGAGGGACTCGGATAGTGCCGCCGCCCGAGTAGCGTAAAGGGGTGACACGCAAATCGGTTCTCGTGACCGGAGCCACGGGGTACATCGCCTCGAGGCTCATCCCCGCGCTCATCGGCGAAGGGTTAGCGGTCCGGGTTACCTCTCGTCATCCGGAACGCGTCGGCAGGCGGCATCCGGCAACGTCCACCGTCACCTCGGACCTGCTAGACCCGGACTCGCTGAGGCCCGCCCTCGCAGGCGTCGATGTTGCCTACTACCTCGTGCACTCGATGGGGGGAAGCGACTTCGAAGCCTCCGACCGCGACGCAGCGCGCAACTTCGCAGCCGCAGCAGCGGATGCCGGAGTCGCAAGGATCGTTTACCTGGGCGGGCTCGGCCGGGACGACGACCGCCTCTCGAGCCACCTTCGCAGCCGCAGGGAGGTCGGGCGGATCCTCGCTGAGGGGACCGTCGAGGTGGTCGAGCTGAGGGCCGCCATCGTGATCGGCTCCGGATCGATCGCATTCGAGATGGTTCGCTATCTGACCGAACGCCTGCCCGTGATGATCGCGCCGCGCTGGCTCGAGACCAGGATTCAGCCGATCGGAGAGGACGACCTCGTTCGCTACCTCGTCGGCGCCGCAACCCTCGAGCCGGGCGGCAATCGCATCGTTGGGATCGGGGGCAAAGATGTGCTCACCTATCGCCAGATGATCCTTGGCTACGCGCGGTTAAGGGGGTTGCGCCGAGCGATCGTCGGGGTCCCCGTGCTGACGCCGAGCCTGTCTTCGCATTGGGTCAAGCTCGTGACCCCCATGCCCTTCTCGGTCGCCAAGCCCTTGATCGATGGGCTCAGAAACGAGGTGGTGGTGACCGACGACGCCGCCGCGCGACTGTTCCCCGGTATCGAGCCCTGTGGCTACAGCACCGCCGTCACCGCGGCCTTGAAGGGTCAGATCCGTTACCTCGATGCTGCGAGCGCGCCCGGGGAGGCCGCTGTCCCCGGCTCGCTCGAGGGCATGCTCATCGACCGCCAGTGGGTGCCGTCGGCGGCCGACGCCACAAGGATGGGCGAGGTCATCCACGCAATCGGCGGCGACGACCGCTGGTATCCGCTGCGCTTGGCATGGTGGGTGCGCGCCAGGCTCGACGATGTCTTCGGAGGGACCGGCCTCAAGTGGTGTCGCGAGCCCGGCCCCCTCACAAAGGGCGCGCGCGTCGACTGGTGGACGGTCGAGGCCACCGAGCCCGATCGCTTGCTGCTCAAGGCCGAGCTCAAAGTTCCAGGAGAGGCGTGGCTCGAGTGGCGCGTGGTCCCGCTCGAGCCGGGCTGCGAGCTTCGGCAGACCGCCTACTACCGCCCGAAGGGCCTCATCGGACACCTCTACTGGCTCCTGATGTGGCCCTTCCACGTGCCGATATTCAGGCTCATGGCCATCCGGCTTGCGCAGCGGGCCGAGCTCGAATCCGGAGAGCCCCTGGGCCGTGCGCGCTTGCGCTTCTGGAACGCGGGCAGGTCCGCTGCAGAGGCACTCGAATAGCCGCCCTTCCCGTTCGCGTAGGAACATCAAGGACACACACTAGAGACATGAAGATTCGCCGAATCGCAGCCCGTGCCCTCCTCCTCGCCGTCTTGGGGGCGGCCTTCGCGCCCGCGCCGGCACTTGCACAGGGCTCGACGATCGATGCCGCGGCGGACGCTCTGCAAAATGACCCCGTGTACGTGGCGCCGGGGGCCGAGTCCCTTCTGGCACCGGCCGACGCCGACCGGCTGCGCGAGCGCATCGCTGCCGCCGACGCTGGGCCCATCTACGTCGCCGTCTTGCCTGAGGCCGCCAGGGACGAAGCGGGTGGAAGCGCAACCGAGCTGTTGACGGGGGTGGGCGAAAGAGTAGGCAGGAACGGCACCTATGCCGTCGTCGTCGGCGGCGAGCTCCAGGCGGGGTCCACGGAAGGGACTCCGTTCGCCCCCGGCGTCGTCCCGGCGCTTGCCGACGAGGCGGTGCAGGCGGAGGGGGGCGGCGGGGCCACCTCGGCCGTGCTGTTCGCCTTCGTCGAAAGTCTCGGGGACTCCGTCGCCCAGGGGTCGGCCGACGGCACCGACGGAGTCCCCGGCGTCGGGCTGCTTCCGCTGCTTCTCGTCGGCGGCGGGCTCGCCTTCGTGATCACACGACGGCGCAGGATGCAGCGCGAGCGCAGGGAGCTCGAAGAGGTGCGCGAGGTCGCAATGGACGACCTCGTCGCCCTCGGGGACGACCTCAGGGCACTCGATCTCGATGTCGAGATGCCGGACGCCGACCCCAAGGCCAAGGAGGAATACGTCAAGGCGCTCGGCTGCTACGAGGGGGCGACGCGTGACCTCGACCGCGCCCAGCGGCCGCGCGACCTGGCGCCGGTGACCAAGTCTCTCGAGGAGGGCCGCTACGCGATGGCGTCGGCCAAGGCGCGCCTCGACGGTCGGGAGCCGCCCGAGCACCGCCCGCCGTGCTTCTTCGACCCCCGCCACGGGCCTTCGGTCCGGGACGTCGAGTGGGCGCCCCCTGGGGGTGCCGAGCGGGCGGTTCCAGCG
>JACCZU010000030.1 GCA_013695835.1 Candidatus Aridivita willemsiae
GAGAGTGAAGCCGGGCTGATCGCACAGTTACGCCGCCGCCTGGGCGTCTAAGGAGCAGGCGCCGCCCGCGCCGCCGCCTGGTCTTACTCGTCGTCGCCTTGTTGGGACTCGGCTTTGGCTTTGATCTCCTCGAGGATGGGCGCATTCTGGAGCGTGGAGACGTCCCCGAGCTCCTGGCCGGTGGCGACGTCGCGCAGCAGCCTGCGCATGATCTTGCCCGAGCGCGTCTTTGGCAGGTCCTCGGTGAACACGATCGAATGCGGGCGCGCAAGCTTGCCGATGACCTTGGCGACGTGCTCGCGCAGCTCCTCCATGAGCGCGTCGTCGCCCTCCTTGTCTTCCTTCGGGGTGACGAAGGCGACGATGGTCTCGCCTTCCTTGGGGTCGACCCGGCCGACCACGGCGGCCTCGGCGACCGACTTATGGTCGACGAGCGCGGACTCGACCTCGTACGTCGAGATCCGGTGGCCTGCGATGTTCATGACGTCGTCGACGCGCCCGAGCAGCCAGAAATACCCGTCGTCGTCGAGCTTTGCGCCGTCGCCGGGGAAATAGGTGTCGTTGCCGAACTTCTCGAAGTAGGTCTCGACGTAGCGCTTCTCGTCTCCGAAGATCGTCCGGAACATGGCAGGTACCGGCTTGCGCAGCACGAGATAGCCGCCGCCCCCGCGGCCGACCGCCTCGCCCGCTTCGTCGACAACGTCGGCGAAGACGCCGGGAAAGGCCTTGGTTGCGGAGCCCGGCTTGAGCGTCGTGATCCCGGGGAGGGGCGAGATGCAGATCTGGCCCGTCTCCGTCTGCCACCACGTGTCGACGACCGGCGCCTTGCCGGCGCCGATGAACTCCTGGTACCAGATCCACGCCTCGGGATTGATCGGCTCGCCGACCGAGCCGAGCAGCCGCAGCGACGAGAGGTCGTGCTTGGCGGGAAAGTCCGTGCCCCACTTCATACAGCTGCGGATCGCAGTGGGCGCGGTGTAAAGGATCGTGACCCCGTACTGCTCGACGATCGACCACCATCTGTCCTTGTCCGGGTGGTCAGGCGCGCCCTCGTAGAGCACGGAGGTGCAGCCGTTGGCGAGCGGCCCGTACACGATGTAGGAGTGCCCTGTCACCCAGCCGATGTCGGCAGCGCACCAATAGACGTCCGTGTCGGGCTTGATGTCGAAGATGAGGTTGTGGGTCGAGGACACGCCGGTCAGGTAGCCGCCCGTCGTGTGGACGATCCCCTTGGGCTTTCCCGTCGTCCCCGACGTGTAGAGGATGTAGAGCATGTCCTCGGCGTCCATGGGCTCGGCCGGGCAGTCGGGGGATGCGGCCTCGACGACCTCGGAATAGACGAGGTCGCGCCCCTCGGTCATCGACACGTCTTCCCCGGTGCGCGCCACGACCACGACCTTTTCGACCGATGGAGTGTCTTGAAGCGCCTCATCGGCATTGGCCTTTAGCGGTACGACGTTTCCCTTGCGGTAGCTGCCATCGGCAGTGATGAGCACCTTGGCGGCTGCGTCGTTGATGCGGTCGCGCAGGGACTCGGCGGAAAAGCCCCCGAACACCACCGAATGCGGCGCGCCGATGCGGGCGCACGCAAGCATGGCAGCGGGGAGCTCCGGGATCATGGGCATGTAGATGGCGACGCGGTCGCCCTTGGCAATGCCAAGGTCCTTGAGGCTGTTGGCCAGGCGGCAGACCTCCTCGTGGAGGTCCTTGTAGGTGACGTCTTTGGTCTCGCCGGGCTCGCCGACCCAGTGATAGGCGACCCGGTCTCCGTTCGAGTCCAGGTGGCGGTCGAGGCAGTTGTGGGACGCGTTCAGCTTGCCGCCTGTGAACCACTTGTGGAACGGGGGGTCTTGCTCGAGGACGGTGTCCCACGGCTCGAACCAGTCGAGGCGCTCGGCTTGAGAGGCCCAGAACGCCTCGGGGTCGGCGGCGGCGTCGTCGTAGATCGAGGCTTCATTGGCGTTTGCGTTGGCGGCGAACTCCTCGGGCGCTTCGAATTCCCTGCGCTCCTCAAGCAGCGCCTCGATGTTCTTCTCGACTTCCTTTTCGACCATTGGGGCCTCCCCTCGTTACCGGAAGCACCGAGCGTACTGCGAGAATGGGGGCCATGGGAAAGGCAGAGACGGCCCTGAGGAGGAGAGTCGCACCCGCCAGCGTCCTTGCCGTACGAGGGGCGAAGTCGTCGCAGCGGGCCGACAAGCTTGCGGGCGAGGAGCCGATGGAGATCAGAGCCGGGGGGCGGGGTCAAGACCCCGTCAGGATCGCAGTGACCATGCGCACGCCGGGCAACGATTTCGAGCTTGCCGCCGGTTTCCTGTTCACCGAGGGCCTCGTCGCGGCCGAGGATGTGGTGAAGGTCAGCTACTGCGACGCGCTCGAGGTCGACCAGGCCTACAACGTCGTCACCGTGCGCACGGCGCGCCCCTTTGAGCCGGCGGAGCTGCAGCGCAACTTCTACGCGACGTCTAGCTGTGGCATCTGCGGCAAGGCGTCGCTTGACGAGATCGAGGTTCACTGCGAGCCGATCTCATCCGGTCCCACCGTGGGTCGTTCGGTGATTGCGGACCTTCCCGAAGCGCTGCGGAGCAAACAGAAGACGTTCGAGGCGACCGGAGGTCTCCACGCCGCCGGGCTGTTCGGCGCCGATGGAAGGCTTCTTGGAATCCGCGAGGACGTGGGGCGCCACAACGCCCTTGACAAGCTCGTAGGCAAGCTGCTGCTGGCGGGGGGCTCGCCGAGGCCGTTGGCCGGCGGCGTGCTTATGGTGTCCGGGCGCACGAGCTTCGAGATCGTGCAAAAGGCGGCCGTTGCTGGAGCGCCGGTCCTGTGTGCGGTGTCTGCCCCCTCGAGCCTTGCAGTCGACGCCGCCGAGCGTTTCGGCATTACCCTCGTTGGCTTTCTCAGGGACGACGGGTTCAACCTCTACACCCACCCCGACCGCATCGATCTCGAGGGCTGATTCCAAGGCGCCGGCTGGATCAACCCACGCCGGCAACCCACTCCTTCCAGCCCTCTCCGAGCTCGGGTGCGGCGAGGAGCTCGTGAGCCCTCGAATGCTCGCTGTGATAGATGCGGGCGATGAGCCCGACGGAGACGTGGTGGGCCGGCCGGTGGACGACGCTTACCTCGTCTCCGGCCCCGAGGTTGCCCGCCGCGAGGATCCGGAGGTAGGCCCCCGGTCGGTTGGCCAGGGAGAAGCGCCGGGGAAAGCGGGAGTCCCCCATGCGGGCGCCGAGCTTCAAGCAGGGCATGCGCGGCTGTACAACCTCGAGGAGCACGCTCCCCGCGCTCCAACGCTCTCCAACGAGGGCCCCTGTTATATCGAGGCCGGAGATCGTCAGGTTGTCACCAAAGGTGCCGGGGTCGAGGGGCCGTCCGAGCTCCGCCCCCCACCAGAGGTAGTCCTCGAGCGCGTAGGCGTAAACGGCCTTATCCGGTCCACCGTGCACCTTTTTGTCCGCCTGATCGTCGCCGGCAACGTTGATCCCTTCGACTCGGGCCCGGCCACGAACCGGGCTCTTGTAGATGGAGGTGGTGCGCACCTTTTTGCCGAGCGTGATCTCACGGGGCGAGCCGACGTTGACGGACACAACCGTCCCCTTGCTAACGGCAGCACCTCCTTGCTTCGTTTCTGTGCGAGCGCTCATACGAGGCGGCGTTCGCTTGCCCAGCGACTCAGCTCGTAGCGGTTGGAAAGCTGGAGCTTGCGCAGCACCGCCGAGACATGCGACTCGATCGTCTTGACCGACAGGACAAGCTCCCTCGCGACGTCTTTGTACGAGTAGCCCCTTGCGATGTAGCGCAGTACTTCCTTCTCGCGCGGCGTGAGAAGGTCGAGCTCGGGATCCACGGGGCGGGGAGAGTCTCCCGCAAAGGCGTCGAGCACGAAGCCGGCCAAGCGAGGGGAGAAGACCGCGTCGCCGTCGTTCACGCGCCGGATCGCGTCGACGAGGTCGGCAGGCGATATCGACTTGGTCACGTAGCCGCGCGCTCCCGCCCGGATGATCGCAATGACGTCCTCCGGGGCGTCGGAGACGGACAGGGCGAGAAAGTTGATACCGGGGCGCTCCTTGTGGACCGCCGCGATGACCGCAGCCCCGCCGCCCCCCGGCATGTGCACGTCGACAAGCACGACGTCGGGGCCGGTGCGGAGGATGTCTTGGGTCGCGCTGCCCACGTCGCTCGCCGTACCCAAGATGGTGAAATCGTCGCGCAGCTCAGAGCGCACCCCGGCCAGGAACAGCGTGTGGTCGTCGACCAAGAAAACGCTTATGTGTCCGGTGGCGGAGGTCATCTCTCCTTAACGGGCAGGTGCAGCTCCACGTCCGTCCCCCTCTCAGGAGCGCTCGCGATCGCCACGGTCCCTCCGTGGCGGGCCATGCGATCATTCATCGAATGAGCGATGCCGCCCCGGTCCCGCGGCACGGCATCGATGACGAAGCCGCTCCCTGAGTCGCGCACGTACGCAGTCACGGCTTCCTCCGTCGTCTCAACATAGACCGAAATCGTCGTTGCACCGGAGTGTCTTGCTGCATTGGTCATTGCCTCGGTCGCCGCCGACACGAGCGCCTCGAGCCGTTGGTCAAGCGGCCGGTCGCCGACGACCACGACGTCGACCACCACATGATGACGCTGCTCGATCCTCGTCGCTGCCGACTCGACCGCAGCGCCGAGCATGGCTTGGTCGCTCCGGCTCCTCGCCCCGTAAAGCCACGCACGCAGCTCGCGCTCCTGTCCGTGCGCGAGGCTCACCATCTCTTGGGGCGAGCCGGCGCGCTGGATGAGGGCAAGCGTTTGGAGAACGGAGTCGTGGAGATGGGCTGCGATCTCGGCGCGCTCCGAAGTGCGAATGCGTTCGCGGCGCTCTTCGGCGAGCTGGGCGCCGGTCCTCCACGCCCACGGCCCGGCGATGAGTCCGAGCCCTGTGGCCGCCGCCGCCACGGCGAGAAAGACGTTGCGCGCGGCTGCGAGGGCATCGTTGGCGGCAAGGAAGGCTGCCATGCTCGTTGCGATCAGAGCAGCACCGGCCACAAGCCGGAGTGGGGAGGCTCTCCCAAGCGTCTCGGCGAGTCCCGAGGGGAACCGCGCCATGAGGCGCGACCACGGGGCGTCGTGCGGCACGTCGCCGCGCGCGTAGATAACCGCCGAGCCAAAGGCCGCAACCGCAACCGGCCACACCAGGGCGTCGCCGAACCACAAACCCACAGCGCGCAGGACTAGGAGGGCGCCGGCGGTTATGAAGCCGACCCCTGCGGCGTGCTGGGTTCCGGAGGGGCGCGTGGGTGCGGCGTCGTCGTTCTCGGGCGCCAGAAGCCACATCAGGATGTAGAGCAACACCCCGGCGCCGCCGGCAAAGGCAAGCACGACGAATGCGAGGCGCATCACCACGGGATCTACGCCGAGTCTCTGGGCGAGGCCCCCTGCGACCCCGGCCACGACTCTTTCCGTGCGGCTCCGGTTGAGCCCGTGTGGTGTGAGCGGGGGCCCCGTGGGTGCCGGCGCTTGCGCCCCTCGGCCCTCCCCGCCCTCGACTGCTGTGGTGTTCGTGATGAGGCGCCCTTCCTGTCGAGTGACCGCAGCTCCCTTACCGCGCGATGTTCGCGCAGCAGGAGGCTCTTAGGCAGAGGGAATGACCCCGCCTTTCCTGGCCGAAAAGATCCGGGTTACTTCAGGGTCATTCCGGATGGCGGGAAGCGAGCCCGGAACCCATGATGAGTGCATGACCGATTCAGGGGGCACGCAACAACGGCCCCAGGCAGAAGGGAACGATGACATGAGCCACGGAGCGGCAACCGAGGGACCCTCCCCGGCCGGGGGAGCGCCGGCCGCGCGGCGCCTGGTGCGCCGGAGGGACGACAAGATGCTCGGCGGCGTCGCCTCTGGGCTCGGCGACTACTTCGGCATCGATGCCGCCATCGTCCGCATCGCCTTCGTGCTCGTCACCTTCGCCGCAGGAACGGGAGTGCTTGCCTACCTCGTGGCGTGGTGGCTGATTCCCGAAGGGGACGCCTCGACGGCCGGCGCCCGCGGAGAATCGGGCGCTCCCAGCCTTCCCGGCTGGGCGGCGGCGGCGTTGGTCATCGTCGGTGGGTTGGTCCTGCTCGACGGACTGGACGGCTTCGACGGCTGGGACGGGTCCCTTTTGTGGGGTCTCGCTTTGATTGGGCTCGGGTCCCTGCTGCTTCGACGTGACGAGGCCGGCGCACCATCGGGCCCGGGGAGCGCGGCCGCGGGCGGCGTGCATGGCGGCGCGGCAACGGCCCCTACGCCTGCGGCCGGGTCCGGGGGGGTCACCGCCGCACCGGCGCGCCGCCCCAAGGAGCGCTCCAACCTTGGTTGGTTCACGGTCGCAGCCGTGCTCTTCTCCGTTGGGATTGCAGCGCTCCTCGACGGCGCAGGCGCAGTGAGGCTCACGGCCGCCCAGTATCTCGCCGTTGCGGTGACGGTCATCGGCGCGGGGCTCCTCGTGGGCGCGGTGTGGGGCCGGGCCCGCAGCCTCATCGCGCTCGGGCTGGTGCTGCTCCCGACGCTGCTTCTTGCGAGCGTCGTGCCGTTTCACGTCGAGGGGGGCCTCGGGATGGTGAATGCAAGCCCGGCCGCCGCTGACCAGATACGCGATGAGTACCGTTTGTCCGCCGGCGACATGAGGCTCGACTTCTCGAAGGTCGAGCTCGGAGCCGAGCCCGTCGAGGTCGATGCGAGCGTCGGCACAGGCCGGATCGATGTCGTCGTGCCGCGCGACGCGCGGGTCATCGTCGACGGAAAAGCGGGGGTGGGCGACATCGGCCTCTTCAAAAGGTTTCGCGGGGGCCTTGGCATCGCAACGACGGGGACGGCAGGGCCCGAGGACGGCGCTGGACCCCTGATCTTGCATCTTCAAGCCGGGGCAGGCGAGATAACCGTGCGCCGGGACGATCCGCCGCCCACCGGCCGAGCAGACGACTCGCAGAAAAGCAGGAACAACAACGGGGAGGGACGTCGATGAAACGCCACGCTTTGGATCCGCTGTCTTTGGTGTTCGGGCTCTTGCTCACGGGTATCGGGCTGCTGTTTCTGGTGGGCGGCATCGATGCGGCCGACCTCAGGGGCGAGTTCGTGTGGCCCCTGCCGGTTTTGATCCTCGGCGCCGCCATCGTTGCCGTTGCGCTGTCCTCGAAGGATCGTTCGGAGGCAAGCGGGGCCGCAGTCGCGGCTAAGGAAGCTCC
>JACCZU010000033.1 GCA_013695835.1 Candidatus Aridivita willemsiae
TGCTCTAAAGTGGAGACTCGATCATCGCCGTCTCTTGGAACGGCGCCGTCAAGGGTTGGGGGCACAATTGTGGTTGGTGGGGCGCTGATGGCGGCCGAGATGGCCGAGCAGCCGGCCGTGCTCGCCGGCCTGGCGAGCCGCCGCCTCGAGATCATCGAGCGGGTTCGCGCGGTCGTTCCCGAGCCGCTCAACGGCATCGTGCTCATCGCTCGCGGCTCGTCCGATCACGCCGCTATCTACGGGCGCTACGTCCTGCAGCCGGCTGCTGCCCGGCCCGTTGTGCTAGCCGCCCCGAGCCTTCACACCCTCTACAACTCGCCGCTTCACTGTCCCGGTTACCTCGCCGTCGCGGTCAGCCAGTCGGGGCGCACGCCGGAGATCGTGACCGTGCTCGAACGCCACATGGCCGCAGGCGCAACCGGGATTGCCGTCACCAACGACCCGGGCAGCCCCCTGGCGGAGCTCGCACAGACCACGATCGAGCTCGGCGCCGGGGACGAGCGGGCGGTCCCCGCGACCAAGACGTTCACGTCCGAGCTTGCTGCGTTTGCGATAGTCGCCGAGGCCCTCGGCGAAGTCCCCTGGGGGAGCGAAGACTGGGCCGCGCTTCCCTCCGCCCTCACCGACGTGCTCGAGGACCTCGAACCGGCGCGCCGGGTTGCCGAGGGCCTGGCAGGAGCCGAAGGCCTCATCTCGGTGGGCCGCGGCTATCTCTTCAGCGTCGCCCTAGAGGCCGCGCTCAAGCTAAAGGAGACGACCTCGCTTTTGGCAGAGGGATACTCGGCGGCCGACCTCCGCCACGGTCCGGTGGCCGTGATCGAGCGCGACTTTCCCGTGCTCGCCTTCAGTGCGCCCGGTCCCGCAGCCGGAGACATGAACGAGCTCACCGAATGGCTCGCGCTCACGCGCGGCGCCCGTATCTATAAGGCGGCTCCACGCGCGGATGCACAGCTCCCGCTGCCACCCGGCGTGCCGGAGGCGCTCATGCCCATCCCCGCCGTCGTGCGCGCTCAGCAGGTCGCTCACGAGCTTGCGCTCCACAAAGGAATGAATCCCGACGCACCCGAGGGCCTGACCAAGATCACCCCGACAATCTAGGAATGGAGTAGCGATGCCCGAGCAAACCGTGAAGCTCACCAACGATGTAGGCCTCCATGCGCGCCCCGCCGCCGTCTTCAGCAAGGCGTCGGCTGAGTTCACCTGCGACGTAAAAGTAGAAAAGGACGGCAACGATGCCAACGCCAAATCGATAATGTCGGTGCTCAAGCTCGACGTCAAAGGCGGCGACACCGTCACGCTAAGGACATCCGGTGAAAACGAAGACGTCGCGCTCACCGAGCTCGTCAAGGTCGTCGAATCTCTGTGAAGGAACTTGCGGGGGTGGCGGCCTCTGCCGGCTCGGGCGTGGCCCCCGCCTGGGTCCAGCAAAATCAAGAGCTCGACATCCCCGCCGGAAAGATCGACGACGCCGGCGCGGAAGTGGCCGCGCTGCACGCCGCGATTGATGATGTCACGCAAGAGCTCAACGACAAATCAGCCAATGCGGAGGGCGAGCTCGCCGAGGTGCTCGATGCACAGGCCATGATGGCCGCAGATCCAGAGCTGTTGGAGGGAGCCGAGTCGTCGATCAAGGAGCAGTCGGCTCCTGCCGCGCGCGCCATCATCGATGCGGGCGAAAAGTATGCGAGCGTGCTCGAGGCAAGCGAGAGCGAATACATGGCGGCGCGCGCCGAGGACATTCGTGACGTGTGCATGCGCATCGCGCGCCGGGTGCTTGGGGCGCCGCCGTCTGCGGTCGAGGCCATCTCCGAGCCGGTAGTGATCGCCGCCGCCGAGCTTCCACCGGCCGACGTTGCAGGGCTCGATCCCAAACTCATCGCCGGCATCGCAACCGAGCAGGGCTCCAGGACGAGCCACACTGCAATTGTGGCCCGCTCGCTCGGGATCCCCGCCGCGGTTGGAGTCCGGGGGCTCCTCGCCGCGCTCGGCGACGCCAGTCTGCTTGCCGTCGACGGCGACGCCGGTGTCGTCTATGTCGATCCCGACGACGACGTCCGCCACGAGCTCTCGAGCAGGGAAGAAGCGAGGCGGCAACGTCGCGGGGAGCTTGCCGCGCGCGTTGGCGACCGCGCCACACATACAACCGACGGGCAACGCATCGAGATAGCCGCCAACGTCGGCGCTGCCGCCGAGCTCGGCGCCGCACTCGAAGAGGGGGCCGAGGGAGTCGGCCTGCTGCGCACCGAGCTCCTCTACCTCGAACGGACCGAACCCCCCGATGAGGACGAGCAGCTGAAGCTCCTGACCGGCTTCATCGAGCAGCTCGGCGACCGGCGCCTTGTAGTGAGGACCTTCGACTTCGGCGCCGACAAACCGGTCCCCTTTCTCGAGCAGGACCCTGAGGAGAACCCCGCTCTCGGCGTGCGCGGCATCCGCACGGCGCGCGAGCATCCCGAGCTTCTCGACACACAGCTCCGCGCAGTGGTGCGAGCAGCGGAGGCCGGCGGGCGGCTCGCCGTCATGGCCCCCATGGTCGCCACCGCAGAGGAGGCCGAGTGGTTCGTTGAGCGGGCCGAGGCGGCGGGAGCCCGCGAAGCAGGGGTTGAGCTCGGGGCCATGGTCGAGGTCCCAGCGGCCGTGCTCGTGGCCGGCGCGCTAGCCGAGCGGCTCGACTTCTTTTCGATCGGAACCAACGACCTCACCCAGTACCTTCACGCCGCCGACCGCCAGCAGGGCGCTCTCGCCTACCTCCAGGACCCGTTCTCTCCTGCACTGCTTGCTGCGGTGCAAAAAGTGTGCGAGGCGGAGGGCACGTGGGTCGGCGTCTGCGGCGAGGCCGCCGGCGATCCGGCGTGGGCTGTTGTCGCTGTGGGCCTCGGGGTTGCCGAACTCTCCATGGGCGCGCAGAGCATCCTCGAGGTAAAGGCGGCGATCACTGCGCTGAGCCTCGAGGAGTGCCGCGCCGTGGCCGCTGCGGCCCTGCGGGCGCCGGATGCTGCTGCCGCAAGGCGGGTCGCAACGGAGGCGTTGCCGTGATCCGGGAGCCGGCGTCAAGCGGCTCGCAAGCGGAGACGTTGCTGTGATCAGAGAGCGGGCGTCCAGCGGCTCGCAAAGGGCGTCGTTGTCATGATCTGGTCGCTTGGCGTCCGTGGCGGCGCGACGGAGCCGCCCTCGTGACCAGGGTGCTTGACCTCTTCGGCAGCGCCCTCGCAGACCTCGGGGGCGACGATCTCGTGGCCGCGATCAGGGCCGCAGAGGGGCGCACGGTCATGGCCGAGGTGGTCGCCGGCGCCCCCCCGCTCTTGGCCGGGACCTCGAACGCCGAACTTGTCTCTGCCTTCGGCGCCGACCTCGTCTGCCTCAACCTTCTAGACCCGGCCGAGAGGGGGAGGACGCCGGTGCAGGGCCTCGAGGCGCTCGACGCACCGCCCACGAGCCTCGCCGCGCTCGCCGGCCTGCTCGGTCGCCCGGTCGGGCTCAACCTCGAACCGGACACAGAAGAGGTCCCGCCCCCTTTTCGCGCCACCGAAGCGGTCGCCGGAGCGGCACACAAGGGTGGCGCCGCTTTCGTCATGATCACAGCGAACCCTGGGCGCAACGCCACGATCGCCGACCTCGCCACGGCGGTTGAGGTCGTGCGGAGCGCCGCCCCCGGCCTCGCCTGCTTCGCCGGCAAGATGCATCACGCCGGCCGCGCTGAGGCCCTCACAGCAGATGTCTCTCAGAGGCTCGCCGAGGCAGGGGCAAACGGCGTGCTCGTGCCCCTCCCTGGTACCGTCCCTGGGATGTCGGAGACCGCTGCCGCCGGCATGGTGGCCGCCGCCCATTCCCTCGGAGCCATAGCAATCGGTACCATCGGCACTTCGCAGGAGGGAGCAGACGAGGACACTATGCGCGCCCTCGCGCTCGCCGGCAAGCGCATCGGGGTCGACGTGCACCACATCGGCGACGCCGGTTTCACAGGCGTGGCCCGCCCTGAGGGAATCTACGCGTACTCGGTGGCGATCAGAGGGATAAGACATACGTGGAACCGCATGGCTCGCGGCGTGCGTGCGTCGTGGACCGGAAAGGAGCAATGATGGGTTTCGAGGACGTGGCCAAGCAGGTCATAGACGGGCTCGGCGGCAAGGACAACATCAAGAACATGGAACCGTGCATTACGCGCATCCGCGTGCAGCTTGCGGACTCGAGCAAGCTCGACGAGAAAGCCCTCAAGAAAGCGGGGGCCCATGGCGTCATGAAGATGGGCGGCGCTATTCAGGTCGTCATGGGCACGCAGAGCGACAACATCGAAGGCGAGATGCGCCGCCAGATGGAGGGCTGATGGTAGCGATCGCAAGCCCCTTCTCTGGGCCGGTCGTGGCCCTCGACGACGTCGCCGACGACGTCTTCTCGGAGCGCGTCATGGGCGACGGGGCAGCGGTGCGTCCGCAGGACCCGCGTGTCGTCGCGCCGATCACCGGCGTGATCGAAAAGCTGTTCTCCGGCGGGCACGGATTCGCCATCGAAACTCCGGACGGAGTTCAGGTGCTTGTCCATGTGGGCCTCGAGACCGTTCATCTCAAAGGGGAGGGTTTCGAAGTGGTCGCATCCGAGGGCGACTCGGTCGAAGCCGGGGACCACATCGTGTCGGTGGACCTCGACCACATGGCCGACAAGAACATCGACATGGTTTCGCCGGTCGTGGTCATCTCGGGGCACGACGTCGAGGTCGTCGCTTCTGGCGAGGTCGCAGCAGGAGACCCCCTGCTCGAGGTGGGAGGCTGAGCATCCGCAGCCACTGTGCGGACGAAAACCGTTAGCTCTTTGACCCCTCTACCGTAAGACTAATCAGCGGCAGTTCACGGCCATCGCCTTGTACGCGGATGACTCTGATCTGCTCCAAAGAAGCAACGATGGTGTCGGCGGCGGCGAGTGCGGCAGGCTCGTAGGTTGTGGTGACGCCGATAGGCGTCATGCCTCCGGTGCGCGCTGCCTCGATGCCGGGCGGCGCATCCTCTATCACGATGCAGTCGGCCGCTTCGGCTCCAAGGCGTAGGGCCGCGGCAAGATACCCCTCGGGATGTGGCTTGCCCTCGGCGACATCGTCGGCGGTGATGAGCACGTCGGGGAACGGAAATCCAAGCGCGCGCAAACGTCCGGTGGCGAGTGGAGTCGTGCCCGAGGTCACCACCGCCCAGCTGCCAGACGGCAGTGAGCGGAGAAGCGCATCGGCGCCTGCGATGGCCGCGAGACGTGAAATCTCAGCGATCTCACGCTCTTCGATCCGCGTGACCTCATCGGGGGCCGACAGGTGGGGGGCCAAGGAGCGAACCACCTCCTCGGCGCGCCGTCCATGCGAGACCTTCATGACGGTGTCGCCGTCAAGCCCTTTCTCGTGCGCCCACGCGCGCCACACCTCGTCGACGAGTGCAGTGGAATCGGCGAGCACGCCGTCGAGATCGAACAACACGGCCCTGCAGTCGAAGCGTGACGTGCTCATCGGGCTGCGTAGACCTCCCTTCCGGCGACCAGCGTCCGCACCACGTTGAGGGAGTCGTCGAGTACCACGATGTCGGCCGGCACGCCTAGGCTCAGGCGGCCGAGGTCCTCGCGCCCGATCACCTTTGCCGGACTGCGTGAGGCGGCCGCCAGAGCTTGCTCGAGCGGTGCGCCGAGCGACACCAGGTTGCGTATCGAGCGGTCCATAGTCGACACGCTTCCCGCGAGCGCGCCGTCTGCCGTGCGCGCCTCTCCGGACGCGACGGTGATGGTCCTGTCGCCGAGCTGATAGGAGCCGTCCTTCATCCCTGCGGCCATCATGGCATCGGTCACGATGGCAAAGCGGCCGCCGGTGGCGAGGCAGGCCGCGTAGACACTCTCAGGCGCGAGGTGAACGAGGTCTGCTATCGCCTGCACGGTCACGTCGGGCCGCACGAGCGCGACCCCCGCGACCCCCGGATCGCGCGGGCTCCAACGCCGGTGAGCGTTGTAGATGTGGGTGATCGCCGTGGCGCCTGCATCGAAGGCGGCGTGGGCCTCCCCGGCGTCGGCGTCGGTGTGCCCGCATGCGACAACTATGCCGTGCTCGACCAGCCTGGCGACGAGCTCGAGGCCCCCGGGAAGCTCGGGCGCAACCGTCATGTAGGTCACAGGCCCCATGCCGCAGAGCCGCAGCGCCAGGTCTGGATCGGGGTCAAGCAGGTTGTCGGGGTTGTGTGCCCCCGCCCACTCAGGCGAAAGAAAGGGGCCCTCGAGATGAACGCCGAGCAGCCGGGGCCCGCCCGGGGCCTCGGGAAGCCCGGTCACGACCCCGAGCGACTCCTCATAACGCCCAAGGGGAGAGGAAATGAAGGTCGGCTGATAGGCGGTGACGCCGGTTGCGGCCAGGGCCACGCCGGCCGTCGTGTAGTCAGCGGCCGTTGCGCTGAGGAAATCGATCCCCGCGAAGCCGTTGACCTGCAGATCGATGAGGCCGGGTGCCCCGAGACCGCCACGGCCCGCCGGTGCCACGCCGGCTTCGGTCACCACCCCCTCCTCCACCACGACGTCGCCGTCGAGGATGCGGTCTTCGATCACTGCCCTCGCAACGCCTAGACGCATGTGGTCCCTTGGGTTGATGTGCGCCGGTACCTGTCCGGCGCTCCGGGCCCCACGCTACCTCCCGCCCCGCCGGCGGAGTAGGATGGTGGCCGAAGGACGCGCTGAGTCGCGCACACGGGGACTAAGGGGGAACCGATGCTATCTGTCTTTCAGCGGGTCGGCCGGGCGTTGATGATGCCGATCGCCGTTCTGCCTGCCGCTGCACTCCTGCTGAGATTGGGGACGCTCTTTCTCGAGGAGGGCTGGCTTCCCGGGCTCGAGACGCTGTGGAGCGTCATGCAGGCCGGCGGCCAGGCCGTGTTCGACAACCTTCCGCTGATCTTCGCCATAGGCGTTGCGATTGGGTTCACAGAGGGAGCGGGAGCCGCCGGCCTCGCCGCAGGAGTAGGTTACGTAATCCTCAAGGCGATCACCGACATCTCAACGGCGATCGAGGGGAGCAGCGACCTGGGAGTCCTTGGGGGGATCATCATGGGGCTCATCGCCGCCGTCTTGTACAAGCGCTACAAGGACGTGCATCTGCCGGACTACCTTGCCTTCTTCGGCGGGCGGCGCTTCGTTCCCATCGTCACCGCGTTCGCAGCAATCCTGCTTGGGCTCGTTGCCTTCTACGTATGGCCGCCGATCGGCAACACGATCGACAGCTTCGGCAACTGGATAGTCGGCGCTGGAGCTCTCGGCGTGTTCGTCTACGGAATCGCCAACCGGGCGCTCCTTCCCTTCGGGTTGCACCACATCATCAACGCGCTCGTATGGTTCGAGTTCGGGACCTTCGAGCCCTCCGGCGGCGGCGAGGCGGTCCACGGAGACCTGAGCCGTTATTTCGCCGGGGACCCTGAGGCCGGCATTTTCATGGCCGGGTGGTACTTCATCATGCTGTTCGCGCTTCCTGCGGCCTGTTTTGCGATGTACAGGGCCGCCACAGAAAGCAACAGGAAGGCGACGGGCGCAGGCATGGGCTCGGCCGGCTTTACCTCGTTTCTGACCGGGGTGACTGAGCCGATCGAGTTCAGCTTCATGTTCGTGGCGCCGATACTTTACGCGGCGCATGCGCTCCTTTGCGGAGTTGCCCTCGTGGTCGCAGAGACACTCGGCATTAAGATCGGCTTCGGATTCTCAGCCGGCATGATCGACTACATCGTCGCTTACGGACTGGCGACGAATGCACTGCTGATCTTTCCCGTCGGGCTTCTCTTCGGAGTCGTCTACTTCTTCATGTTCGGGTTTGCGATCCGCCAGTTCAACCTGGCGACGCCGGGGCGGGAGCCGGAAGAGCCGACGGAACGCACAGCCGCAAGGTCGGGGGCCGAGCCGGCGACTGCTTAGAGACGGCGGCGCCCTCAACGCCGCGTGAAGAAAGGCTTGGTTCGAGTGCTTGAGCTTGTGCTTGTATGCGCGATGGCCGTGCTGTGGTGGGTTCCGGCGTTCAAAGCTCTGACCGACCTGCAGGCCCGCGAGGGAGTGCGCCGCGTCCTGGTTTGGAAGTGGACGGCAATCCTGTGCGTGCCGGTAGCCGGCGCGCTCCTCTACCAGCGCCGCGGCCGGCAGGAGCTTGACAGATCCGTCGAGCCCCGCCGCTAACCAGGCGGCCGTCATTCATCGCCGACCCGTTCTCCGGTGCGGCTACGCGTGCTGAGCAAAGAACCCGGCTATCTCCTCGCTCGCGTAGTCTGGACGTTCGTAGGCGACGAAATGCCCGGCGGCCTCGACCGGCGCGAAGTCGCATCGGGAAAAATAGTCACTCAGCCGGTCTGCCCACTCGACTTTGAGCACCTTGTCGCTCGCTCCCCAGCGCACGCGAGCGGGAACGTCGATGGGTGGAAGGGATGGAGCTCCGTGACGAATCAGCTCGAGGCGCGCAGAGTTCTGCGCGATGTACCAGTTGAACCCCCCTTGCAGGTTTCCCGGGGCAAGGAAGTTTTCGACCCAAGCCGTGACATCTTGATCCTCGAAGGTATCCGGACTGTGGGCCCAGTGGCTCAGAAAGTGGCGGAAGTAGGTCTCGCACGCCGTGCGGCTCGACCCGACGAGCTCGGCCGCCCACGGTTGCTGGTTGAACGACTGATACCAGATCTCCTTGAGATGATCTGGGTCGCTCCACCTCCGGCCGATCCCGGGGTAGGGGCAATCGAAAAAGAACAAGCCTGCGAGTCGCTCGGGATGGGCCCGGGCGTAGCCTTGGGCAACGTAAGCGCCGACGTCATGGCTTACGAGACCGAAGCGCTCAACTCCAAGCACTTCGACGAGGCCGTGGAGATCGTCGACGTGGTCGTCGAGCCTGTAAGCCTCGGTGGCGGATCCGACAGGCTTCTCGGTATCGCCAAACCCCCTGAGGTCGGGGACTATGACATCGAAATTGTGGCTCAGGGGCTCGATGACCTTCCGCCATACTCGCCAGAACTCGGGCCACCCGTGCAAGAGCACGAGGGGGAAGCCACCCCCGCCCCGGACGAGGTGGATTCGTATGCCGTTGGCCTCGACGTGCTTGGATTGAGCGGGTTCAGTCAGCGTTTTTGGCCCTCGGTCGAACCGCCACGACTCTCCGTCGTGCCCTTAGGGTCTCCCCCCCTCGGCGTCTGTGTCGCCGCGCCTCGGGTTCTTGCGGCTCCCCGTCTGGCGGATGTAGTAGAAGCCGAGAGCCAGGAGCGCACCTCCGATGAACACCGGGAGCATGCCAATCCAGGCCATGCTTCCCTGGGTGTGGCTGGCAAGGATGATCACGGTCACTACCCTCCCCTCCTCGCGTCGGGTCCTCGCCAGAGCCTAAGGGATAAAGGCGACCAACCGGACCTTAGCTGTGGTGGCCGTTGACTTAGGGACCGTCGCCGGTTTATCAAAGAGCATGAGTTCCCGGCAACCGTGGTTCAGGTGGTCCCCGAAGGATCCGACGTGGCAGCGCGTCGTGGTGGTCGGGGTTGGCATGGCCATTCTCTTCACGGCGGGCGGCCTCCTATTCACCAGATCGGTCACCTTCGCCCTCGTCTTCGGCCCCCATGGGCATCTTCCTTGCCCTCCCAGGAGTGGTAGCTGCACTCCGGACTCGCGGAGGGGACGTTCAATCGTCTGGGGAGGGGCCGCGCGGGCAGGGGGGGCCCGAGCCCAACCCGGCCGCAACACATTCCCGCACGGACCCCGGCACCCGCGAGCAAAACCCTTGGGAGGATCCGGAACCGGTCACACTGCGCCAGAGTTGGACCGTGGCCGTTGTCTCCGGTTTGGTGTTCGGTGCCATCAGATTCTTCGGTGAGATCAGACGCGGGACAGGAATGTCGGACTCCCTGCTCACGGCGCTGGCCATCGCTGCGATGTTCACCGTTCTGATCGGCGTCATGCTCTACGCGCGGGGCCGGGCCATGGCCGCTCGCCAGAAGAATCGCGGCTGAAGGACTCAGCGTCGCAAGGCAGAGACCTGCTCGGCAGCCCGCCGCCCGCTTTGGAGCGCCCCTTCCATCGTCCCCGACCACTTCCCTGCCGAATGCTCGCCGGCGAAGAAGAGCGCTCCGGCCGGCTCGGCCAGAGCTGCGTGATCGCGTGGCCTGCCTGCCAGCTCAACGCTGTAGGCGGCGAGCGCCCACGGGTCATCGTCCCACGTCGAGACGACCGCATGCCCCCGATCCAGCGCCAGTTCGGGACGCATCTCTGCAAGCCGGTCGAGCCACACAACTGGGATCCGCCCGGCCCCTCGCACACCAAGGAGATCGAGGGCGGTGCTCGAGCCGGCGAAGCAGCTCACCACGGGCTGCACCGTGCCGCTTGCGCCGAACGCCGTCCAGCTCCAGAAGCGGTCGGGCACGCTCATGACCGCGCTCGGGTCGGCGTGACCGGCCAGGGGCACGAACAGCTTTGCCGCATGGCCGTAGTCGACGCCTTCGATAACGCGCCTCTTGCCTTCGGGCAGGACGGGGTCAAAGGCGATGCCGCTCACAACCGTCGCCGGAACGGTGATCACAGCAGCGTCTGCGGTCAGGTCGAAGCCCTCTCCACTCAGCCTTACGGAGGCCCCCTCCCATTGCACTCTGCGCACAGCATGGCTCAAGAGAACGGGGTAATCCAGCCTGCGCTCCAACTCATCGGCGAGCCGGGAGTTGCCTCCCACCAGGCGCGCGCTCTCCCCGGTAGAGAAGGTCGATGATGTATGCGTCGCGAGATGTGCGGCAAGAGAGCGCGCCTCGTACGCCGTGGAGATCGAAAGACGGGCCTCAATGGCCGCGCGTGCCCCGTCAGACGCCTCCAGAGCGTCGAGAAGCTCGCCGACCGACGCCTTCGGGTCCCCTGCGCGCCGCCTTGCAAGACCCGCAAGGGAAGTTGCCGCTTCAACAAGCTCCTCGCGATTCGTGGCGGGCCCTCCGCGCGGCTCCCTGTCTCCGTATGCCATTCCCGTCGGCACAAGCTCCACGCCGAGCCGGCGGGCAAGCCCCCGCATGACGTCGTAGTCCTCGAGTATGAACTCGGCGCCACGTTCGATGACCGCGCCGTTGGGGAGCTCCTGTGACCACACCCTGCCCCCGACGCGGGCGCGCGCCTCAAGAACATGGACCTCGATCCCGGCCGCGCTCAGTGCCTCAGCGGCCGCCAGGCCCGAGAAGCCGGCTCCCACTATGCAAACGCGCACGCCGAAAGTATCGCAGGAGGGCCACCTCCCACGGTGCGACGGTGGCGGTTCTACTGGTACTCGGACGCCGAGAAGTGCGCGATGCTCCCGGGATGATCGAAGACAAGATACGACAGCTCGCAAGCGGCCCCAACTTCGGCACCATCGCGACCCTGCTCTCGGACGGTAGCCCTGCAACGCACGTCATGTGGGTCGACTGCGACGACGAGCACATGCTCGTCAACACGGAAACGGGGCGCGCAAAGTTCGCCAACATAGAGCGCGACCCGCGCGTTTCGATCGTGGTCTGGAATGCAGACGACCCCTATGACTACGTCGAGGTGCGCGGCAAGGTTGTGGAGACGATGGCGGGGGCAGAGGCTCGCGCTCACATCGACGAGCTCAGCCACAAGTACCACGGCAAGGCCTACTCCAACCCGATCGAGACGGAGCGCGTCATCCTCAGAGTGGCACCTGAGCGCCAGCGAAGCTAGTGCCCGAGCGACCAGCGGCCGATCGAAGCTCGGCCACAGGCTGCCGCTAGAGACCGGCCGGGTCTCGATCTCCCAATATCCGGCGAGCTGCGTACAGGTGGAAGTCCACCGCATAGGCAAGATCGTCTGCGTGTATGCGTTCGTTGCGGTTATGAAAACCGTCGTGATAGATGTCGATCGGAGTGCGGCGCAGGGGCCAGAATCCATACGCAACGGTGTCGAAGGCTTCGCGCATGAAGTGGGAGTCGCAGAACCCAGTTGAGATGACGGGCAGCAGCGCAGCCCCGGGGTCATTGTCGTGGAGGAAGTCCTGGCATACGTCAAACAAGGGAGTGTCCACCGGCGCGACGGTGCCGCCCGTGGGGGGCTCGAGGAACTCGAGCTCGTAGGAGATGTCGTGGCCGAGCGCCGACCTAAGCTCCCGTTCGAGATCCTCGGGCGTGGTCTCAGGCAAGACACGACAATCGCACTCCACCGCTGCGCGTCCCGGCATCACGTTGCGCGCCGCCGACCCAAAGAGTCGCGTCGGCGCGATGGTGGAGCCGAACAGTGGAGGAAGGTCATCCGCGAACGAGGGGTGGAGGCCCGCAGCCTGCTCGATCGCAGCGTCGAGGCCCCCTTCATGAGGACCGATTAGCACCTCGAGCAGCCGGTGCGTCTCGGGCCGCAGTATGCGTTGGGTGCGATGACGAGCCAGCCGGTCGATGAGAACTGCGAGCCGCGGCACCGCGTTGTCTCCCGACTGTGGGATCGAGGCATGGCCGGCTTCGCCGAGCGCAGTAATGAGCACGGGCAGCGTGGCTTTCTCTCCGGTGTTGATGGGAACCACCACTCGCCCATCGGTTAGCTCGAGGCGTTCGCCCCCTCCCTCATCTATGGAGTAGTCACATCCGATATCAGGGCGTTGGCCCCTAAGCCACTTCAGCCCGGCGTCTTCCGTGCCGCTTTCTTCATCGGCCTGAGCAATGAACACAAGATCGCCGCGCGGACGGAACCCCGAACGCGCAAGCTCCGCCACGGCCACGGCCCTTGTTGCCGTCTGATTCTTCATGTCGACGGCCCCCCTCCCCCACACGAAGCCGTCGCCATCGAGGTGCCCCGAGAAGGGGGGGTGCTCCCAGTCTGCCGCGTCCGCAGGTACGACGTCGGTGTGTCCCATGAAGGCAAGCGAGGGCCCTTCTCCCGTACCGGGGATGCGAGCAATCAGGTTCGCCCGTTCTGGATCACGCGCCACGAGCTCGCAGGAAACGCCCGCAGCCTCGAGATAGTCAAGGAGCAGCTTCGCTGCCGGCGTTTCGCGCCCGGGAGGATTGGAGGTGTCGATCCGGATGAGGTCGCGGAGCAACGAGGTCGCCTCCGAGCGCACCCGGCCATCCGGCTCCGACATGTCCTCGATTAGACACCAGCGTTGGGAGACAATGAACTCCACATGCCGCGCCTTCGAAGGGTGGACTGCTCCGTTCCCGGCCTTGCCCGCAAACGCTCGGGCCGGGGATTCGCCTATTACGACCGGGGTGGCGAGCGAATTGACGAAGCCGAGACCATTGCGCGCATCAAGGCCCTCGGCATCCCTCCTGCGTGGAAGGAGGTGTGGATCTGCCCCGACGAACGCGGCCACCTGCAGGCTATGGGCAAGGATGTCGCCGGGCGGCGCCAGTACATCTATCACGAGGGATGGCGGACCCGGCAGGAAAGAGCGAAGTTCGAACACATGCTGGACTTCGCGCGGAGCCTGCCCGCGATGCGCGACATCACCCTCGAGCACCTGAAGCTTGAGGGGTTCCCGTACGACAGAGTGCTCGGTTGCGCGGTAAGACTGCTCGACCGCGGTTTCTTTCGGATGGGCACGGAAGGGTACGCCGAGCAGAACCAAACCTACGGCCTCGCAACCATTCTCAAGCAGCACGTCTCGATCACCGGCAATGAGGTCGTCTTCGACTATGTCGCCAAGAGCGGCAAACGCCGTCTGTGGTCGACGGTTGACCCCATGGTGCTCGAAGTTGTGAGCGGTTTGAAACGGCGCCGTTCCGGCGGGGTAGAGCTACTCGCCTACAAGCGCTACGGCACATGGCTTGACGTGCGCTCCTCGGACATCAACGACTACGTGCGCGAGATCTCAGGCGGGGACTTCACCGCCAAGGATTTCCGGACCTGGTCGGCGACCGTGCTCGCGTCCGTCGCGCTCGCAGTCTCCGGGGGGGCCGCTGCATCCAAGACGGGGCGCAAGAGGGCGATGGCGAGAGCGGTCAAGGAGGTGTCCGAATACCTCGGTAATACGCCTGCTGTGAGCAGATCCTCTTATATCGACCCACGCGTGTTCGACAGGTACCGGTCGGGCTGGACGATCTCGGGGGCCCTTGACATGCTGGAAGATCGCGCCTCCGGAGAGCCGGCGACTCAGGGCGCGATCGAAAATGCAGTCATCGACCTGATCGAAGACCGTCGAGATTCACCCGCCCTCGAAGAGATCACACCCCCATAACGGTGTGGCGTTGCCGCCTACGCTTTTCGATTAAGGGCCCGGCGGCGGAGCAACAGAACCGAAACGATTGCCGCCCCAGCCCACTTAAGCGTGCTCCTGAGGGGTGACGCACTCAGCTCCATATCCACCAGCGGCACCCCAAGTAAGCGTGCCAATCTCTGGCCGCCATCTTTCATGACCACGTCATGGTTCCAGGCGAAGAAGGGCCGAGCGACCGGCGCCAAGGCATTCATCCAGGGTTTGCTGGTTCGAACGTCCCAGGTGTAGCGGGCCTCGGTTATGTCCCCTTGCTGCTCGAGGCTCCATCGGCCGGTTCCCTCGAGCTCGCCGCTGGCGTCAAGCTCGAGGGATCGCGGTGCATCGACTCGAACGATCCGGCCATCGAAGAACAACGTGTACGGCAGGGCTCCTCTCACCCCGAAGCGCTTGACGGCCCCCACTCCATCCTCCGCCCCGGCTTCCAGCTCGCGCACCTCACGGAACCCCTTCCACCAGGCCGGCCAACGCTCGGGATGCTGGAGCTCGTCCCACACTCGCTCGATTGGAGCCTGAAGCCGCCACACGGTCACAAAATGATAGGAAGCCATCGTTCTCCCGTCCTCATAGGGCTCTCGGGCAACGCTCGTCTGCGATAATCGCGCAATGGCTGATGATCGTACCTATCCCCCTTACATCGCTGATGAACGAGCGATGCTCGACGCGTGGCTCGAGTACCACCGAGCGACACTCGCGCTCAAGTGCGAAGGCTTGAGCGAATCGCAGCTCCGCGAGCGGGCAGTTCCTCCATCCACCCTGTCCCTTCTGGGCCTCATCAGGCACATGGCCGAAGTGGAGCGGGGCTGGTTCAGGCGCGGGCTCGGAGGTGAGGATGCCCCACCCCTCTTCTATTCGAATGAAGACCCCGATGGGGACTTCGATCGCGTAGATACAGCCGATGTCGCCGAGGCCTTTGAGCGCTGGCGCTCCGAGTGTGCCCATGCCAGGAAACTCGTGGATGCTGAGCCGTCCCTAGAAGTAACACGGCAGCGGCGCGAGGAAACGATCTCACTGCGCTGGTTCTCATGCACATGATCGAAGAGTACGCGCGCCACAACGGCCACGCCGACTTGCTGCGGCAGCGCATCGACGGTGCTGTTGGCGAATGACCGTGCTGGATCCCCCGATTCACAGGGTCGCTAGACTGAATCCGCCCCAACCGTGGCGCGGGCCGAACTGCGCAACCAGCGGCCCCCATGCGGCCAGCCCATCCCGAACGCGGCCGGACCGGTGAAGAGGGTCAAGCCAAGCAGCACCAGTGCGCCGCCCGCCAGCAGCGGCGCGGTGATCATCTCCCCCAGAAAGACGACGCCGAGGAT
>JACCZU010000036.1 GCA_013695835.1 Candidatus Aridivita willemsiae
CCCAGCAGGTACATCGCTTCGGTGAATACGGGCCAAGTGATGAGCATGGGACCGGAGAGATTCCCGAGTGCCCCGCGGCAGAGATCGTGATCTGGTTCACCGGCATCGATCAGGGCAACGAGCGGGCCCGTGTCGGTCAGGGTTGCCGCTGCTGCGTCTCCTTCTTGAGCAGGTCTCGGAAGTGGTCGTGGGCTCGGCGGGCGCGGCCTCCCGTGCTTCTTACCGTCCCGACCACGTCGGCTAGTCGTGCCTCCAGGCTCTCGCCTAGCACTTGGTCGGCCTGACGACGGATCGCCTCGCGGATGAACTCGGATTCACTAACACCGGCGATCTCGGCCGCGCGCCCGAGTTGGTTTTCGACTTCAGGATCCAGTCGCACACTCTTCATGCCCGGAGCGTATCACGAACGGGGGTCAGACGTAATACACCCCCGAGACGGCGAATTGAGCGAATAGGCGTAGCAAGAGGTGACGCGCAGTGGGCCCAGATGGATTTGAACCATCGACCTCACCCTTATCAGGGGTGCGCTCTAACCGAGCTGAGCTATGGGCCCGCCAGATTCGGAATCCTAACAACAGGTTCTCTGACGCAAAAAGGCCGCCGTCCCGATCAGACGGCGGCCGATTGCTGTCTTCGGACTCGCTAGGCGTTCAGCTGCAGTCCCATCACGATGTCCTCCTGCGGACGGGCGCCGACGACCTGAGACTTGATGTCTCCGTCCTGGAACAGGGCGATGGTCGGAATGCTCATGATCCCGTACTTGGAGGCGACGTTGGGGGCCTCGTCGATGTTGAGCTTCACGACCTTGACCTTGCCGTCGTACTCGGCGGCGATCTTCTCGAGCTCGGGGCCGACCAGCTTGCACGGCCCGCACCACTCCGCCCAGAAGTCGACGACCACGGGGGTGTCCGATGCGAGCACGACTTCATTGAAGTCCTGCTCACCAACTGCCTGAAGGTTAGCCACCTTTTCCCCTCCTGATATCTCACTTTTTCTCTGTGCTTTGTTCAACGCAGGGGTGAGGCCCTTATTCCGCCGCCAGGCTCGGGGAAGCGGCTTGGGCCGGAGGGCTGGGCTGGTCGGTGAGGCGCGCACCGGCGCCGCGCCACACACGGCGCCGGGCGAGGAACGATTCAGCAGCAGTCCGAGTCGTCGCAGGGACAGTCGGGACCGCAGTCACACGGGATACGCAAGCTACTCACCTCCTCTACTCGATTTGAATGACCCCGCAAAGCGATGGGGGCACCCACAGAAGAAGAGCCATCAACCACCTCGCCGATCCCCTCGGTTGATGAACGTGGCTTCGCACGGCCACAGCTCGCTCTCCACGGTTGCTGGGCATTCGAGCTCGGCCATCTGACCAAGCACTCGGCGAAGGTCACCCAGCCGCTCTAGCTCGGCATCGATCTCCGCCAGGCGGCGCTCGACGATGGTGCGAGTGTGCCCACAGGGGCAGGCACCCCTATCCTGGATCTCGAGCAGTTCCTTGATCTCGGCAAGCTTGAGGCCCATCGCCTGGGCCCCCTTGATGAACTGGACGCGGGGGGCCGTGGTGTCGTCGTACTCCCTGTAGCCGGAGGAGGACCGGGGCGGCGCCGGGAGGAGGCCCTCCCGCTCGTAGAAGCGGAGGGCGTCCGGCGAAACCCCGGCCCGCTGAGCGACATCGGAAACCTTCAAAGCCATACCGGCAAGGGTAAACCTTGGAGTCCACTCCAAGGTCAAGCCCCCCGGCGAAACTGATGCCGATTTCGGTGGGACAATCGTCAGGGCCACTCGTCGTCCCGACCGACCATCAGGTGCTCTCGGCGGATGAGGGGCCTAACGGTGCCCAAGCACGGGGCGGTAGCTCAGTTGGTAGAGCACCTGCTTTGCAAGCAGGGGGTCGGCGGTTCGAGTCCGCTCCGCTCCACTCCAAAAGTCCTCGCGCGAGAATCCGGTTGTGGACTCTTCCTCTCCAGGAGAGTCCGGTAACCGGCGAGGTGACCCCATAAGCCTTGTCGTGGGCGGGCCACTGACTTCTGACCAGACCCGTCCCTCCGGCCCGGGACCGGGCTTGCGGAAGTGACTCGAATGAGCCGCTGCCCGGGGGGCACCGCGTCCTCGAGGTTGCGAGAGGCGGGCGAACCTCCGTCGTGGGCTGCTCTTTGGCGACAGTCAGAGACGGAGGTTGACCCCCGAACCCGCGCGACCGGCCGCCTGAATGACCTCCGGCCGTCCCGCTACCGCCGGCAAGGTTGCGACTCCGTACGAGCCGATCCGAGCATCTTTGGTGATCACAGTCAGCTGCTCGGTCAGCGCCTGTGCCACGAGCATCCGATCGAAGGGATCGTCGTGATGTCGCGGCAGGGTACCGGCTGCGTAAGCGTGACCGACGGTTATCGATAGCGGCTCGAAGCGGTTCAGCTCAAGCTGGCGTTCGAGGTCCGAGGGTGCCTGCAGTTTCCCGAGCGCTTGCTTGATGGCCATCTCCCAAGCGGTGGCTGCGCTCACGAATACAACCGAGGCTGGGTTGGCGATCGCCGCGCCTGCCTCCTCGGAGAGCGCCGGGTCGTTAGCGAGCCACCACAGCAGAGCATGAGTATCGAGCAACAGCCTCATGAGCTCTCGCCGCGGAACGCGGCGTCGAGCTCGGCGGGCAGGTCGTCGAAGTCGTCGGCCAACGTGACGCGACCCGCCCAGGCGCCGGGCGACCGAGGGCCCGAAGCCGTGGAGTAGGGGACGAGCTTTGCGACGGGCTTGCCCGCTTTTCCGATCACGATCTCCTCGCCCCGTGCCGCTCGCTCCACCAGGCGAGAGAAATGGGTCTTGGCTTCATGGATGTTCACGATCACAGCGAGCCTCCCGGACTAAGAGGACTTAGTCATTATAGTCTAACAGCTTAGGACCCTCTGAGGGGGATCAGGGAGGCAAGGTGGGGCTCTCAAACGGCCTGGGCGTCGGCCGAGACCTGGTCTTCGAGACCCGTCACCTTCACTCTGATACCGGTCCTCTGCTGCTCGCGGATCTCGAGACGAGTGGACAGGCGCGACAGCAACAGGTTCACGATGACGAACATGAGACCGACGACCAAGAAGACGTGAAGGAGGGGGGCGTCGACACCCGAGCCGGTAAACGGGCTTCCGCTGGTGTTCGTGACGAT
>JACCZU010000106.1 GCA_013695835.1 Candidatus Aridivita willemsiae
GGTACCACCCCCAGCAGTTCTAGGCGCTTAGAAGCCGACTCAGACGCCTTAAACGCGGCCTTAATGTCACAGGCGGCCGGTAACGTTGCCGCATGACCGATTTCTTTTGGCCTGAGCTGCCACCATCCCCCCGGTGGCATGTGCTAGCAGCCTGCGATGGCACCGACGAGGACGGCACGATATTTTTTCCCGAACACGGGCACTCCGCGGCGCGGGCCAAGGCCATATGCGCGCGTTGTCCTGTCGTCGAGCAGTGTTTGGAGTGGGCCATCCAGCACGAGGACTCCGGGGTGTGGGGGGGCACGACCGCCCCCGAGCGAGTCGAGCTCAGGCGGGCTCGCCGCGTCGCCTAAGCCGGCTCCGCGTGCAGCAAACGTGCAGCACGCCGAGGGAAAGAGCGTCCATGCGTGTCCATCCCAGTCCATCTGAAAAGGCCGCCTGACCTGCGAAAACACGCAAAGGCGCAGGTCAGCGTATGTGCGCCCCAACGGACTCTTAATCCGTAGGTTCAGGGTTCGATTCCCTGGCGACCCACCCCTGTGACCTGCTAATTCGCGATGAACTCCTGTTCGCCGGCCGACTCAAGAGCCTCGCGTGCCAACGGATTGCCAACGTCGGTGAGGTAAGGGACAAGCGCTTCCTCGAGCGCCACCGCAACCTCGCAAGGACCCTCTTGCCACGCGTGCTGATAGACCGCCGCGGTGAACGCGGGCGAGGCATGCCCGAGCGCCGTCGAGACGATCACCGAGTGGACCCCTCGCCGTCCGAGCTCGGTGGCGACCGCATGACGGACGTCGTGCAGGCGGGTGGAGGGATGCAGCCCTGCAAGAGCTGCCAGTCGCTTGAACGCATGAGTGAACGAATCGGGATGTAGGAAGAAGCCGTCGCCACGCTCGCAAACGAGAATTACGGGTTCACCGAGCTCGTCGAGCGGATCACGCCACGAGGTTCCACGCGCGCCGCGGCATTCAAGCTGATCCCGCCGGTGTCGGCGGACCCGCTCGAAGGCGAAGAAAGGCAGCTGCACCAGCCGACGAGCGCTCCTGGTCTTGAATGGCGTGAATACGACTCTGCCCCTGCCCTCCCTGCCGGGCAGGCGCTGCGCGCCGCGACGGATTGCGATCGTGCCGGTCTTGAGGTCGACGTCTTCCCACGAGATGCCGAGGATCTCCGAGCGACGTGCCCCGGTAACCGTTGCTAGCAAAATCGGAACCTCCCAAAGCGTGTCCCTAGAGACTTTCAGCAGCGCGGCCAGTTGCATCGGCGTCGGCCAGTGCGGTTCGACTCGGCGGATCCTTGGACGTTTGACGGCCGCGACAGGATTGAGCGTGGTGAGGCCATCGTCGACCGCCTGCCGCAAAGCGGAACTGAGCACGCCGCGCGCTTGAGCGATCGTCGTAGCCGACAGCCCCCTCCGCTGCATCCGGGTAAGAACCGCGCGGACATGGCCGGGTCTGAGCTTGGCGACCTCTAGACCGCCGATGGCGGGCACGATCTCTCGGCGAATGTAGCCTGCGTATGTCTCCAAGGTCAGCGGGCGGATGGATCGAGCGCGTTGATACTCAAGCCATTGATCCAAGTACGCGGCGAGCCAGACTCGCTGCGGACACGGATCGCCTCCTCCTTCCACGTAGCGAATGAACTCATGCAGGGCGCTTTCCGCTTCCTTCTTCGACGCGAAGCCGCTCTTGCTCTTCTGGCGTCGCCCACCGGTCACAGGATGCGGCCCGACGTCGACGATGAACTCCCATGTGCGACGCTTACGAACGTGTCCTCTCATGTCCTCTCCTCCTCAGTCGCCTGGATGCGAAGAAAAGTTGAATACAAGGCACCCCACGCCTACGCCTGCGGATTTCGCATCCTTTGTTCGACGGACAACGAGGGAGGACTTGACCGTTGCCAACGACATGCCAACGTTCACGTGAGGGAGCACCAGGCATCCTGCAGGGCGTCATGGGGAAGAGGGCACGCGTTTCTATCTCCAGTAACGATCCACCACCGCGGGCTCAATCGTCAGAACAGATCTGCCACGTCCACGAGGGTCACGTTCTCATCTGCGGCCCTCGCGCGAACGGCACGAGTGAAGCTGGAGCGGGAGAACAAGACGAGGCGGGCGGTTGCTGCCGGCCGTCCGAGGATGCCTCGCACCACATAGAGATCGTCGAGGACATTCTCTCCCACCTGTCGCGTCGACCACTTGCAGGATCCAAGAAGGCCATACCCCTTCTTGGTGAGAGTGACGATGTCGACCTCTACATCGCTCTGCCGGGACCACCACGATCCGATCTCGAGGGCGCCGTCACCGAGTGACGAATATCGGCCAACCCATTCGCGGCAGCAGTCTTCGAAGATCCGGCCGACGAATGTCGAGAGGTC
>JACCZU010000108.1 GCA_013695835.1 Candidatus Aridivita willemsiae
GGCCCTAGGACCATCGCCTTGACCCCCGACCTCACCATGAGGACGACCGCGCTCTGGGTGGCCTTCTCGCCGTCCCAGCGCGCCTTGGTGGGGTGGGTCCCGAACCTGTGAGCCGGAAAGCACACGACGGCAACCTGCCTGAAGCGCCGCCTCGCCCGCGAGCACGCGACGGCGAGCTCGGTCGAGGGGGTCCCTGTCACCACGACGAGAGCACCTTCCGGCGTGGTTGCCGATTCAAGCGAAGCCATCCGAACGAGCAGCGGGTCGGCCTGGGCGACGGCCGGCCCCGTTTCTGTTCTGCGGTCCCGCCACGACGGCCCCGCCGGCAAGGTCGCCAAGAGGTCGAGGCAGCGCCGGTGGGCGTCGGTCCCCTTCGAGCTCGGCAGACCGGGGCTGTGTGCGCCCACCAGTCTGTAGCTGTAGCCCGAGCGGTGGTAGAGATCGATCAGGGAAGCGGCGGCCTCGACGGCTCGCTCGAACGACGCTTCCGGCGAGCTTTCGTAGGGCGCGCTCCGGTCATCGATGAGCACAGTGGCGCGCGTGTGCCACGGTGTCTCTTCTTGACGGATCATGTACTTGCGGCGCTTGGCGGTCGATGGCCAGTGAATCCTGCGCAGGTCGTCGCCGTCGTGATACTCCCTGAGCGTGTAGAACTCCTCGCCGGTGGCGCCGGTCGGCTGTCGCATCGCCGAGGCTGCGACGCTTCTGCGCTCTCCTAGATCGCGCGGCAAGGCCAGCTCCTCATGGCTTGGATAGACGAGAAACTCCGCCTCGGAGGCGGCGAGCGCACGAGTGGAAGCGAGCGCAAACGGATCGATGAAAGACATCTCGAGCGGGCCCACGCGGTAGCGGCCGCGCCTGGCCGGCCTCAGCTCGTAGGGCGAGCTGCGCGTTCCGCCGGGCTCGATCCCGCTCAGGGCAAAGCGTGAGCGGCCCCCGAGGCCGCGCGGCAGACGATCTTCGAGCAGCATCATTGGCGCCGGCCCGCGGCCGCGGTTGAGGACGTCGATGGTGACGGTGATTGGCGCCCCCGACGCTGCGCGCTCCGGGGCAACCCTGCGCGTGACCTCGAGGTCGTGGCGTCCGAGCCTGACGATTGCCACCGCGATGCCGACGAGGGCGATGAGCGCGAAGCCGACCTGCTCGACTGGTACCGCGCCAAGCGCGCGCCCTATGATCCCGACGATCAGTCCGGTGACGCCGACGAGCCAACCCCTGGCTGTTGGCACCCTCTATCTAGGCCTGCTGGCGGGCCGGGATGGGGACGCGCCCCACAAGCGCCTCGAGGACGTCCTCGGCGCTCGAGCCCCTCATCTGAGCCTCGGGCGACAACAGGATTCTGTGGGCGAGCACTGGCACGGCGAGATCCTTGATGTCGTCGGGAGTGACGTAGTCCCGTCCCCGGCTCCCGGCAAGGGCGCGCGCCGCCTTCAGCAGATAAAGGGACGCGCGCGGGCTGGCCCCGAGATAGACGTCGGGATGGTCCCTCGTCGCTTCCGTGAGATCCACGATGTAGCGCTTGAGCGAGGCTGCCACGTGGGTCCGCCTTGCGAAGGCGATCATGGCAACGACCTCGTCGGCGTCCGCCACGGCGCTCAGCTCTTCGAGGGGAGCGTGGCTGCCGTGCCGCTCGAGCATCTCGAGCTCGGCGTCCCTGCCGGGGTAGCCGATTGAGAGCCTCATCATGAAGCGGTCGAGCTGCGACTCGGGCAGCGGATAGGTCCCCTCGTGCTCGATCGGGTTCTGCGTTGCGATCACCATGAACGGCTCACTCAGCTTGTGGGTGGTGATGTCGACGGTGACCTGACGCTCCTCCATGCACTCGAGGAGCGCAGACTGGGTCTTCGGAGAGGCCCTGTTGATCTCGTCACCGAGGCAGATGTTCGCGAACACCGCTCCCGGCTTGAACTCGAAGCCCTCGGTGGTTGCGTCCCAGATGTTGACGCCCGTGATGTCGGTGGGAAGGAGGTCGGGGGTGAACTGGATCCGCCGCCACGTGCAGCTGATTGACTTGGCGATTGATTTCGCAAGCATCGTCTTGCCGACGCCGGGGACGTCCTCGAGCAGGAGATGGCCCTCACCGACGAGGGCGACAAGCGCGAGCCTTACGGCTTCGCTCTTGCCCTGAATGGTGCGCTCGACGTTTGACGCTACGCGCTCGAAGGACTTCTGGAACTCCCCGGCGTCGTGAGTCTCGGCCCCTGTCAAGTCCCCTCCGTCCTCCTCGTGGACTGAATAAGAACGAGGTTAGCAGTGCGGTGACCGTACCGCCCTTTCAAGTGACTCCCCCAAGGGACTCCCGGAAGGCCCGCCTGGTTCTCGCTTAGGCTGAAGGCAGGCAAGCCCGAGGACGGCAACGATCCCTTTCGGGGGTGCGAAAGCGTGGAGGTGGCATGGCCGGGTGGGGTGACGATCCCGAGCTTCAACGTCTGAGGAGCCTCATTGCGGAGGGCTGGGAGGTCGTCGAGGTGACTGAGGATCCGGACGCGCCGGGCGGACCTTCGGACACGGTCACTCTGGCCAAAGACGGCGACACCACGACGTGCTCGTCTGACCACCTCGCCTTCCACCGCTACGTCGGGGGCCTCGGCGAGGACGAGGACGACTTCTAGATCTTCTCCGGATCCCAAAGCCGTGAACTGTCGAAGATGGGTGTCACTGCGCCCAAGGATCGCCTCCTCAGTGCGCCTCGATCGCCTCGGAGCGATGACCGATCAGGCGCCGGCCCCCACGGGCCCGGCCCGCGCGTCGGCTGATGCTTGCCCCCCAGGGG
>JACCZU010000112.1 GCA_013695835.1 Candidatus Aridivita willemsiae
TCAGCCTGAACACAAGGATCACGAGAGCGACCGCGTTGAAGGTGTCACCCCATCGGCTGATGGTGTTAGCTATGAACAGTCGTCTGAAGCGCGGAGCTGCCAGAGCATTACGGATGGGAGACGGCGCTCGTTCTGCCATCAGTCGTTGGTGACTGAGCGCGTGCGCACCGCGGCGTAGTTAGACCAGTTCCCACCGGCTCTCTCGACCCAACGCACAGCAGTAGTCGGATGGAGACCGAGCATGTCGGCGAGCACTGCGGCGGGCACGTCCCGGGCGAGCTCGAATAACGCCGCGTTGCGGATCTGCCGACAGTTGATCCCGATCTTTGCGAGACGGGTCCGCATGTATTCGGGATGCTGGGGACGTCCGGCCTGTCTGCCCGGGAACAACCAGTGGGCCCGGGCGGGGAGCTTGCCCGCGATGCCGACCTGTCTCCGCCACGGTAGTTCACGCACCAGTCGGCCAAGCGGCTCCGGTACGAGCAGCGCATCGTTGCCGAGGCTGATAGTGACCTCGTCGTCAGAGACAGCGACATCATCGAGCGTTAGGTGCGCGACCCGAGTGACGGGCTGGGCGTAGACGGCGACGAGCATCCCAGCGACGCGGTCGGCGGGATCGAGTGATTCGTCGTGCAGGAGGCGCCGAGACAAGACGACGCGCTGCTCCAGATCGACCGGTCTCGAGGGACTGCCGTTTCCTCCGACGACCGGCACAACGAGCCGAGGCATGGCCTGGATTTCGCTCGCCCAAACGATGAACTCACGGATGCGAAACCGTGCGAGGACGCCATCTTCGAGCCAGCGATCAACGTCTGCCTGAACGCATTCGGCCGGACCTCTTCCCTGCTGGCGCAGCCAACGCAGGAAACGAGCTGCTTCGCGGACGTGGCTCTGGGCATTCTTGACCACCGTCGCTCCTCCGCGTCCTAGCTCGACTCGGCGGCGAGCCCGGCGCGAGATCCTCCACGTTCCGAACGATCTCAGCAGTTGAGCGTCATGCGGATCAGACAATGATGCGGCCTCCCGCTTGATGGCCAGCTCCAGGCGCGCGATGTAAGGATCACGCTCCGGCAGTGCGCCGCAGCCGATCAGGAGGTCGCGCAGGTGGATCAGCGACGGGGTTGGGTTGAGTTCGTCGAGCGCTGCGTGAGAGAGGGTGAGCCGGTCAGCCGCAAGGTCCTTGAGAAGCGCAACCGCAGGGCTGCGTGAGAGCCACACATGACCGCTTCGGGGGTTGTCGACCGCGAGGATCGCGTCCCGCACCGCCACGAGCTCTTCTCGGATCGTCCCGTCATAAGAAAGAACCTCATCGACCCTGTCTTCCAGACGGCAGCGAAGGCACAGCGGCTTGCCGATTCTAAGCCCATTGCTCATCCCCTCATTGCCACAACGACTGCACAGCGCGATCGGCTCCCACCAACATGCGTGGCAGAGATCAGGCGATTCAGCCGTAGCCCGACGGTAGATGCGCCTGGTGCGCCCGCAATTCCCGCACGGACGCTGTGGGTGTCGGTAGCAGCGTGAACAGACGGAGCGGCCATCCTTGCGCGATGTGATCTCGCGCAACTCGCCACAGCCACCGCACGTGGCCTTCGGCTGGTCATAACAGCGTGGGCAGATCGCTCCGCCATCGGAAGCTCGTGCGTTGATCCGAGCACTATCCCCACACAGGCTGCAGGTCTCCCACCTCGTCGGGTCCCGCTGATGACAGGAGCTGCATAAAGCGGCGCCGTCTCCCCTTCGAGACATCACCGGCGACGTCTGCCGCACGTAAAACACTCCTCGGCGGTCGCCTCGTGATAGCAGGATTCGCAGATGCGCTCTTGGCCGTTTCGCGCGGTAAGAGGCGCTTCCCGTTTGCAGTTCGAGCAGCGCGGCAGAGCCACGTTGGTGGCACCCGCTTTTCGGAGATTGACAACGAGCCCATAGATGCTCTTGGTCGCACGCGACGAACCCAGCAGAACGGCTGGATCGGCCTTTAACTGGCGCGCGAAGACACTGATGCCGTGAAGGTTCGACGCACTTGCATCGATCGCCGCCAGGATGTTCGAGAGCGAAAGCCTCGGTTCAAGCTGTTTGATGATTCCCGCGATGATTTGCTTCTTGGCGACCGCCTCGGGGGTGGTGAGGTCGCTCAGATAGCACGACTTGCAGATCGGCGAGCCCGTCTCCCGGCCCATGCCGTAGCGCTGGCAAGCTCGGTCACAACGCGCGCAGGTGAAGCTGAGTAGGTCCATCACGACGGTGAGATCCGAGCCGGTCTGGGTCGTAGCGCCTTGGCCGCGCCAGCTCCCGAGGTGCCCGCAGAACGCTTGGTGGCGGCCTTGCGCGCCGGTTCCACGGTCGGTTCGATGAGGTCAGACGGAGTGCAACCGAAGATGTCGCACAACGCGACCAACGTGTTGAGG
>JACCZU010000126.1 GCA_013695835.1 Candidatus Aridivita willemsiae
ATCGCCTGGGATGCCCACAGCTTCATGAAGTCGGGGTGGTTCTTGAGCGCGGTGAACTGGCCTTCGCCAGAAGGGATGAGCCGGGACCTGCAGATCCGGTGGAGTGCAACCGCGATACCAAGCGCCAGGAGGACGTCGCCAAAGCTGAAGACGTTGTGAACGGGCCAGGCGGCCGGAACGGCAAAGTTGTCGCCGAGGAAGCCAAGGCGGGGGCTGGACATGGCAACCGAATTCGAGAATCCGTCCGAACTTGCGGGCAGGCCCGCCGTCTCGAGCGCAGAGGATGACGCCGGCATTACTCCGCGGTTCGCAGAGATGACGAGGAAGTTGCTGGCGCCTCCCGCAGCGATCAGCCACAGGCCAGGGAGGCGCCTGTTTTGCATTACGAACGCACCGGCGAGGAGGTAGGAGGCCACGTGAATCGTCGTGGCGCTCCATCTCGGGGCGCCCGGGATCACGGAGATGATCATGACCTGAAGCGCAAGGGCACCCAGGATCAGGCCCGGGTTTCGGAGCCTGATCTCCGCAAGAGCACTGATGCGCCCCCGCGCGAGCACCACGCTCACAAGGCAAAGCACCAGCCATGCAACGAGCAACACCTAAACAAGCCTCCAGTGCCCACATCCGGCGGCCCCGTCGCTTGGGCATCGGCAGCGGGAGCAAGCCCCTTTAGGGGCCTTTGAGGCTCAATGCCTGAGAATCCCGGCCGATAGAAAAGGGCGGCTGTAGCTTAAAGGCACGCCGTGGGAAGTTGAACTGCTCAAGTCCCTGAAGGTTTGGGCCGATATCCCAGTTGTCGGGTCCCTGCAGAGACCCCCGGTACGCGCGAGAGGAGGTGACGGGATGAAAGGACGCCTGTTTCGGCTTGGTATGACCCTTTCGACCTTTGCCGTTTTGCTAGAGACCCTCGGTGCAGGTCGTAAGTGGCACTAACTTGATCGATGGCAAGCGGCGCCTCAAGGAATGGGGCGTCGCTTCGCGTTTCCCCCCAGAGAGAAAAGGCGGTAGGAAGGGGTCATGCGGTTCTTCCCGACCACGCCGGTCTACCGTTACGTAGCGGCCGTCTCGATGGCGGGGCTGGCCTGCTTCCTTGGTCTCCTCGCCGCCTCGCTTGCGCCCGGGGCACCTGATCTCTGGCCGCACGCCGAGCGGGCAACGCTGCTTGCGTTCTTCATCTTCCTGGTCCTGGGCGAGCTGTTCCCGATCGAAGTGCCCCGCGACGGAGGAGAGAAGGAAGCGATCGCGACCTCGACGACTTTTGCCTTTGCGATCCTCTTGGTCTTTGGGACTCCCGTAGCGATCGTGGCCCAGGCTCTCGCATCTGTTGCCGGCGACCTCTGGGCGCGTATCCCGTGGTGGAAGATGCTCTTCAACGCAGCCCAACTCGTGCTCGCTCTCGCCGCTGCCGGCGCAGTCCTGAGCTACTTCGGGCCCCAACCTTTGCTGGTGGAGAGCGCCTCGCTGGTGGGACAACTGCCGGCGGTCGCAGCGGCAGGTGCGGTCTACTTTCTGATAAATAGCGTCCTCGCAGGTGCGAGCCTCGCGTTGGCACTCGAGACCCCGATGGTCGCCTATCTGCGTCAGGACTTTGCATTTCAAGCATTGACGGCCGGGATGCTCTTGGGCCTTGCCCCCGTGGTTGTTGTTGCGGCGAACTTCAACTTGGCGCTTCTTCCGCTCCTTAGCTTGCCCCTCGTCGGGATCTACAAAGGGGGCCGCCAGGCGATCATGAGCGAGCATCAGGCGCTGCACGATGGGCTCACCGATCTTCCGAACCGCATGCTGTTTCGAGACCGTGTCACTCAGGCCATCGCCGCAGCCGATCGCGACGGCCATGCTGTCGCGATCATGATCATGGACCTCGATCGCTTCAAAGAGATAAACGACACTCTCGGACATCACAACGGAGATCTCGTCCTCCGGCAAGTTGGCCCGCGCATACAGGATTTGTTGCGCCGCTCCGATACCGTTGCGCGCCTAGGCGGTGATGAGTTTGCGGTTCTTCTGCCGTCTTTGCACGCCAGTTCTGCCGGGACCCCAGTTGCGGAGAAGCTGCTTGAGGTGTTCCAGAAGCCCTTTCCCCTCCAAGAACTGACCCTGAATGTCGAGCCGAGCGTCGGCGTCGCCTTCTTTCCCGAGCACGGCAATGACGTCGACACCCTCATTCAGCGCGCCGACGTTGCAATGTACGTCGCAAAGAAACAACACCGGGGCTTCGAGATCTACTCGTCCCATCAGGATCAGTACAGTCCGGGTCGCCTCGCGCTCGTCGGCGAGCTTCGGCGAGCGATCGAAGAGGACGAGCTCGTTCTTCATTATCAGCCCAAGGCGGATTTCAGGACCGGCAGGGTTGACAGCGTCGAGGCTTTAGTGAGATGGCAGCATCCCAAACATGGGCTCATGCCTCCCGAGGAGTTCATCCCGGTCGCCGAGCACACCGGTCTCATACGGCCCCTTACGCTTCACATTCTCGACCAGGCGATGAGCCAGTGTTCGGCATGGAGGGCGCTTGGCTTGCGGCTCGGAATCGCGGTGAACCTGTCGGTCTTCAACCTCCTCGATTTGGACCTTCCTTCGGACGTGTCGGGATTGCTTGGTACCCACGGGTTGTCGCCGAGCGACCTCACCCTGGAGATCACCGAAAGCGTGATCATGACCGATACGGCCCGCTCGCTCGGGGCCCTCAAGGCCCTGAAGGAGATGGGCATCGGTCTGTCGGTCGACGATTTTGGAACGGGTCATTCTGCGCTCGCCTACCTAAAGGATTTGCCCGTCAATGAGCTCAAGATCGACAAGTCGTTCATCACCAACATGTCGGTGGACAAGAGCGATGCCGTGATCGTTCGATCGACCATCGATCTTGGGCGAAACCTCGGATTGACGGTCGTCGCCGAGGGGGTGGAAGCCGACACGGTGTGGAATCAGCTCCAGGCGCTCGGCTGTGATCTCGCCCAGGGCTTCTACCTGAGCCGGCCCATCCCTGCGCACGCCGTCGAGAGATGGATAAGGGTCATCTACCCGAGCTGGCGCAGCTCGCAGGCCACGGGGTCTTCGCCCGGCTCATTGGCGGGTACGATCTCGGCCCATGACGAGTGAGCTTCGTGAGCTTCGGATCGAGGGCACCATCCACGAAGCGCTTGGGATCGAGATCACGGAGGCGACGCCGGACAAGGTCGTGACCGAGGCCGCCGTCGGCCCGAAGGTGCATCAGCCGTTCGGGCTGCTCCACGGCGGGGCATCTGCGGTGCTCGCAGAAAGTGCAGCCTCGATCGGCGCTTACCTCAACTGCGACCGCGCCACTGAGGTGGCCGTGGGCGTCGAGCTCAACATCAGCCATCTGAAGGCCAAGGCCTCTGGGATCGTGCGCGC
>JACCZU010000137.1 GCA_013695835.1 Candidatus Aridivita willemsiae
GCAGACCATACATCACATGAGTGACGCTGACGTAATGACCTAGACAGCCTCTGCGAGTTCCGGAAGGGTCTCGGACAAGGGATCGCGTAGCACGGCGTCGGCGATGCCGTCGTAGGGGGTTGGCTCGGCGTTGAGGATCACCAGCCGCGCGCCCGATTCCATCGCTATCTGGGGGAGGTGGGCGACGGGGTACACGGCGAGCGAGGTTCCGACCGCGACAAAGACGTCGCTGCCGGCGGCCGCAAGCTGGGCCCTGCGGAGATCGGCCGCGTCCAGGCTCTGGCCGAACGAGATCGTTGCGGACTTCAAGATCCCTCCGCAGGACCTGCACTCGGGATCTTCCTCTCCGGCCCCCACGCGCGCCAGGGCCTCGTCCATCGGGGCCCTGTCACCGCACGACATGCACACGACGTCTCGCATCGAACCGTGGATCTCGACGAGAATGTCGGGGCTCGTGCCCGCCTTGAGGTGCAACCCATCGATGTTCTGGGTCACAAGTGTGTGCAGCCTTCCCTTGCGCTCGAGACCGACGAGCGCCCTGTGGCCCGAGTTCGGCCCCACAGTGCGCGCCGGATGCTCCATGCGCATAAGCCACACCTCCACGCGCGCCTGCCTGCTCGCCAAGTAGTGCGCGAGAGTGGCGCGCCGCTGGGCGCCTGGGTCCTTCGTCCAAAGTCCCTGTGGGCCCCGGAAGTCGGGGATGCCCGAGTCGGTCGAGATGCCCGCGCCCGTGAGCGCAGTGACACTCCGGGCATCCCTCAACCACCGAGCGACAACGTCGAGCGTGTGCGGTCTGGTCTCCATCTCGACAAGGTAAACGGAGCCACGCCGTTCGGTGTCCCCGGCCCTCATCGTTGCACGAATCCAAAGCGTGGCGGGCGTCCGGGGGGCAGGCACCGACCCCCGTAGGATCACGGTTTTCCATCGACCAGGGAGGAAGCGGGACCCTTGTGATCGTCGTCCTTCCTTCACTGAGCTTCCCGCGCGCCGAGCTTGCCAAGATCGTGGGCATCCAGCACTACGAGGAGCGGATGCTGTGCGTGCTCGGCATGCTGGCCGATCCGAAGGTGCGCGTCGTTTATCTGACTTCGGTTGACATCGACCCCGCCACCGTCGACTACTACCTCGGCTGGCTCGAGGATCCCGAGAGCGCGCGCGACCGGCTCATCCTGCTGTCCCTCAATGACGGCGAGATCGAAGGGCTCACAAGGAAGCTTCTCAGGGACCAGCGCGCGCTGCGGCGCGTCAAGGATCTCGTCGGCGGCGCGCCGGGAGCCTATGTCCTGCCCTTCAACGTCACCACCGCTGAAGCCGACTTCGCCACCACCGTCGGCGCGTCGCTATACGGGCCGTCGCCGGAGCTGGTCCCGCTTGGCTCAAAGAGCGGCTCCCGCAAGGTCGCACGCGAGGCCGGCGTTCCGCTGCTCGAGGGCGCCGAGGACCTTTACTCGCTCGAAGGTGTCGAACGGGCGCTCGGTCGCTTGAAGAGACGGGGCACCGAGGCTGGAGTTGTCAAGCTCAACAACGGTTTCTCGGGACAGGGAAACGCGGTAGTTGAGCTCGGCTCCACGACTTCGGCGCTCGAGCCTTCCACCATGACTTTCGCAGCATCGGAGGAATCATTGGAATCCTTTGCGGCGAAGATCGCGGCCGAAGGCGCAGTCGTCGAGGAGCTCCTCAGGGCCCCCCGTCTGATGTCGCCGAGCGTGCAGATGCGCATCACGCCCGAGCGCGACATTGAAGTCATCTCGACACACGAGCAGATCCTCGGAGGAGTGGACTTGCAGGTTTACCTTGGCTGCAGGTTCCCGGCCGAGCAGCCCTATCGAGGGGTCATCCAGGAGCATGCCATCAGAATTGCCGAGGTCCTTGCGGCGCGAGGCGTGGTCGGATATTTTGGAATCGACTTCGTAGTTGTGCTTGATGCGTCGGGCGCACCGGTCGAGATCTACATGAGCGAGATCAACCTCCGTATCGGCGGAACATGGCATCCCTTTGTCATGACCAAGCTCGTCACGGGTGCGAGCTACGACGTCGTGAGTGGACGGCTCATGGCGGGCGACAAACCCAAGGTGTATGTGGCGACGGACAACCTGAAGTCGAAGAGGTTCAAGGGGCTTCGTCCCGAAGAGGCAATCGACGCGCTCCAAGCGAGCGGTCTTGGCTACGACCGGAGCGCCGGCACAGGTGCGCTGCTGCACCTGCTCGGTGCGCTCCCCGAGCATGGCAAGGTCGGCGCTACCTGCATCGGTGACTCACGGGATGAGGCCGACGAGCTGCACGAAGCCGTGGTCGGCGTCCTTGAGCAAGCGGCTTCGAGGCCGCACAGCAAAGGGCCACCGCGTCGCTCCCGGGGGGGCTGATCCCACGGCGCCGCAGTGGCCCTTTGTGAGCCATTGGGGTTAGAGGAGAGGAGTTACAAGGAGGAGAGTTAGAAGGAGGCCCGACCTCCGCAAGTCTGGCCCGACCTCAGGTTGCGGGCATGTGCCCTCACCTTGTCCCTACCTCGTGCGTTGTTGACGACCCGGCGCACCTCGAAGGATCCGCTTGGGGCCCTCGTGGCCCTCGTGCCTCTGAAGAACACGCGGCCGTTGTGCTTCAGAACGACTCTCCAGTTCTGGCCGACCCTCGAAGTGTCCACTTCGTACTCGACCTCCAGGTTGCCGTCTTCGGGGAATGTTGGGGCCCACGTGCTCATTCTAGGTTTGCGCCGCCCATTGGAGCGGTTGGCTCCGGCCGCCCACATGTATCATTTCCCCCGGCCCCGTTAGCTCAGACGGCAGAGCGTCTCCATGGTAAGGAGAAGGTCCACGGTTCGATTCCGTGACGGGGCTCCGGCGAGCTAGGCTTGAAAGGTTCCGAGGCGGCGTAGCTCAGGGGCAGAGCAGGCGGCTCATAATCGCCGAGTCGGTGGTTCGAGTCCACCCGCCGCTACCACGCAGCAAATCGGGCACAAGCCGGGCAGGAAGGTCGCGTTGCCGGGCTTGCTGGCCGCCGACCGCTAGCCTGGCTCGAATCACGAGATCAACTGGAGGAAGTGTGACCGGCACGCGACCTGATGGCATCGTCTCGAGAACGGCCACGGCCGCCGACGCCGAGGAAGTGCTCGCGCTGATCGGCGCTCGCTCGGGGCCCGAGGACGTGCCCGAGGCCGAGGCGGCGTTCATTGACGGGCAAGACGGGTTCAAGCGCTGGCTCGTTGCAGCCGACGGGCCAAGAATCGTAGCCGTGCTTGCCCTGTGGGAGGAGCGCGTGCGCGTCGGCGAGACGTGGCTCCAGGCAGGCCAGATCGACTTCGTGGCCACCGCCTCCGGCTACGGGCGCAGGGGACTGATGCGCGGCCTCATCGACGAGGCGCACGTCCGCTGCGCAGCGCGCAGAGATGCCCTTCAGATCATGCTCGGGATCCCCTACTTCTACCGCCAGTTCGGCTACTCCTACACCGTACCGATACCGGTCACGCACGAGGTGCCCCCCGATGCGAAGCTCGAGCCGCCCACCGGTGTGCTCGTGCGGCGGGCCACCGGCGACGATCTGCCCGCACTCCAAGCTCTGCAGGAGGAGGCGCAGCGGGGCGCCGATGTCGCTATGCCTCACAGTTCGCACATGTGGCGGTGGCTGATGAAGGCCGCGACAGTCGAGCTGCGCATTGCCGAGGAGGGCGGGATGCCGGCGGGCATGTCGAGGCTCAAGCGCGCTCCCGGGGCGCCGGATGAGCTTGTGGTCGCCGAGGTGGCCGCCCCGACCGTCGAAGTGGCGCGCGCCCTCCTCGCGGACGCCCGCTCGCTGGTCGGCGGCAGTGCGATATCCGTGGTCGATCGGCCCGCGGGTGCGCTTGCGCACGTGCTCGCAGAAGTGGGCCGGCACAGCTACGGCGGCGGCGCCGATGAATATCTGATCCGTGTCGCCGACCCCGTTGTTTTACTTGATGCGCTGCGCCCCACTCTGTCGGCCCGTCTCAACGCGTCTGCTTTCGGGCGGGGGTCGGGCGAGCTGCTTGTGTCCTTCTACAGGCGCAGTGCCGTGCTGCGTTACGAGGGCGGAGCGGTCACGCACGTTGCCGCGGCTCCTGGCGAGCAGGCCCCCGTGTCCGAAGGCGGCGCTGGGGTGCCGCCGGATCTGGTCGCCGATCTGGTGTTCGGGCCGCACGGGGCCCTCGAGCTCGAAGCGACACACGCCGACCTCAATCTCGGCAGGCAGCGCGCCCTCATGGAGACGCTGTTCCCGCCCCTGCGAGCCGACATCCTGGTCTTCTACATAGACTGAAATGCTTAACCGGCCCCTCCGGCTACCGATAACTTGAGCGGAGGTGCCGCTCATGGCGCAGAGATTCTGTCCGCATTGTTCCGCCGATGTCGAGGTTCAGGACGGCTTCTGTCTGCTCGGACACTCGGTCAAGCTGGTCCTCCCTGCTGAGTCGCTGACCAACTTCAGGGCCGAGCTCGAGCAAGCCGGCGCGGTGCCTTCCGGTCGGGCCGAGGACGCTTTCCCGTCGCCCCCCGAGGTCGAAGCGCCGCGTGAGCCCGTCGCCCTCAGCCGATTCGGCGCCCTGTGGGAGTCGAAGTCCAACGAGGAGCCGGGGCGCGGCGCCGATCCAATAGCGGCATTTTCTCCCTACCCGCACATGAACTGGGGGCCAACTCGGGGGAGTGGGCTGCGCGGCCTCGTCCGGCCGCGCGGGCGCTCCTTACGAATGCGGGTCGAGCGGGCCGAGCGGATCGAGCCGCCCGAGGCCTGAGGCGAGGGCACGGTATCGGGCCCAGACGAACCTCCGTCGTTGGCTGCACTCTGGCGACCGCCAAAGACGGAGCTTCCTTATTTGGGGTGGCAGGCGCCCGCTATAATGAATCGCTTTCCAGGATTTCGACTATCTCCAAAGAGGTGGGCCCGTGGCCAGCGACCGTCGCGTCCATGTGACGCTTGAGTGCTCCCAATGCAAACGGCGCAACTACATAAGCGAGAAGAATCGCCAGAACAACCGCGAGCGCATAGAGCTCAAGAAGTATTGCCGGTGGTGCAGGGGGCACACCGCCCACCGCGAAACGCGCTAGTGCAGCGGCAGGTGCGGGACCTGGACGCTTAGAGCCGCCGGTGGCAGGAGGGCTGTCACGGCGCGCCCGCACGGGCATCCAGGTGGGGCGAGCGCTGCTCGAGGACCCGATCCAGGCCTGGGACTGGGCCCAAAACGGGCTCGAGATCGTGCGCGGGCTTCGCGAGCGACGCACCGAGACGCCCTCCTACATGCCCGAGGGCGACTGGCTCGAGCGGCTCCACGCCCTCCTCGGGGCGGAGTGGCCGTGCCCGGCCGCGCCCGATTTCTCTGAGCTGTGGGATGACGTCGTGTCCTCGCTCGGGTCGGCAGGACCGGGTTACGGTGAGCGCTACGACTCCGACGCCTCCCTCGGGCGCGCGCTCTGGTGCCTGGTGCGGCACACGAAACCGACCCGCGTCGTCGAGACAGGGGTCGCGCGCGGCATCAACAGCCGGGTGATGCTCGAAGCGCTCGAGGTGAACGGCGCAGGGCGCCTCTACAGCATCGACCTTCCTCCTGTGCTCGAAGAGTGGAGGACCCAGTCGCGGGCGGCGGTCCCCGCCGGACTTCGGAGCCGGTGGACCTACCTCACGGGCTCAAGCCGCCGTCACCTGCCGCGCCTCGCCGCCGACCTAAGCACCGTCGACCTGTTCGTGCACGACAGCCTGCATTCGGCCGCCAACATGCGTTTCGAGATGACGACCATGTGGCCGCTGCTCGCTCCCGGGGGCGCGCTGGTCGCCGACGACGTCGAGTCCAACGGAGCTTTCGCCTCCTTCATCGCCGGCTCCGGGGCCGCCTCCGTGGTCGGCCCTCAAGACGTCACCAAGCGCGGTCTGTTCGGAGTGGCGCTCAAGCCGGCGTCGCGCTAGCCGTTCGCGGCTCCGTCGCGCGGGGCTCCGTCATAGTCTCTTTCGATGAACTACCGGGTCCCGCAAGTGACGGAAGGGTTGCCGCTGCACAGAGCGAAGCTCGATGCCCTTTGCCATGCGAGCGTCGATGATCCTCACCTCGCCGGCATGGCGATAGCCGGCTCGTTTGCCACCGGTGAGGCAGATGTCTATTCGGACCTCGATCTCAAGCTTACGATCCGGGACGAAGACTACGACTCGTGGCTCGAGAACCGAAGCGCGCTCGTTGCTGCGGGCGGGCGCGCCGTGGCCGCCTTCTCGGCCGAGCATGTGGGGCTCCCCGACATGCTCATCGTCTTATACGACGACCTCGTTCACGTCGACTTCCAGCCCATAAGGGTGAGCGAGCTGGCGGCGACGGTTGAGGACGTCCCTTGTTTCATTCTGTGGGAGCGCGATGGTGCGTTGTCGAACCAGCTTCCCGGAGCGCCGGGCCCGGCCCGCACCGATCTGGAATGGATGGAGGCGCGCATGTGGACGTGGGCGTGGTATACGCACACAAAGATCCTGCGCGGCGAGCTCTACGAAGCGCTTGACGCGCTCCAGTACATGAGGGGCGAGGTGCTGTTCCCGCTGCTCGCGATGCGAAGCGGGGTGCGGTCGAGCGGATTGCGAAGAGTGGAATCCCTCGCCGGGGAGCTCGGCCCATCGTTCGCAGTGACCGTGCCCACCTACAACCGAGCCGAGATGATGCGGGCGCTCGAGCGCGTCATGGAGCTCTACGTCGCCCTCGCCGATCCGCTGCTTGCCGCCGCCGGCCTCGAGCGCGCAGAGGCCGCCAGGCACACCGTGCTGCCTGCCCTCGAGGCCGGCCTTGCGTGGACGCCGCCCTAGGCTGAGCAGGACCACTCGGCTACGGGCCGGCCAAGGTAAGGCGGCTTCGGGTGCGAGAAAATGTCTCACACCCTAAGAAGCGGTTGTCATGTCGATCCCTGGTGACCAAGGCTTTTCACGCGTACGGCGGGCACAGAAAAGGCACGCGGACCGGGCTCGCCACGGGAGAACGGCTTCTCAGGCTTCGGGCGTGATCTCGATCTCGTAGGCCGCCGTTCGTAGTTGAACCCTGAACCAGCGGAAGAATCCTTCCTGGCCGAGCAGATGAAAAGCAAGTGGCCATGGGTCACAGAACCATACCGGGGCCTCCCAGGTCACTTCACCCAGCGTCAACTGCACCGGTGCTTGCCGTGCGATCGTGACGAAGCCTCCTATGGCAACGCGTTCTCGATCAGCGCCGGCGAGATCGATCCCTGCAGCAGTCGCGGTCCAAGCGGCGAAGCGATTGTGCAACGCGCCTGTGTCGAGCAGGCAAAGCTGCGGAGCACGCGCGAGTCCCTCAAGTCTCACCGGGACCGCTGGGCGAAGGTAGTCCCTTGAGTGACCGGGAAGCTCTTTGAAATCGAATTTCATGCGGGTGCCACGCCGGTTGCCTCGGCCTCGTCACCGGGAACGCGGAACATGGCATCGGCGCTCTCGTTATGGCGCTCGAGCCACTGGAGCACGGCCTCGGGAGTATCTGCGCCGACTATGACTTCGAGCCCTCTTTGCGCCACCCATTGTCCCGTAAAGGCACGAAGAAGATCGGCCTCACGGCCGCCATGTGGCCCTGGACGATTTGGTGAGGCCCCCTGAGACTCACGACTCCTGCGCCCCACAGTGAAGCCCAGCCGGCTCAGGACCCGCCTGGCTTGATGGGTATTGAAGTCGGCGCGATCAAGGCCTGTGAGTAAGCCGATCACCTGTTTGGGCGGAAATCGCCGGCCCCCAACGACGACGAAGTGTTCGCCGATCGGATCGGGCACGACGTTTGCAAGTCGCCGCTCGATCTCCTGGCCGTCGAACGCGAACTCGTGCTGGGCGATTTTCGCTAGTACCTGACTCATACTTACGATATATCACTTACAGGAGTGTCCTGGGCACTACCGG
>JACCZU010000147.1 GCA_013695835.1 Candidatus Aridivita willemsiae
CTCGTGTCGAGCAGCGGATCCATCGACTGGCTTTGCTTCCCGCGGTACGACTCGCCCTCGGTATTTGGCAAGCTGCTCGACCCGGAGGCGGGGCATTGGTCGATCCACCCCGTGGCTTCGTCGACGACCGAGCGGCGATACGAAGATGGAACGTTGACGATCGTGACGGAGCTCACTACTCCGGCGGGCACGATCCGAGTGGTCGATGCGTTGGCGTTCGCTCGGACCAGCGAGGTCACGAGATCGGTCTTGACGCGCCTCACGCGGTCTTGCGGCTCATCGAGGGGATCAGCGGAGACGTTGACGTTGCCATGACGGCGGCGACGACACCGTGGAAGCGGGCGCGGAAGACGACTTCATCGACGCGGGCAGAGGTGCGGATAACATCGGCGGGGGAGCCGACAATGACACGCTGGCAATGTTCGATGGAAAGCAAGGCCAGCCTCGTCGGGTCGGCGTCACGGTCGACCTCTCTACCAACGCTACTTCCGATGGGGACACTCTGAGCGCTCTCGAAAACGTTGTCGGCACTTTCGCCGACGACACCCTCACCGGGAATAGCGGGCCGAACGGACTCTTCCCGGTCGACGGCGACGACACCGTCTCAGGCGGCGGAGGAGACGACCTCGTCGACGCCGGCAATGGAACCGATACCGCTCAAGGCTGACCTGGGGTAGATCTGCTCGGCAATCTCGACCACTACACAGGTGGGATGACGATCAATCTGAGCGACAACTCCGACTCCGACGGCGACACACTCGGAGGCTTCGAAGATGTCATTGGAACTTTCTTCGCAGACACAGTCACTGGCGACGACGGTCCGAACGTGATATTCGGGTTCGATGACGACGACATTCTCAGCGGCCTCGATGGCGCTGACACGCTGGTCGGTGACCAAGGATTCGATGCAGGTGACGGTGGTCTTGGGACCGATCGGTGTCAAGTCGAGGACCAGCAGAACTGCGAGTTTGGCTGGTCACGTCTTTCCTTCGGCCGCGCTGGTCGCAGTTTCGCCGAGGCCTACCCTTGGCGCGAAACGCTTGCGAAGCTTCGGCCAGACGGTCGGGCCTGGCCGTTCGCGGCGTCTACGAGAGAGCTCGGATCGACTAATGCACGCCTGAATCTCCTTCGCGTGTGCACCATGCAATTATGGCGATGCCTACGGCCGACGTCCTCGATCGTCTCGCTGCACAAGTCGCCGCTGGAACGCTCCGAGTTCCGCTTCAACGCACTTACAAGCTTGAGGAAGTCCTCCAGGGTCTGTGGGTGCCGAAAACTTGACCGGAGCCGTCGACCAGCCGCTCGGCCGCGCTGCCGCCCTGCGCGTTCTCGGGTCATAGGGTCGGCTGCTCGTGAGTCCCAAGAAGCACCACCTCGTCATCTTGTCGTTCCTCTATTGGGCTCTGCGAAGCGTCCTTTCCAGAAGCTAAGAAGCTAGAGGCCCCTCCTGACGCCCGCGGGACCTCCGGCCAGACGCCACGCGGCCGGCAGGCCTCCGGCTGCCACCAATAGCTTCCCGATCTCTCCTAGAACGAATGGGTAGAGGCCTAACTCGAGCGCCGTCTCTCCGGGGATGTTCAGTGCAGCAGACAGCCACGCGATGCCGCAGGCGAAGATGACGATCTCACCCACGAGCATCGCTCCGATCGCACTTCCCACCCCACGGTCCCACTTCCTGTTCGAGAGGAGCCCGATGACGAAGGCCCCTGCCACGAAGCCCCAGAGGTAACCCCCGGTCGGGTGGACCGGATTGATCCCGGTGAGCGTCGCGATCCCGCTGCTGCCGGCCGCGAAGACGGGAAACCCTGCGGCCCCTTCCGCCAGGTACAGGAGCACGCTGAGAGGGCCGCGCCAAGGCCCCAATGCCGCGGCCACCAGCATCACCCCCAGCGTCTGGCCGGTGACGGGGACGGGCGTGAAAGGAAGTTGCACGGACAACTGTGCGAGTCCCGCGATGACGGCGCTTCCGGCCACCACCAGCAGGACATCGCTGACAAAAGCGGAGCGAGTGGTGGTGCGCCGGCCCAAGCTCTCGGCAAGAGTACTCAGAGAATCCTCCTTTTGTCGGGGACCTTCCGACCTTAATCGAGCCCAGCTCTCAATTCTTCAAGTGGCCCGAGGGCCACGGATACGCGGTGAGCCACCGCAACCCATTTCTCTGCGAGCAGTACCAGAGGGTCTACCAGCGCTGGTGTGTCTTGCCTGGGGTATGGCGCGGCCACCACGCCCCGCGCCCAGTCTGCGAGAAGACGGACGATAGATAGAGCGGCATCGTCCCTCCCTCTCGTTCGCCAACCCGTGCGATCGCCGTTTGGCGTCTCAGTATGACCTGTTCGGAAAAGCAACGACCACGCATTCTTCGCCGCGACCAGTCAAGGTCCGGTTGCTCGTGCTTTTCTCGTCGTGCAACCCCAGGCTTCGCTTCACCAGTGGGCGCTCGCCCCCGGCGCGCCCTACGACCGCGCGATGTCGGCTATGGCAGCGACCCAGCCGTCTACACCTCCGAAATCCCGGCCGTGGCGGACGACGACCACATCGCGCTCGGAATCACCACGATGAACTGGCCCTTGTTCCCACGGGCAGCGAAGTAGTCGCCGAGCTCGTCGTCACGGTAGGTCCACCACCAGTATCCGTACGCCGGCGACGGGTCGTGTTCGTCGCTAACTGCGGTCGATTTGCGTACCCAGCTCGCTGGGAGGATGCGCCTGCCGTTCCACTCACCTTCGTGTAGATAGAGCGAGCCGAGCTTGGCGAAGTCGATGGCGCGCGCGTTGATACCACTCTCCATCTTCTCGAACCCGCTCGCCTCAGAATCGAGCGACCACGATGCGTCGGCCTCCGCCCCGAGCGGTTGCCACAGACGCGACTCCAGGAATTCAGCAACCTGCTGAGAGGTTGCCCGTTCGAGAATCATTCCCATCAACAGGGGGGTTGAAGTTGTTGTAGTGCCAGTGGTCGCCGGGCGGCCCGACGATCTCGCTGTGGGTTAACGCTAGCTTGCGGAGGTCGGGAGCGTAATAGCTCTCGGTGTCGTCGCTCCAGGGCGCACCGTGCTCTTCGTAGCGGAGGCCCGATGACATCGAGATGAGGTGCCGGATAATGTGATTCTCTCGAAGCGCGCGTCACGCTCCTTCAGTTCTGGAATGTAGTCGGTCATCGCGTCGTCCAGGCTGATAGTGCCGTCGTCTACCGCGATACCTACAAGCGCCGACGCGAACGACTTAGCCACCGAGAACGATGTCTGGGTCGAACCGTGCTGGTAGCCATTGAAGTAGTGCTCGTAGAGCAGGCGGTCGCGCTTCACCACAATGAATGCCGTGGTCTCCGTGGAACGGAGAAACGATTCGAGATCATCGTGGCCGCCCGGTAACACGACATCATCAGGGAGTCCCGAAAGGGTAGCCGGACTCCTTCTCGTAGACGTACGGGTCTGCAGGTGCGTTGATCCGTCGCGCCGGAAACCTCCGGAAGTCATCGGTGTCTGCGTCAACCCAGATGAGAGCGCGGGAGAAGGTCGAAGAGTCGAGCGTGAGGAGCGCACGGACGTAAACGATGCCCACGAGAGAGGCGAGGCCGACGGCGACCGCAACACCGGCCTTGACCCACCGGCGCGCCTTTCGCCGGTGGCGGCCAGATGGCTCGGGCTCGTTTGTTCTTCTCTGCGCTGACGAGGCGTCACCACTCATGGCTGTGATGGTAGTTGCCGGTGCGGGTATGGCATCTTCCTTCGCCAGGGTCATGCAATCCTAGATCGCGACGAGTGGTGCGGCCAGATCGAGCGGCTTGTCGGCATGTACCGCATGATCGGAGTCCGCTCCGCTCGGATCCTGCGCCTGACGTCGACCGATCTCTCGCCCCGCGTGACGCAAGCGATGATCTACTGGATGCTGCGCGACAGCTCGGGCATCGACCTCTATCGCTTCCACGCGCTGTACACACTGGTCGAGGTCGATGGCGCGCTGAAGATAGGAGCGATGGCCCACGACGAGATTCTGAAGTCGCAGGAGTTTATGGCCCAGCGGCGCGGGGAGGCGTCGCGGCCCGACGCGCTCTAAAACACACAACGCGCCTCCCACCAGCAGACCCGCGAGCTGGATGCGACGCGGGGCTCTCTTGAGGAGGAGAGCGGCAAAAGAGCAGCGAACAAGGGGACGGCTCCGTTGATCATCCCTGCCAGCGCTGACGAGATGCGTTGTTCGGCCATCGGGAAGAGGATGAACGGAATGACCATCCACAAAAGAGCGAGCAGCGCGATGTCC
>JACCZU010000168.1 GCA_013695835.1 Candidatus Aridivita willemsiae
CATCCATCGGTACGGTGAGCACGCGGGCACCAGCTTTGCGCAAGACGGGCAGTGCCCCAGCGTAAGTGGGATCCTCGACAACCACGCCGTCGCCCGGCTGTATCCATGCGGAGGCGATGAGGTCAAGGCCCTGCTGCGCACCCGTGGTAACGATGATCTGGTCCTCGGAGGTTGGGATACCGCGTCGCTCGAAGTCCTGTGCGATCACCTCACGAACCAAGCTCAAGCCGAGCGGGAAGTAGCCCCGAACCGATGTCAGCGCGATCCAATCATGGTCGGTCATGCCGAGAAGCCCATCCAGGACCGGCTCGGCCGCAGGCAGAGTGATAGCCGACAGATCGATGGATCCCGGCGGCAGCCCCACGACCTCGTGTTCAGGGCTGATGCGGTGCATCCAGGGAAACAATGCCGCAGTGGGGGGCAACTCTCTGCGCGATCGAGTGACGCTCACCCACGTGCCACTTCCTTGCCGGCTAGCCAGGAGTCCCTCGCTGCGCAGAAGGTCGTACGCAGTGACTACCGTTGCCCGGCTTACGGCGAGAGCCTCGGCAAGCGATCGCTCGGACGGCACGCGCGTTATGGGCGTCAGATCCCCTCGCTCGATCGCATGCCGCAGCGCACGGGCGAGTTTCTTGTGAAGCGGGCCATCCCCCGCCGCCCATCCGCTCAACATCAGAACGAGCCGCTTCGCGCCGACTTGACGCATCTTGTGTATCCCGCCTCCCAACTTGATCCAGCACGACTCTAGCCGGGATATGTCGGGAACAAAGGGGAAAAGGATTACGGATTCCTAACGTCGGAGTAACTGCGCTGCTTGCTATCTTGCCTCGTTGGTGGAGCCGTTCCGCGTACTCGAGACCGGGATAGTGCGCAGGATCTACCGAAACTGCCTCGCTAACCCGTTTGTCTGCGGGCCTCGCTTCGAGCCAGCTTGGCTGCGGCCACGCTCGCCTCGAGGACCTCGATCAGGTCGGAGACGGGGCTCGGTGGCATTTCTTCTTCAGGCTCCGGCTCCTCTCGTGCGTCGCCGGCCTTACTTCGCAGGAGATCGAGAAGACGCTCGCGATGCTCGTCGCGGTGCCGGGCGGGATCCCATCCTCCGGCCAGCGCCTCGATGAACTGGCGCGCGACGCGAAGCTCCCGCTCCGGCGGGCCCTCACTTGAAGGGAACCACAGCTCCTTCGGGTCGCGAACCTCGTCGGAATAGAACAGCGTCTCAAGCATCAACAGGTCCTGGGCAGGTCGGACGGCGGCCAGGTACTCCTTCGTTCGCATCACGAAGCGACCGATCGCCACCTCATCCCCCGCTGCCATGGCGCTGTAGAGCAACCAGTAGGGACGGGCGGCGTCAACTCCCACCTGGGGAACAACGTAGTAGCTCTTCTCGAAGTGGACGGGGTCGATGTCTCTTAGGGAAACGAACCGTTCCACCTCGAGCACGCGCGACCGCTCGGGCGCGACCGATGCCAGCTCCTCGGGCGTCACCGTGACGACCCGGCCGGGCTCGATCTCGTAGCCCTTGACGATGTCCTCCCAGGGAACCTCGTCCGGGGCGCCCGGCTCGGCGGCCTCCTCCCGGTGAGGCGCTTCGCTGTGTAGTACATCCTCGGCCGCACTTTCGGGTGAGGGGCCCCGAAACTCCTCCTCACGAGCCGGATGGACGGGTTCGGAGGGCCCTAGACGCTCCTCGGTCGCAGCCTCTGCGATCACGCGCCGGTACCGGATCCTGCGCCCGGTTTGAGCGTCGTACTGATGGAAGCGCACGTTCTTCGGAGCGGTCGCGCTGTAGAGCTTGACCGGGATGTTGACAAGTCCGAAGCTGAGCTGGCCCGTCCAGACCGCCTGCGGCACGGTTTGGTACCTCCTACCTGCGTGCGCCCGTTACCAAGATGTTCTGGTCCTTGCGTCTAAACGGCCTTCCTGTAGCGGGCCACGGCCAGGGGGGCAAAGACCGCCACGATGCCGATGGACCACGCCAGTGACTGCAAGACGTAGGAAGTGGTGGGGCCACCAAGAACCAACGCGCGCACGGCCGACGCAGTGACCGAAACAGGCTGATGCTCTGCAAAGACTTGCAGCCAGCCCGGCATCGTGGACACGGGTACGAAGGCCGAAGACGCGAACACCAGGGGCGCCATGACGGGGAATGATGCCGCCTGAGCGGTCTCAGGGTCGGCCACGGCGAGTCCAACGGTGGCGAAGATCCAAGCGAATGAGTAGCCGAAAAGCAGCACCAGCGCGAGGCCCGCTGCGAGGGCCACCACGTTCGTGTGGATGCGGAAACCGACAGCGTAGCCAACGATCGTCATGAGGGCGACGACGAATACGTTGCGCACGAGGTCGGCCAAGGTCCTGCCCGCAAGCACCGCCGAACGTGACATCGGGAGCGACTGGAAACGCTCGATGAGCCCGCTCTTCAGATCGCTCGCGAGCCCAACGGCGGCCGCCAGGGCGCCGAATGTAACGGTCTGGACGAAGATGCCCGGCATCAGATAGTCGACATACTCGCCAGAAGGGACGTTGATCGCTCCACCGAAGACGTATCGGAACATGATTACGAAGATGACCGGCTGAATGGTGGAGAAGACAAGCAGTTGCGGGATGCGGCGATAAGCGATCAGGTTGCGCCCCGCAACCGCCCATGCGTCCCGCAGCGCCCACCCAACGGCCGACCCCGACGTCTGGGACTGCACGCCCGTCGTAATGCTGGTCATCCCACACCCACACCGGCTGTGCTCATCTCCTGTTTACTCTCTTGAGCGCGCCGGCCGGTCAGGTTGAGAAAGACGTCGTCGAGGCTCGGGTCCCTGACCGCCACCCTCGCCGGTTCCAGATCACCTTCACCGAGAGACCGCAGGGCCTCCATCAAAGTGCGGGCACCCTCCTCGGACTTCTGCCGGACGAGAAGCCCCTCCCTCTCGACGGCGTCACCGAATACGCCCGCGAGCCGCTCCCACGCTCGGACCGCGTCGGGTTCCTCCTCATAGGTCAGCTCGATCACGGTCCCACCGAGGCGAGCCTTGAGGGCCGAAGGTGCGTCGTTGGCGATCACCCGCCCTCCATCCACGACGGCGATCCGGTCGGCGAGCTTGTCGGCTTCCTCGAGGTACTGAGTTGTGAGAAGGACCGTGGTCCCATCGCCCACAAGCTCGCGGATCATGTCCCACAACTCGGAGCGGCCCTGAATGTCGAGGCCGGTGGTGGGCTCGTCGAGGAACAGGACGCGGGGGTTGTGCACGAGCGCGGCTGCGAGGTCAAGGCGGCGACGCATACCGCCCGAGTACGTTCGCACCGTACGATCCGCGGCTTGGGCCAGGCCGAACCGCTCCAACAGCTCGGTCGCGCGCCCGTCGATCACTCCACGCGCGAGATGAGCGAGTTTCCCGATGAGCCTGAGGTTCTCCTGTCCGGTGAGGTTGCCGTCGACGGCCGCGTACTGTCCTGCCAGCCCGATGAGAGGTCGGACGCTGCGGGCGTCGCGCACGACATCATGGCCGAGCACCTCGGCCCTGCCCTCGTCCGGAACGAGCACCGTGGCCAAAACTCGAACCGCCGTGGTTTTGCCGGCTCCATTGGGGCCGAGGAGGCCGAACACGCTGCCCTCGCCGACCTCGAAGTCGACGCCATCCAGGGCGGCGACCTCCCCGTACCTCTTCTTGAGTCCTTCAACGATCACGGCTGCGCTCACGAATGACATCTTGACAGGAGCAGGGGGGCCGGTGGAGCAACGCCGGCTTGCGTTTATACTCAAGGCTACTTATGTCATACTCATAGCATGAGTAAAAGACTCCAGGTGGTTCTCGACGAGAGCGAATGGGCAGCGCTTGCCCACGAGGCTCGCCGCCGCGGGGTCACCCTGTCTGAGTGGGTGCGCCAGGCCCTGCGAGACGCTCGGCGTCGTGAGCCCGGCGATGATGCCGGCACCAAGCTTCAGGTCATTCGAGCGGCGGCCACGCATTCTTTCCCAACCGCCGGCATAGACGAGATGCTTGGCGAGATCGAAAGTGGCTACCTCGAGTAGCGAATGGTGCAACCGAGATCCTCGACCATCGTCCTCGTCGACTCAAACATTCCCATGTACTTGGTGGGGTCCAACCACCCTCACAAGATCGATGCCCGGCGCCTCCTCGAAACCGCGATCTACGAAGGCCGGCGGCTGGTCACCGATGCAGAGGTTCTCCAGGAGATCTGCCACCGTTACACGGCGATCGACCGGCGCGACGCCATACAGCCTGCCTTCGACGCCATTCTGGGCGTTGTCGACGAGGTCGCACCGATCACACGTGACGATGCCGAGGGCGCAAAGAGCATCTTGCTCGGATCGACGGATCTCTCGGCGCGGGACGCCATCCACGTCGCCGTGATGAGACGACACGGGATCACTACGATCATGAGCTTCGATCGACGATTCGACACCGTTCCCGGCCTCGAGCGCATCCGCTGAAGCGATCGGCCCACACGAAGGTGACCTGACGGGGCGTTAGACGGCTTCCACGGCGGAGGGCTGGTCGAACTGGGTCCTGTAGAGCTCCTCGTAACGGCCCCCGGCGGCGAGCAGGTCGGAGTGCGTACCCCGTTCGACGATGCGTCCGTCCTCGACCACGAGGATGAGATCGGCGGCCCTGATCGTCGACAGCCGGTGGGCTATGACCACGGCGGTTCGTCCCGCAAGGGCCTCGCCGAGCGCCGCCTGTACCGCCGCCTCCGAGGTTGAGTCGAGGTGGGCGGTCGCCTCGTCGAGGATCACAAGCCGCTGGCGCGCCAGGAGCAGCCGGGCGATCGTCAGCCGCTGACGCTCTCCGCCCGAGAGCCGGTAGCCGCGCTCGCCGACGACCGTGTTCAACCCGTCGGGCAGCAATCGGACCACCGAGTCGAGGCGGGCGCGCCTCAACACCTCCCACAGCTCCTCCTCCGATGCCTCCGGTTGCGCAAGCAGCAAGTTGGCGCGCACCGACTCATGAAACAGGTGTCCGTCCTGCGTGACCATCCCGACCGTCGCGCGGATCGATTCTGAGGACAGGTCCCGGACATCGATGCCGGACAGTCGCACGGCGCCGCCCTCGACGTCGTAGAGGCGCGGCACGAGCTGTGCGATCGTCGACTTTCCGGCCCCCGAAGACCCGACCAGCGCAACCACCTGCCCGGGCTCCGCGCGAAACGTGATGTCGTGAAGCACCTCGACTCCGCCGCGCGTGTCTACGTTCGCAACCTCCTCGAGGGACGCTAGCGACACCTTGTCGGCCGATGGGTAGCCGAAGCGCACACCGTCGAGCTCCACGGTCACCGGTCCATCCGGCACCCGCACGGCGTCCGGCGGCTCAGCGATGAGGGGCTTGAGATCCAAGACTTCGAACACCCGCTCGAAGCTGACCAACGCGCTCATGACTTCGACACGTGCACTGGCCAGGGCCGTGAGCGGCGCGTAGAGGCGGGTAAGCAGGAGCGCCAGCGCTACGACCGCGCCCGGCTCGAGCTGTCCGCGCAACGCGTAGAAGCCGCCGAGCCCGTACACGAGGGCAAGCGCCAGGGCCGAGACAAGTGTCAGCGCCGTGACGAACACCCACTGCACCATCGCAGTTCGCACCCCGATGTCTCGCACTCGCTGCGCGCGAGCTGCGAACTCGGCCGACTCACGCGCGGGTCGCCCGAAGAGCTTCACGAGCGTTGCACCTGGCGCTGAGAAACGTTCCGTCGCCTGGGTGCCCATTGCCGCGTTGTGGTTCGCGAACTCTCGCTCGAGGCGCGCAAGACGAGTGCCCATGCGGCGAGCGGGCAGCACGAACACGGGCAGCAACACCAGCGCGAGCAGAGTGATCTGCCAGGAGATCCCGAGCATCACTACGAGCGTGAGCACGAGCGTCACGAGGTTGCTTACTACTCCGGAGAGCGTGTCGCTGAAGGCCCGCTGGGCGCCGATGACGTCATTGTTCAACCTGCTCACAAGCGCGCCGGTACGGGTGCGTGTGAAGAATGCGATCGGCATGCGCTGCACGTGATCGAACACGGTGGTGCGCAGGTCGAGGATCAAGCCCTCGCCGATGCGAGCCGATAACCATCTCGTCACCAGCCCGACCCCGGCTTCGACAACTGCAATGATCGCGATGAGCACGGCGAGCCCGACGACAACGTCCAGAGGTGAACGTTCGACGATTGCGTCCACGACGCGGCCTGCGAGCACCGGGGTCGCGACCGCCAGTATCGCAGTCACAACGCTGAGAACCAGGAACCACAACAGCTGACGCCGGCGGGGACGCGCGAAAGCACCGATGCGCCGCAGCGTGACCTTGGAGAACGGCCGCCGATCCTCCTCGGCGTTCATCGCGTGGTACATCGACATCCACGCGGTGACCTCCATGTCCATTACGTACCTCCGGGCTCGGGGAGAAGGTTCGAGATCTGTAGATCAGATCTCGAGGCGGCCG
>JACCZU010000207.1 GCA_013695835.1 Candidatus Aridivita willemsiae
CTTGCGATGCCTTGCCAAGCAGGAGCAGTGCGAGGTCGGGGGGCTACGCCGCGTCATAGAGAACCTTGCTCTCCACCAGAGCCTCGTACATGGTGGAGCCGGCGAGATGACCCCACTCCTCGATCTCCTGCTCGCTATAAACCAGGATGTCGGCGGGTACCCGCAAGTCACCCAAAGCCTCGTAGAGCTTCACGATCTCCGCGTGGCGGCTTCCTACGTGTTTGAGGACGACAAGGAGATCAACGTCACTGTCCTCGCTCCCATCCCCACGGGCAGAAGACCCAAACACGATGACCCGCTCCGGGCGCCGCATCAACTATCCGCCGAGTAACCCGATCAAGCAAATCGTCGGAAATCACAACACCTCCTCAACGACTGCGGCCGTAAAGGTAGTTGTACTGCTTCTCAGGGCTTAGGGGAACGATGCCCGCCTCCGTCGGAGGTGCGGTCGATTGTTGGTGCCCAGTACCCACAAACGACCAAGGTACGGTCCCAAGCCCCGTGGTCCGACGAGTGTGGGAACATTCCGACACCGGAGGCTTCCAGGGAGGCGAGCAATGACGAGGAGCGTAGTAAGCACCACAAAGGCACCGCGCGCGATCGGCGCTTACTCTCAGGCGATCAGCTCGGACGGGTTGATCTTTTGCTCGGGGCAAGTCGCGCTCGACACAGCGACCGGAGAGCTCGTCGGAGAGTCGGTGGCCGACCAGACCCGCCGGTGCATGGAGAATCTCTCGGCGGTGCTCGAGGCCGCAGGTGTCGGCCTCGAAAGTGTCGTGAAGGTCAATGCCTATCTCACCGACATGAACGACTTTGCCGAGTTCAACGAGGTCTACGGCGAGTTCTTCTCAGACGAGCCCCCGGCGCGTGCAGCGATCGGCGTCGCCGGCCTTCCCAAGGGCGCGCGCGTGGAGATCGAATGTATAGCGAGGACGTGATCGCCCCCGTACTAGGCGGACTAGTCGGACTCGCCAACGACGGTGTCTCCGAACACGATCTTGACCTCAGGGTCCGAGGTCTCGCCGGAGACCGGTTCGAGCCCGGCTTGCTCCGGCGTCTCTCCGACCGAGCGGCTCACGAACGTCTCGAGGCGGCTCATGAGCATGAGCAGCCCGAAGATGCCGAGGGGCCAGAGCACGAGCACTGCCAGCAGGAAGAGCTGATACGCCGTCATGTGAATCAGTGTCTAACACCGTGATGCCTACGGCTGCGCATTTCAAGAGCCTCGTCGACAGGGACCGGCTCATCGGGCGCCTCGAAACCCTGGTGAGATCGCCGTCGGAGAACCCTCCGGGGAAAGAGGCGGAGGTCGCGGGGATCGTGGCGGGCTACTGCGAGGACATCGGCCTCGAGGTGGAGCGCCACGAGGTCGAGCCCGGCCGTCCGAGCATCATCGCCCGCCACCGGTCGGATGGAGCCGGGGGCGCCTCGGCGGGGCCGCAGCCGGAAGCAGGGCCCACGCTCGTCTACTGCTCCCACATCGACGTCGTGCCGGCCGGCGATCCCGAGTTGTGGGAGCTCGACCCCTACGGGGCCGACGTGATCGAGGGGAGGATGCACGGCAGGGGCTCGTCGGATGCCAAGGGCCCGGTCGCCGCTGCCCTCGAGGCGGCGGCGATCCTCGAGGCAAGCGGCGTCCCCCTCGAAGGGACGCTCGAGCTTGCGCTCGTGGCCGACGAAGAGGCCATGGGCTTCAAGGGGGCCGGGCACCTCGTGGCTCAAGGGATCCTCAAGCCGGACGTCGCCATCATCGGCGAGCCGACGTCGCTGCGGGTCGTGCGGGCTCAGCGGGGCGCGTGCTGGCTGCGCATCGCCACGAGGGGCGTCGCAGGGCACGGCTCGGCGCCGGAGCGCGGGGTCAATGCCATCCGGCACATGTCGGAGATCGTGCTCCGCCTCGAAGAGACTCTGCCCGACATTTCCCACGGCGTCCTCGGAGGGCCGAGCCTCAACGTCGGCACGATCATGGGCGGCGCCAAGGTCAACATCATCCCTGCTGCATGTCTCATAGAAGTCGACAGAAGGACCATTCCGCAAGAGACAGAGGCGAGCGTCCTGGCCGGGATCCGTGCCGCGATCGACCTCGCCAAGGGACGCTTTCCCGACCTGGACGCACGCGTCGAGGCCCCTTTCTTCGGGCGCGCTTTCGAGATCCCGGTCGATGCCCCGGTCGTGCGAGAGGTCGCGGCCTCGGTCGGCGATGCGGTGGGCAGGGAGGCCGAGCTCATTGGCTTCAGGGGCGCTTCCGACGCGCGCTTCATGGCGGAAGCGGGCGCAGACGTGGTCGTTTGCGGTCCTGGCGACATCTCGCTGGCCCACACCGCGCGCGAGTCCATCGATCTCGGCGAGCTCGAGCGTTGTGCTGTGGCCTACGCGCTTTCGTTCGCGCGCCTCCTGGCCCCAGGGGGCCTTGAGGCGCGCGGGGCATGACCGCGCCCGGCTTCTCGTGGGCGCACACCATCTCGGCGCTCCTTGCCGGGCGGGCCCTCGACGAGCCCCAAGCGGCGGCGGCCATGACCGAGATCATGGAGGGGGAGGCAACGCCGGCGCAGATTGCCGCCTTCGTCGTGGCTTTGCGGGCCAAGGGGGAGACGCTTGGTGAGATCGCAGGGCTCGTCACCGCGATGCGGGCCCACGGGGAGCGTGTCGAGGTTGTGGGCGAGGTCCTCGACACTTGCGGCACAGGGGGAGACAGGACGGGGACCTTCAACGTTTCGACTGCGGCAGCGATCGTGTGCGCCGGGGCGGGGGTCAGGGTCGCTAAGCACGGCAACAGAGCCGCTTCCTCCCGGTGCGGCTCGGCCGACGTGCTCGAGGCTCTCGGTGTGAGAATCGATTGCCCGCCGGCCGGCGTCGCGGCCTGCATCGAGGCCGCCGGGATCGGCTTTTGTTTCGCACCCGTGTTTCACCCCGCCATGCGCCATGCTGCCGCCGCGCGCCGGGAGCTCGGCGTCCCCACGATCTTCAACTTCCTGGGCCCCCTTACGAACCCGGCCGGCGCTACCCGCCAGGCGCTCGGCGTTTCGGATCCGGCCATGCTCGAGGTCATGGTCGAGGTCCTCGGGCATCTCGGAAGCACCCACGTCGTCGCCTTTCACGGCGACGGGGGGCTCGACGAGCTGTCGACGTCGGGGCAATCGCGGGTCGTTGAGCTTGACGCCGGCGTGATCACAGAGTGGACGGTCGATCCCGGGCGGCTCGGTCTGTCCCCTGCGCCGCTCGAGGCCGTCTCGGGCGGAACTCCAGCCGCCAACTCGGACGCCATCAGGGACGTGCTTGCCGGCGCCGGGGGCCCCAGGCGGGACATCGTGGCCCTCAACGCGGCCGCCGGGCTGCTGGCCGCAGGGGCCGCCCCAGACATGGCCGGGGGCCTGGAGGCGGCCGGGCGCTCGATCGACTCGGGAGCCGCCGAGCGTGCGCTCGACGCCCTCATCGACGTCTCCAACGCCTGAGGCCGTCGCGGGCGTAGGGGCCTGGAAGGGCGGGGCCTTACACTCGAAACGATGGAGGTCTTGCCGGAGTCAGGGGTCAACGGGCCCGAGCAGCGCGTGATCGAGCTCGAGCGCAAGGTCGTGTCCCTTCGTGAGCAGTCGGAGGTGGCGCAGGCGCTGCTCGGCCTCTCGGCCGCCCTCGGCACCACCCGCACCGTGGACGAGACCCTCGAGCTCGCCGTGCGAGCGGCCGTCCCTGCGATGGGCGCTGATCGCGCAGTCGCCCTGAAGCTTACCGAAGAGGGCGCTCCGACAGTGGCCGCAGCGCATGGCTTCACTTCCGAGGACATCGCCAGCCTCAAAGATGGACGCCGGGGGGTTCTCATGGCCGTCCCGATGCGCCGCGCTCTGAGCAGCCGTGAGCCCCTGTTACTTGAGGGGGACGCAGCCGCCGAGCCGTCCGCCGGCACCGCCCCATACGCAAGCGGCCTCGTCGTCGTCCCGCTCACCCGCTGGGGCGACGATCTTGGTGTGCTCCAGATCGAATACCTCGAGCCCCCCGGCTTCTCGCCGAGGCAGGCAACCCTCGCCGCGGGCATTGCCGCAGAGCTTGCCACTGCGCTTGCCAATGCGCGCCAGTACAGCCTCTTCCAGGGGCTCAGGCGCTTCGGCCTGCGCATCAGCCGCAGGCTGCAGCTTGGCCCCCTCATCGAGCACATCGCCGGCGGCGTCGTCGAGCTGCTCGATGCCGACGCTGCAGCGGTCTACTTCTCCGATCCTTCGGAGTCGAGCCTCGTGCTCGCAGGCGGGGAAGGAATGCCCGCAGGCGTGTCGGGCTCCCCCTTGCAGATCGACCTCGCAGCGGCCCCCTGGACCCGCCTCGCCCGAGGCCAATCTTTGACCGCGGACGACCTTAGGGGCGCATCTGAGCTCGGCGGCGCCGGCGACCTCCGGGTCATAGCGTCGCCCATCCCCCACGCGCGCGAGGGGACCATCGGCGCCGTGCTTGCTTTTTTCGCCGGCGCGCCGGGGCCAAGCCCCGACGACTCGGAGGCGCTCGGCGTTGCCGCTTCACAGGCCGGCGTTGCGATCAAGAACGCGCGGCGCTACGAACGGCAGAGGCGCATGGTAAGGCACCTTCAGGACGGTCTCTTAAAGACAGACATCCCCGTTATGGACGGGTGCGAGATAGGCACCGTCTATCAGCCTGCGTCGGGCACCGCCACCGTCGGCGGCGACTTCTACGACGTCTTTGAGCTCACCGACGGCCGCTACGGCTTCGTGGTTGGGGATGTCTCGGGTAAGGGCGCAGAGGCCGCGGCCCAGACCGCGATGGCCAAGTACATGCTGCGCGCTTACGCGACCAGCGATCCTTCCCCCGCCTCCGTGCTCTTTAATCTCAACAACGGTCTTGTCGGAAGCATGGGCGAGGAGCGCTTCACGACCCTCGTCTACGGCCTCTTCGACCCGGCCGAACGCAGGTGCTGGCTCGCCTCCGCCGGCCACCCAGGCCCCCTGGTTCACCGTCACCTCACGAGGGAGGTGGAGCGCGTCGAGGTGCCCGGCGGCATTCTCGGCGCCTTCGAGGATCAGCACTATAAGCAGGAGATCGTCGATTTCCTCCCCGGAGACATCCTGCTCGCCTACACGGACGGCGTGCTCGAAGTGCGCTCCCATGACGAGCTCTATGGAGCGGATCGGTTGAGGCATTCGCTGTCGGAGCTCCCGCCCGATCTTGCAGCCGCCGATATTGCGCGCCGCGTGTTCGAGGCGGCCGAACGATTCGGCACGATCAGCGACGACACGGTCGTTTTCGCTTTGAAGTGCTTCCGCGAGCAGTAGTGCGGCGGCAGGCCTAGGCTCCGGCGTTTCCGTGTACCGCTTACTCCCTTCGGCGCATGCACCGCGCCGCGCCCCCCAACGAGATGCGGGCGCTGCCGGGTGACGTCGAGGCTGCCCTCCTCAGGGCCCTCGGCGCTTACGTAAGGGCAGCGCAGCCGCTGCTGCTGCCCCCGGCGGTGAGGCCCCTAAAGGGCTTTACTCCAAAGAGCCTCGGTCGGCGCAGCGCAGAGCTTCTCGGCCTGCTCGATGACGAGGTCCAGCGCCGTCACGTCCTCGAGTGGCTGGCCGGCAAGGCCCCACTGCCACGGCTCGAGGCGGACGTACTTCGCATCGCGGCCGAACGCAGCAATGGGTGGCAGGAAGCGCTAGAGCTGCGATCGGCGCGACTGGCCGACGGGGAGCCGGGCCGGCGTGGGCCGGATCCCGGCCCCGATCCCAACGAGGCGCTCGAGCGCGAACGCGACAAGGTGAAGCGCCTTCGCACTGAGGCGCGCCGCGCCAGGGAAGAGACGAGAAGAACTCTCGAGGGGGAGCGCAACAGGAGGATCGAGCTCGAGCGGCTTGTGAGCGAGCTCGAGGGCCGGCTCGTCGCTGCGCAGAGCGAGGCCGAACGCAGGCGGGCGGAGGCCGCGACGGCCGCCGGCGACCTGAACAGGGTCGAAAGGCAACGACAAAGAGCGGTCGAGCGGATGAGCCGGGAGAGGGACGCCGCAAGGACCGAGTTGCGCAGGCACAAGAGGGAGAGCTCGGCTCTCAAGGCGAGAATCGGCGAGCTCGAGGCAGGGGATGAAGGGGAGGGGGCAGGACGGAGGGCCGCTCGGGCCGGTTCGCCGCCGGGCGGGAGGGCGGACGGGACCAAACGCAAGCCGCTCGAGGTCCCCAAGGGCCGCTTCGACACTGATCCCGAGACGCTCGTCGCCTGGCTCGGGGCGCCGGAGGTCCATCTGCTTGTCGACGGCTACAACGTCACCCTCGCCGACGGAGGCTTCGGCGACCTCCCCCTCGAACGGCAGCGCGACCGTCTCGAGCAGGAGATCGCCAAGCTTGTAAACCGCACGAGGGCGGCAGGAACGATCGTCTTCGACGGAGATCGGATGCCGCCGGGGACCGCCAAGGTGCGAAGGGGGAGGCTCAAGGTCGAGTATTCGCGCCCCTCGGAAACCGCCGACGATCACCTCATCGAGCGGCTAAAGACGCTGCCGCCCAAGCCGGTGATAGTTGCCACCAACGATAGGGAGCTTCAGGGCCGGGCGAAGAAGCTTGGCGCAACGGTCGCGACGTCCACGCAGCTCCTCGCTCTCGTCCGGTCGGCGGGCGGAGGAGGGAGACCGGGCGGAGGAGGGAGACCGGGCGGAGGAGGGAGTGCCGGCCGAAAAGTGTCATAGGTGGTGGCTAGCGTTTCGGGGGTAGGTCGGAGACCCCGAGGAGGCTCGCAATGAGGATCGACTGCACCGATTGCCAGATGTATCGCTCGGAGCACTGTGACGATTGCCTCGTCACGGCGCTCGTCCGCCCCGAAGGTCCGGTTGAGATAGACGAAACTCTGACGGTGGGGCTCGGCGCCCTTTCGCAAGCGGGCCTTGTGCCGGTGCTCAAGTTCAGGCCCCGGCCGGCGCCCCAAGGACCGCCGCACGAGGGACCGCAGACGGAAGACGTCCGCAGCGCCTGAGGCACCCTCCGTGGGGACCAGCAGCAAGGAGCCGGGGACGATGGCGCCTTGAGGGTCGTGCGTTGAGGCCATAAGCCGGGGACTACGCTCCCTGATATGACCACCCTTCGCTCTGCGGCTCTCCTCGCCCTACTGTCGGCGTCCGCTGCCGTACTCCTTGCGCTTGCGTCGCGCGCCCCCGCTGACGTGCGCCTTGCGCGGCCTGGGCCCGGCGCCACCGACCCGTCCCTTGGGGCCCGCTTCACCGATGGGGAGGTTGAACGCCACGCCGCCTACCGCGGGCCAAGCTATCTCTTCGCCGCGCTCAGTCTGTGCCTGCAGATCGTCTTCCTCGTCGCGCTGGCAGCGGGCCCCTGGGCTCGTTTCGTGGGCTCGGTGGAGCGGTTGCCTGGGGGATGGGCCGCCCACGCGGCGCTTGTGGCCGTTGCCGTGATTGTTGCGAGCGCCGTCGTGACGCTCCCCCTGTCGTTCGTTCGCTCCTATGTCATCGACACAGCGTGGGGGCTTTCGACTCAGAGCCTCCCCGAATGGCTGCGCGACCGCGGCCTGTCGCTCATTGTGGGAGCTACCACCGGGGCGGTCGCCTCCGTCGTTTTCTTCGGAGTCCAGCGCTGGCAACCGCGCACCTGGTGGCTGTGGGGGTGGGCGACTTTCAGCCTGCTGACGGTGGTGCTTGTGTTCGTCTATCCCGTGATCGTGGCGCCGTTGTTCAACAAGTTCACTCCGGTTAAAGACGAATCGCTTGCCGCGCGCGTGGGCCGGCTCGCCGAGGACGCTGGGATCGCCATTGACGAGGTGCTTGTGGCCGATGCGAGCCGGAGAACGACCGCAGAGAACGCCTACGTCGCCGGATTCGGCTCGTCCAAGCGCCTGGTCCTTTATGACACCCTCGTGGCCTCAGGAACAGAGGCCGAAACCGCCTTCGTCGTCGCCCACGAGCTCGGGCATCGTGCGCACGGCCACATCTGGAAGAACGTCGCAATCACCTCGGCCGGCCTCCTTGCCGGCTTCGGCGCCCTTGCCGTGCTTGGGGGCTGGAGTGGGGCGTGGGCGTGGGCGGGCGCCTCGGGTGCGGCCGACCTGCGCGCCGTCCCTGTGCTTCTGCTGTTCACCGTGGTTGCAAGCCTTGTGAGCCTTCCCGTCGAGAGCTCGATCTCGCGCCGTTTCGAGGCCCAAGCGGATGCGGTCGCCGTGGATCTCACAAGAGACCCAGACACCGCCGTAAGGGTCTTTCGCAGGCTTGCGTTTTCCAACCTGGCCGACCTCAAGCCCCCTGGTCCGATCGTGTGGGCGCTCTACACCCATCCCCCAACGGCTCAGCGAATACGCGCCGCGAAGAGCGGCGCCGCGGGCCTGCAAGACCCCGCAAGGGCCGGGCTCGGCGGGGCTGCAGAGGGACTGTCTCACCCGAGCGGGGCACCATAGACTGTGAGCAGCCGGACTGGTCAAGACGGGCGTTCGCGTTGACGGCCTCCGCGCACCGGAGGGGGAAGGACTGATGCCCGCCACGACGATCACCTCGAAGTTGTCAGAACGCGCCGCCGAGACGCCCGACGGCGTTGCCTTGCGCTATAAGGCCGGAGGGCGGTGGCAGGACATAACCTGGGCCGATTACGGGTCAACGGTGACGCGCGCCGGCGCCGCGTTTCGAGCCCTGGGTGTGCAGCCGGGCGACAGGGTCGCGGTGCTCTCCGGCAACCGGCCCGAGTGGCATTTCGCCGACATGGCTTGTATGTCCATCGGCGGGGTCACCGTTCCGGTATACGCAAGCAACTCTCCCGAGCAGGTGGCTCATATCGTCGGCCACTCCGGCGCCACGGTTGCGGTCGTCGAGGACGGGGACCAGCTCGCAAAGGTGACGAAGATGCGCTCGGATCTGAAGCGGCTCGAAAAGGTCGTGGTCATCGACCCATCCGGGATCGATTCGGCTGAGGGCGTGGCGATCTCGTGGCCGGACTTCCTAGCGTCGTCGAGCTCCTCGGAACCCCTCGCCTCCGGGACGGGTCCCGGAGGCGATGATCTCGCGACATTTGTTTACACCTCGGGAACGACCGGGTCGCCCAAAGGTGTGATGCTCACCCACGGCAATCTGTGGTGGACCTGCGTGAGCACGGAGACTCTCTTTGAGGGCAGGATGCAGGGAGCGCGCACGATCTCCTATCTACCGCTCTCGCACATCGCCGAACGCATGCTGTCGCATCTTCTCCAGATCTACTACGGGAGCCAGACCTGGTTCGCGGAATCGCGCGACACGTTGATCGAAGACATGAAGGCCTGCAGGCCGACCTATTTCTTCGCCGTCCCACGCGTGTGGGAAAAGCTCTACTCGGGCATCCAGGGGCGGCTCGCCGAAACGGATCCAAAGGCCCCCAAGACGAGACTTGCACGCCGGGCCATCGCGGTGGGGGAGAAGGTTGCTCAGGCCGAGCAAAGAGCGGTGGAGCGTGGTGGCGCGCTTGCGGATGCGAAGGTGCCGCTTGGAGTCAGAGCCCAACATGTCGTGCTCGACAAGGCGGTGCTGCGCAAGGTGCGCGCGGCCCTCGGGTTGGACGAGTGCGGCCTTCCCCTGTCGGCGGCTGCGCCACTCAACCCGGCGCTGGTGTGGTTCTTTCACTCGATTGGGCTCAAGATTGCCGAGGGCTACGGTCAATCGGAGGACACGGGGCCGACAGCCTGGAATCCGCCGAGCGCCCCGAAGGTCGGCACGGTCGGGCTCCCCTTTCCCGGCTGTGAGGTTCGCGTCGTTGACGACGGCGAGATCCTCGTCAAAGGCGGCAACGTCACCTCCGGCTACTACAACGACGATGACGCAACCGCCGAGCTCATCGATGGGGAGGGATGGATGCACAGCGGAGACATAGGTGTGATCGATGACAACGGGTACATAAGGATCACCGATCGGAAGAAGGATCTGATCATCACCGCCGGAGGCAAGAACATCGCGCCACAAGAGATCGAAGGCCGTATTCAGATCCATCCCTTGGTGTCCCAAGTTGTTGCCGTTGGGGATCGGCTCCCCTACGTCACGGCCCTCGTGACCCTCGATGAAGAGGCCGCCCTCAAGTGGGGCAAGGAGCAAGGCATCCACGGAGATCTTGCGAGCGTCGCCTCGCACGAACGGATGCTCCAAGAGATCAAGTCCGCTATCGAGGACGTCAACAAGGGCCTAGCGCGCGCGGAGACGGTTAAGAAGTTCCGCGTGCTCGAGCGCGACTTCGATCAAGACTCTAACGAGGTCACGCCCACCCTAAAGATCAGGCGCAGGCACATCAATCAGGCCTATCAGGACGTCATCAACGACATGTACCGCGACGGCTCACCCGAGGCGGCGTCGGCGCAGGCGCAGTGAACCTCGAAGTGATCCTGAACCTCGCCGGATTCGAGGCGCTTGCTCGTGCCCGGCTGCCGGCGGAGGCCTACAGCTACGGCGCCGGCGGAGCTGGGGACGAGGTAACGCTGCGGGACAACATTGCTGCGTTTCGCCGTAGGCGGCTGCGACCGCGGATGCTCGTGGATGTGTCGAATGTCGATCCGTCCACGACCATGCTCGGTGGCGCGAGCGCGCTGCCGGTGGGGGTCGCCCCCATGGGTCGCCAGGGTTGGTTCCATCCCCAAGCCGAAGGCGCCGGTGCGCGCGCCGCGGCTGCGGCAGGCTCGGTCTTCTGTGCTTCGACGCTTTCCAATCTCCCCCTCGAGGAGATTGCCAAAGCAGGTGGCCTGCGGTGGCTGCAGCTTTACGTCCACAAGGATCGGTCGCGTGCTGAGGAACTTGTCAAGCGGGCTGCGGATGCAGGCTACGAGGCCGTCGTACTCACCGTGGATTTGCCGGTGCTCGGCTACAGGGAACGGGAGCTGAGTGCAAGCTCGCATTTTCCCATCGGGACCGAGATCGGCAACTTCCCCGACATGACCTTCGATAGCTACGATGTCTCTTCACCCGGAACCGAGCACGACAACTCGCTTACGTGGGACTTCCTAGCACGGCTGCGAGAGCTTTCCGATCTGCCGCTGATCATCAAGGGCATCCTTACCGCGGAAGACGCCGCGCTCGCGGTTGAGCATGGCGCCTCCGGTGTCGTGGTGTCCAACCACGGCGGGCGCCAGCTCGACCGCGCCCCAGCCACGATCGACGTCTTGGAGGAGGTCGTGGACGCAGTCGCAGGTCGCGCCGAGGTCTACCTCGATGGGGGAGTCAGGCGAGGTGCAGATGTGCTCATCGCCCTCGCGCTCGGGGCCAGTGGGGTTCTCATCGGAAGACCATTTCTGTGGGCTCTAGCGGCCGCGGGCGAGGCCGGGGTCACCAAGGCCTTCGAGTTGTTGACGAGTGAGATTACGACCGACATGGCGCTTCTTGGCACCCCTCGCGTGGCCGACATAACGCGCGCTCACGTGCAGTAGGGCGGGCGTATGCTTCGGGTGCTGCGGCTACCCACCAGGAGGCGACAGTGCCGGTAACAATCTCCGACGTGCGCGCCTACAAGGCGGGCGGCGACCGCTTCGCCATGCTGACCGCGTACGACGCTCCCTCCGCGCGCCTCCTCGACGAGGCAGGCATCCCGCTCATTCTCGTGGGGGACTCCCTTGGCATGGTCGTCCTTGGCCACGCCACGACGCTGCCCGTGACCATGGACGACATGCTGCATCACACTGCGGCGGTGGCGCGCGCGACGACGAACGCGCTGATCGTGGGGGACATGCCGTTCATGAGCTATCACGCATCTGAGGACGACGCCGTGGCCAACGCAGGGCGCTTCCTCAAAGAAGCGGGTGCCGGCGCGGTCAAGCTCGAGGGCGCGGGGCGCGTTACCGAGCTTGTGGCGCGGCTGACCTCATCCGGTGTGCCGGTGATGGGCCACCTCGGGCTCACTCCTCAATCGGTGCATCAGCTCGGGGGCTGGCGAGTGCAGGGCCGCGGCGAAGAGGCCGCCGAGATCATCCTGGCCGGGGCGAAAGACCTCGAGGCTGCTGGTGCCTTCGCGCTCGTGCTCGAAGCGGTTCCCGCTGCGCTTGCCGCGCAGGTGACCTCGAGCATCGAGATCCCGACCATCGGCATTGGAGCCGGGCCGGCCTGTGATGGCCAGGTGCTCGTCTTCCATGACATCCTCGGACTGAGCGCGGGTGTTGCACCGAGGTTCGTTAAACGCTATGCGGACCTCGGGGAGCAGATAAGGATCGCAGCCCGGGCATTCGCAGAGGAGGTCGCCGACGGGACCTATCCGGGCCCTGAGCATACCTATCGCTGATTCAGTCGGCGGGTCGCCCTGTCGAAAGTGGTCATGTGACCGGCCAATCGCTCAAGTGCCGTTTTTGCGGCGCGACCAATTCACCGGACGCCCAGTGGTGCGGCCAGTGCCTCGAAGCATCGTGGCAGCCTGGGTCCGCGCGACCGGCCCCCCCTCCCCCCCAACCCGGACCTACCCCCAGCTCCCCGAGCGGGCCGCGCGCTGACGGCGTGGGGCCCGCCGTCAGGGGGGCATTCACAGTCACAACGGAGGGGGTGAGCTGGGCCTGCGCCCAATGCGGCTCCGCCAACCCGCTCGAGGCCGATGAGTGCTCGGCCTGTGGGGCCCCGTTCACGGCCATAATGGTGGCCGCCGGCCCGGCCAAGGCCGCGCGCGATCCGGGGACCGCCGCCACGTGGTCGCTGGTCTTCCCCGGCGGAGGCCATGTGTATGTGGGTCTGTTGGGTCAGGCGATCGCCCGAGCGCTGGTGAGCCTGTGGGTCATCGCGATCGCCGCGTTCTCGGCGTCGCAGAGGGGGCCGGGAGCCACAGTCGTGCTCGTCGTCTTCTGCCTGGTCGCTTTCGGATTGTGGATCCTGTCGGCGCATGACGCCTATCGGGAGGCGGAGCTCGACCCGGGGGCGGTGATTCTCAGGGGGCGGCGTTTCGTGTTTCTGGTCCTTGCATTGCTGCTACTGCTCACGACCGTCCTCGTCGTCGCAGGGCTGGCGGGGGCCCGCACGGGCTCCTAACGCACCCCCGTCGCGCGCACGGCACCTTCCCTCCCCTCCACGGCCCAGCTTCCTCCCCTGAAGGCGGCCCCGACATCGCCCGAGGAGTCCAGAGCAAGCAGAGCGGCGCTCGCAGGCGAGCGGGAGCCCAGATAGGCGATGACTTGCTCGCACGCAGACTGTGGGTCCATGCCCTCTTCGATGAGCCGCCCCGCGCGGGCGCAGGCGAGGGTTTCGAGGAAGAGCTCGCCCACTCCGCTTCCGACCACGGCGGCGCCGGCGGAGGCGTAGACACCGGCCCCGAAGATGGGAGCGTCCCCGACCCGGCCCGGCATCTGTCCGAACACCCCGCCCGTGGACGATCCCGCTGCGAGATGTCCTCCGTCGTCGAGGGCCACGGCCCCCACGGTGTCGACGTGATCCGGTCGTGCATAATCCTCGAGCGACAGCGAGCCGTCGGCCGAGGCCCGGCGCCAGCGCTCGTGTTGCTCCTGGGTGGATGCGTCGAGCGGGGTCATGTCCGTTCCCAACGCGCGGCCGCCCGTTCCTGTGAGCAGGACGTGGGGTGTGTCCTCGAGAACCCGGCGCGCCAGCGAGATCGGATGGCGCACCGCAACGCCGGCGACGCCGCCGCACCTGCCCGTGGCGCCGTCCACGATTCCGGCATCAAGCTCTATCCCGCCGTCGCGATTGAGGACCGAGCCCCACCCTGCGTTGAGCCGCGGGTCGTCCTCGAGGGCCCGCACCGCGAGCTCGACCGCATCGAGCGCGCCGGTAGCGCCGAGGGCTTCCGGTATGGAGGTGGCAAGGGAGGGGAGGTCGTCCTTGGGTTGCCCCGCCACGCCGCCGTGGACGTAGACCGTTGTCACATCTTCGCCTCCAGGCGCGCGCTCGCAACGGAGTAGTTGACCGCTGCACCTCGTAGCATGAACCGATGACGGTCTACATTGTCTCCGACCTCCACGGCGCCTCGGACAAGCTCAAGAAAGCGGTGCCCGAGGGCGGCGTCCTGATCCTGCTCGGTGACCTCATCAATTTCCTCGACTATCAGTCGCTATCCGGCATCCTGAGCGAGGTCTTCTCGCCCGAATCCGTTGCCGAGGTTGTCCGCTTGCGCACTCAAGGCCATCCTCTGGCGGCCCGCAAGGTGATGCGGGCCAGAAGCGCCGGGCGAGAGGAGGAGGTCAGCACCGAGATCGGGCGACGGGTGGGAGCGCAGTACGAAGAGGTCTTTGCCGCCCTGCCGGATCCCACCTATCTCATCCTCGGAAACGTCGACTCGCCCGAGCTCGCGCACGAGCTGGCGCGGGTAACCCCTGCGGTGACCGACGCCGACTCCAGGACCTTCGTGCTCGACGGCGAGCGCTTCGGTTTCGCCGGCGGCGCCCTGCCGAGCCCCCTGAACGTGCCGGGAGAGATAACCGTGGCGGAGATGCGCTCAAAGCTGGAGCGGCTCGGCCAGGTTGACGTCCTGTGCTCTCACATCCCTCCCGCCCTGCCCGAGCTGTGCTTCGACACCAGAGCTGGGCGGGGCGAACGGGGCAGCAAGGACCTGCTCGAATACATTCGGGACGTGCAACCGCGGCGAGCCTACTTCGGCCACGTTCACCAACCGCTTGTGAGCTCACTGAGCGTCGGTAGGACGCTGTGCGTCAACGTCGGCCACTTCAGGTCAACGGGACGCGCGTGGCCCCATCGCTCCGGCGAGGCCGGCTGAGTCCCCCCCGTTACTTTCTTGCGGTCCCCGAGGCCGCCCCGTTTCTTTCTTGCGGGCCGGCCGAGGCCGCCCCGTTTCCATTCTGCGGTCCGGCCGAGGCCGCCCCGTTTCCATTCTGCGGTCCGGCCGAGGCCGCCCCGCGAAGGCGAGCGCGCCGCTGCTCTTATCCTTGCCGGGTGACACATCACGACGCAGCCATCGGCATCGACATTGGTGGCACCGGCACCAAGGGGGCCATCGTCGCCCGCGACGGAGCGGTCCTCGAGCGGGTCGACCATCCCACCGAGCCCCAAGCCGGGACCAAGAGCATCCTTGCTGCCGTGCAGGAGCTGGTGGGGCGCGCCGCCGATTTCGGTGTCGAGCTCAGCTGCATCGGCGTCGGGGCGGCGGGGTTCATCGATGCCGCTTCGGGCTCGGTCACGTTCGCTCCGAACCTCGTTTACGACGACCCGCACATAGCTGCTGCGCTGAAGGCCACAGCTGATCTTCCCGTTGTCGTCGATAACGATGCGAATGCTGCGGCGTGGGGCGAGCGTGCCTTTGGTGCGGCGCGGGGCTCGGACCACGTCGTGCTTCTCACTCTTGGGACCGGAATCGGCACGGGCTTCATCGTCGACGGCCGCTTGATCAGGGGTTTCACTGGGGCGGGAGCAGAGATGGGGCACACCATCGTCGATCCGGACGGTCCCGCCTGCGGATGTGGTCTGAACGGCTGTCTCGAGCAGTTCACCTCGGGTCAGGCGATCGCTCGAATGGCAAGAGAGGCACTTGCTGGCGGCGAGGCAAGCTCGCTGGCGGAGGCGGCGCCTTCACTCGCCGAGATCACCTCCCACCAAGTCTCTCGAGCGGCGGCAAGCGGCGACGAGGTCGCTTCGGCGGTCCTGCGTCGCGCCGGAGCGATGCTTGGCGTTGGCCTCTCCAACGTGGCCAACATCTTCGATCCCGAAGTGCTTGTGTTGAGCGGGAGCGTGGCCGGCGCCGGCGAGGCGTACCTCGGACCGGCGCGCGACGAGCTCGTGCGCATGACGGCGGCGCAGCGCCGGAGGCCTCTTCACATCGCGATCAGCAGCCTCGGGAGGGACGCCGGCATCATCGGCGCTGCAGCACTTGCGTTCGACGAAGCATCGTAGTGGGCATTGCTCATGCAGCGGGGCACAAGGAAAGGGAGGGAACGTGACCATGGAGCGGCGGGATAAAGTGCCATCCGGCAACGCGCAGACCGACTTGAAGGAGTACGCTTACCTGCTGCCTCGCCTTGCCAAGCTGGTGCTTAACCTCTTGCGTGATCCGCGCGTGCCGGCCCGCTCCAAGGCGACGCTTGTGCTTGCGGGGGCCTACATCGCTTCGCCCCTTGATCTCGTGCCGGATTTCATCCCGGGCTTCGGGAAGGCCGACGACATCATCCTCGCAGCCTTCGCCCTCGACCAGATCGTCAATCGCATTCCCGACAGCATCGTGCGCGAGCACTGGGACGGCGAGGACGACGTCCTCGATATCGTGCGCCAGGTCCTAGACCTCTCCTCGGGGCTCGTCCCCGCGCCCCTCAGGCGCCTGCTCAGCGGTTAACCAGTCGGGTGAGCGGCGCCGGCGCCGTGGTTGCGCTTGTCCTGCTCGAGTGGAGCGTGGGATGGATCGGCGCCGCTGCGTGGACCCAATCGTGGGCCGTCGTGAAGCGGGGCCATTTCCGCATAAGCGCGTGGGGGACGGTGATCCTCGGCGTGCTCGCACTCGCCGCCTACCGGTCGACGGTGGCGGGGGGTGACGATGGCGCCGGCCCCCCAAGCGCGCTCGTGGTCGCCTTTTTCGTTCTCGCCCTTGTCTATGCGGTTGTTCAGTACTCGAACACCGACCTTCCTGCGATCGTGGTCGGAGCGGCTGCGTGCGGCGCCGGCGTCCTCGCCCTCGCGCTTACCGCCGGGCTCGTATCGGGATGGCCCCCGGCCCTCGCTGCGCTCGAGCTCGTGGCCGGAGCCGCCCTGCTTGGCGCCGTCACCAACGGGATGATGCTCGGTCACTGGTACCTCAATCAACCGGGTCTTAAGCCGTGGGCGCTTGCGCGCCTCACGTCCCTTGCCATCGGCGCCGTCGTCGCAACCGGGGTCGCAGGAGTGGCCGCCGCCGGCCTCTTGAGCGGCGCCTCAACCACCGGCGCAGAGCTCGGCCTGCCGGGCGCGGGCGAGTCCCTCGGGATCGCCTTCTTCGTCATCTGGGCAGGCCTGGTTGCCTTCACGGGTGCCGTGGTGTGGGCGGCGCGCCGGTGCATCGCGATTCGTTCCATCCAAAGTGCGACCGGGCTCTATTACGTCGCGCTATTGACCGCAGGAGTGTCGGAGTTCGTCGTCCGCTACCTCATGGTGAACGCAGCGTGAGCCGCCAGGCGCGGCCGCAGATCAAGATCGGCGTGCTCCTCCCTCAGTTCACGGGCGATGCGAACGACCTGGTAGACGGCGCCAGGCGAGCAGAGGCGGCGGGGCTCGACTCGGTCTGGGTCTTTGATCATCTCTGGCCGCTCGGCGCACGCAAGGACGCCCCCATCCTCGAGGCGTGGACGAGCCTCGCCTTCGTCGCTGCCGCCACTGAGCGCGTCTCGATAGGGACGCTCGTGACGCGTTCGTCGCTGCGCCACCCCGTGGTCCTGGCGAAGATGGCGGCGACGCTCGGTGCGATCGCGCCCGGCCGGCTCATCGTCGGTATCGGCAGCGGCGACTCCAAGAGCCGGAGGGAAAACGACGCCTTCGGGCTCCCTTACTGGGAGCCCCCCGACGGTCTCGCTCAGCTTGCGTCCACGGTCGGACTGCTGCGCGACTACCTGCACCGCGATGAGATCTCGATCGAGGACCCGTTCAGTTCGGTGTCGGCCCTGCGGCCGAGTCCCCGCCCCGAACCCCCGCCTGCGGTGTGGGTCGGAGGCTCCGGCTCCTCCCCTGGCCTCATGCGCCTGGCGGGGGAGGCGGCGGACGGCTACAACGCATGGGCCGTGAGCCCTGATCGGTTCGGGACGGCCGTGGCGATCGTGACCGAGGCCGCTGGGGGCCGGACGATCGAGATGACCTGGGCGGGCGAGGTCGTGCTCGGCAGTGACGACGCCGATGCCCGGCGGCGGCTTGGGAACAGGGACCCGGCCCGGTACATCGCGGGCTCGCCGGCGGTCGTCGCCGAGGCGCTCGGCGCTTATGTCCGAGCCGGGGCCGGCCATCTCATCCTGTCACTGCCCACGCCGGCCGAGCCCGGCCTCTACGAGCTTCTGGCTGCCGAGGTGGTGCCGGTCCTCAGGGCGGGTTTCGCTCGATACCCCCCCGGGGTATGATCGGAAGCATGGACACGGACACCAGGAAGACGCACGAGTCCTCGAGTGGGGCTCGCATCGAGCGGACCTTTGACATTCGCGGGATGCACTGCGCCGCGTGCGCCAGGACCGTCGAGAGGACGCTCTCAGCCGAGCCCGGCGTCGTGCACGCCGGGGTCAACTTCGCCCTCGAGCGGGCAACGGTGCGGGCCGAGCCCGGCGTTGCCGAGGAGTCGTTGGTCGCGGCCGTATCCGCCGCCGGGTACGGCCTCGTGCCGCGCCCCGCGCGCGCGCCGGCAGAGCGCGCGGCAAGCGAGGAAACTGCCCGGGGCCGGGACCTGCATGCCGCGTGGCGCCGGTTCGTCGCCGCCGCGGCGCTGACCGTGCCCTCCGTGGTGCTCGCGATGGCCGGCGGCGACGCCCCGTGGGTGGGGTGGGCGCAGTGGGCGCTCATAACTCCGGTGCAGCTCTGGGCCGGGCTGCCCTTCATTGCCGGGGCGCTTGCCCAGGCGAGGCACCGCTCCTCTAACATGGACACCCTCATAGCGCTTGGCACGCTCGCGGCCTACGGCTACTCCCTCTATTCGCTCATCGGCGGTGGGGAGGTCTACTTCGAGACCGCCGGGGTCATCATCACCTTCTTGCTGCTCGGCAAGTACTTCGAGCACCGCTCAACGGCGCGCGCTTCGCTTGCGATCAGGGGCCTCCTCGAGCTCGGCGCCAAGGAAGCGACGATCATCCGGGACGGTTCCGAGGAGCTCATCCCCGTCGAAGACATCGTCCCCGGCGCCCTGCTTAGGGTCCGCCCTGGGGAGAAGGTCCCGACCGACGGCCTGGTCCGTGAAGGGGCCACGGCGATCGACCAGTCGATGCTCACGGGAGAGGGTCTGCCGGTCGAGGTCGGCCCGGGCTCGCAGGTGTTCGGCGCCACCGTCAACACGTCGGGCTCCCTCGTGATCGAGGCGACGCGTGTCGGCGCCGATACGGCCCTCGCTCAAATAGCGCGCCTGGTCGAGGACGCCCAGGGGCGAAAGGCCCCGATCGAGCGCCTTGCCGACCGCGTCTCCTCCGTGTTCGTGCCCTCCGTGATGGTGCTAGCGGCAGCGACGCTGGCCGGCTGGCTGATCACGGGGCATCCGTTCGAGCAGTCCCTGCTCGCCGCGGTCGCCGTCTTGATCATTGCCTGTCCCTGCGCCATGGGCTTGGCGACACCCGCAGCGGTCATGGTAGGGACAGGGCGCGGAGCCAACCTGGGCATTCTCATCAAGGGCGGCGACGTGCTCGAACGCGCCGGCGACCTCGCCGTCGCGGTCCTCGACAAGACGGGGACCATCACTACGGGCGCCATGTCGCTCACCGACGTCGTGCCCGCACCGGGTGTCACAGAGGCCGAGCTCCTGAGGGCGAGCGCCTCGGCCGAGGCGCTCTCCGAGCATCCCATCGGGCGCGCGATCGTGGACGGGGCACGCTCGAGGGGGGTCAAGCCGCAGGCGGTGGCGGGTTTCAGCTCGAGCGCAGGGCTTGGCGTCGGTGCGGTCCTCGGCGGCCGGACGGTCGTGGTCGGCCGGCGCGGCCACCTGACGGCCGGGGCGGGGGCGGGGACCGGGGCCCTCGAAGCTACGGCGCGCCACTTCGAGTCGCGTGGGGCCACAGTCGTCTGGGCCGGCATCGACGGGCGCGTTGCAGGGCTGCTCGTGGTCGCAGACACCCTCAAGCCGACCGCCGGCGAAGCGGTCGCGCGCCTGCGCTCGCTCGGGCTCGATACCGTCTTGATCACGGGGGACAACCGCGCGACTGCAGACGCGGTCGCATCCCAGGTCGGCATCAAGCGCGTCCTCGCCGAGGTGCTCCCCGAGGACAAGGTCGCCGAGGTCCGCCGCCTTCAGACCGGGGGCAGAAAGGTCGCCGTGATCGGGGACGGAATCAACGACGCCCCTGCGCTGGCGCAGGCCGATCTCGGAGTCGCAATCGGCACGGGCTCCGACATCGCCCTCGAAGCCGGCGACCTCACCCTCGTCGGGGGCGACCCGCTGCTTGCAGCGGCGGCGATCGATCTGGCGCGCCGGACGCTTCGCACCGTCAAGCAGAATCTCTTCTGGGCCTTTGCCTACAACGTCGCTGCGATCCCCCTTGCGGCCCTTGGCTTTCTGAACCCGATGATCGCAGCCGGGGCCATGGCGTTCTCGTCGGTAAGCGTGGTGCTAAACGCGCTGAGACTCCGGCGATTCAAGCCTTCCGGGACTTAGAGCTCGGACTTACAGTTGTCACCTCGGTCTCGGTCCGAACCCGCTGAGGCGAATGCGCCTCTCGCCGTCAAGCTGCTGTTCGTTCGCCACGGGGCCACGGAATGGAACCGCACCAAGAGGGCGCAGGGCCATGCCGACATCGATCTCGACGACCGGGGCAGGCGGCAGGCGGCCGCCGCGGCCGACGAGCTTGCCGCCTTCGATGTCGCTGCCGTCTACTCAAGCGATCTCGCGCGCGCCGTTCACACCGCCGAGCCGATCGCGCTCCGCCACGGGCTCCCGGTCGAGATCGACCCGGATTTCAAGGAGATCGATCAGGGCGACTGGACGGGCCTCGATCCCAAGGCGATCGGGGAGCGGTGGCCGGAGCTGTGGCCGCAGCGGTCGTGGTGCGACCGCCCAGGGGGAGAGTCGCCGACCGCCGTCCGCAGCCGCGCCCTGAGGGCGATCCACCGGGTGCTCGAGACCCATTCGGAGGGGACTGTAGTGGTCGTGACTCACGGGGGCCTGATCCGGTGGGTGAGCGCCGAGGCGCTCGGTCATGACGACCGTGGCTCGGATCGCATGAGGGGCCTCACCAATGGGGGAGCGGTGTCGATGGACGCCCGCCTTCACGATGATCGCGTGGTGCTCGACAATCTGGTGCGCCTCGACGGCGGGGCGGCCTCGCTCGACGACCCGAACGTTTGATGCTCCCCCTGCCGAGGTGGCAGATGTGTATAGGGGACCAAGAGCTCACCGCACCTCGGCATGTGCCGCGACATCCCGATGGGGGCCTTGATGACGGCGGTAGGCTGAACCCATGACGGAACCTCTGTATCACCTCGCGCAGGTCAACATCGCTCTGCTGAAGGCACCGATAGGATCCGAGCTTCTCCGGGACTTCGTGGCGGAGCTTGAACCTGTGAACTCAATCGCCGACGCCGCACCAGGCTTCGTATGGCGCATGCAAACCGACGAAGGCGACGCGACCTCGATCCGGGGCTTCGGCGATGATCGCCTCATCGTCAACATGTCAGTTTGGGAATCCGTCGAATCCTTGGCGTCGTTCGTGTACCGCAACCCGGCTCATCTTGCCGTGCTTCGAAAGCGCAAGAAATGGTTTCAACACCCGACAGAGATGCATATGGCTCTATGGTGGATTCCGAGGGCCCACATCCCAACGGTCGAGGAAGCTGAAGAACGAGTCGCATTCTTGCGCAGCCACGGCCCCACGCCGATTGCCTTCACGTTCAAGCAGCGGTTCTCGCCTCCGGTGAGCAGATCCATCGTCGACAACAATGACGACTGGCTCTGCCCCGCGTGACCTCGGCCCCGTCAACGCTGCCGTCGGGAGCGCCCTCCGCGAGCAAAGTGGTCTTGGCGGGCACTTGACGGCGGCGCGCTCCTTCGCTGGACGACCCCGAGTGCGATACAAGGGGGGTAAGAGCGCGCCGCCGTCAGCCTAGGGCCGGTTGTTAGCCCCTGTTGTTGTCGAACAGGATCAGGCCCGGCCCCCTCTCGAGATCGAACCGAGATTCGTTGTTGAGGCCCTTTCCAAAGCTGCCCGAGATGGTCGTGTAAGCGACCCTGCCTCGTGCGCGGCCGCCGTACTCGACGCCGATACCGGGATTCGGCGTGCTCGGCCCGGTGGAAGTCGTCCGGAACCCGGACGCCTGAACCTGCGAGTTGACGATCACGGTCTTGCTTGTGCCTCCGGCGCGCACACCGTAGTTGATGTTGTTCTCCGCGCGGACATTGTCCAATGTGACATGCGACGGCCCGTTTATCTGAACCCCGCGCGTCCAGTTGCGCGTGACGATGTTGCGGATGGTGACGTAGGTGTTGTCGGCTCCATTCACGATGATGCCGGGCAGCGCCTGCAAGGTCGTGGGGTTCGGAGGTCCGGGGAGTCGTTGACTCGGTCTCCAACGGCAACTGCTTCGACGTTGGCCTCGACGCCGGGCGCTGCCTCGAGCGTGACGTTACCGGTTGTCGGCGCGATGGTCACGCTTTCGAAGAAACGGCCCGATGTGACGATCGTGACCCTGCCGGTCTGGCCTGCGCCGCCGTTGGCGGCGCCAAGAGCTGCGGTGATCGTGCCGAAGATCCTGTCGGTCGCGTTGTCGTTGTCCTCGGCCTGGCCGATCAGGCCGTCACCGTCGTAGTCTTGCTCTCCCTCGACGAGGACCGCATGGTTGGCCGACGCGGACGGCATGACCGCCATGGTCAAGGCGGCAACGGAAATAGCCACGATGCCTCTTGCTGCGAACTTCGGTGCTGACATTTAATTCCCCCGACTAGGTTGGTCGGTCTACTGACTGAACGTCGGCGCGAGATTACCCTCGGTGGGCGGCTACATAACGGACAGGAATCTCCTCTTCGAGAAAGGCCGCTTCCTCAATGGCGCGGGACGAAGCCGAACTTCTCGAAGTGGATCTGTCTTTCCGGCACGCCTCTTGCGACGAACTGCGCGTGGAGGTTGTCGATCATCCCCGGCGGCCCGCAGATCAGTATGTCTTTGTCCTTGAGGTCTCCGCTTCTCTTGGCGATGTCTTCTGCGGTCATGAAGCCGAGCTCGTCCCTGGGGTAGGGGATGACCTTGAAGCTGGGGTGACGCCTGGCAATGTCCTCGAGCTCGTCTAGGAAATAGCCTTCGTCGCCGTGCTCCATCCCGTAGTAGAAGTCGATGTCGATGCCGGGGTCTTCGCCACCGAGGCTTCTCGCCATGGATACAAAGGGTGTGACTCCGATGCCTCCTGCTACCCATATCTGCTTGGCGCTGGGGACGTTCTTGTATGAAAAGGCGCCATAAGGACCTTCGACCGTGGCGAGCGCCCCCTGCTCGAGGTAGTGCATGGCGCGGGTGTAGTCGCCCACCGCCTTGGCGGCGATCTTGAGGTCTTTGTCGCGCGGTCCCGAGGTTATGGAGAAGGGATGAAACTGTGAGCGAACCGCGCCGGGACGGAACTCGACGACCTCGGACTCGCCTGCGCTCGTGATCGAGAACGGAAAGAACTCCCGGCTCATCGCGTCGGAGGTGAAGGTGACGTAGACGAACTGCCCAGGCGTGAAGGTCATCGAGCCGTTTTCGGGTGTCATCGTGACCTCCATGACCGACTGGTCGAGCTCCTTGGCTGCGGTAACGCGATACCGGCGCCGCTGCACGAGCGCGTCGGATGCAAGTGAGCGCCGCACGAAAGCGATGATCCCGGCGAGGGACAGGGCGCCGAGGTAATAGGTGAGCGCAGGGGACAGGGCCTTGGTTCCCGGCGTTCTGAAGACGTGCAGCGCTGCGAGGAGGAAGATGAAGCCGAAGGTGCGCTGAACGTAGATGAACCACTCGTGGTTGAGCCTTCCGTAAAGGGTCAGGACGATCGTGACGGTCATCGCTGCAAGAGCGGCGACTCCGAGGAGAACCGTGAGCCCGGCGCTCGGAGTGAGCAGCCCGAACGCGCCCTCGAGGGACGTGGCCGCCCTGCTTGCGAAGATGCCGGCGAAGTGTCCGACCAGCAGCAAAAAGGCGATCCGGCCGTTTATCTGGTGGACCTTGTACATCCTGTCGAGCCCGGCAAAGTAGGCGTCGATGAGCTTGAAGCGCCCGCCGAGCACGAGATTGGCGGCAAAGGAAGCGGTGCCCGTCAGCGCGAGCACCACGGCGATGCTCGTCAGCGTCGTGGGGGCATCGGTGAACCGGGCGCTGAGCGGAAGGGCCGACGCCCACAGCGCGGCGGGGATGAGGCAGAGGACCGCGAGCGTGGCGGGACCTCTGAGCTTTCTGATCGAAAGTGCCACGCGTCCCACGCTGCTGCTCGCTCCCGGCTCGTCGGCGACCCTCTCGGTCAATTCTATGTCGTTGGAAGATCCGCTCGGTAGGGGGGCGGAATGGCCGTGGAGTGGGGGTGTAATACTGTAATCATCCAAATGCGCAAGCGACCGGACCTCGAGCTCGAGCTCAAGCGCTGGCTCGCCCACAGGGTCCCTCAGGAGTGGTTCGCAGGAGAGCCGCACCTTCGCGTCGATCGCGAAGAGATCCTGGTGACGGGAGAGCTCGAGCCCCCCTCGCTCTCCGGAGAGGTTCCCGAGCCGGCGCGCCTGGCCGCCGTTGCCGCTCGCATCGAGTCCTTCAGGACCGCCACTCGCGACCACCGCGTGCTCATCGCGACCGAGGCTGAGCACCTCTTCGGCCGCAGCCTCTCGTGGGGAGTGCGATGTGGCGGCTCAGGCGAGCTCTTCACAATGCTGAGCGTCCCCGTCATGACCAGGCTGCGGATGCCCGAGCGCGCCGTGCTCGACACCCTCGTCGAATCCGGTGTCGCCCGAAGCCGCAGCGATGCGCTTGCCTGGTGCGTTCGGCTTGTTGGCAAGCACGAGAGCGACTGGATCGCCGAGCTGCGCGACGCCCTCGTGCGGGTGGAAAGGGTGCGCGCCGCCGGGCCAAGGGGCTAGACGCCTGCCCGTCCCCACGAGCCGCCGTGGCTCCCAGAACTGACCGCCCACTTCTTCTGTGGGCGTCAAGCGCCCACTTCTCTCTGGGCGTCAAGCGCCCAGGATGCCCCCCGGTTCGAGGTCGACGACCTCGAGGCCCTCGACGTCGGATGCCTCCCTGCGGAGATCGTCGGGCGTACCGGTCAGCACGGGAAAGGTGCCGAAGTGCATCGGGATAACTGTCTTTGCCCCGATCATGCGGACCGCCTCGGCCGCCGAAGAAGGCCCCATGGTGTAGTAGTCGCCGATCGGGATCATGGCGACATCCGGCTTGAGCAGCTTGCCGATCAGCGCCATGTCGGAATGAACTGCCGTGTCCCCGGCGTGATAAAGCTTGAACCCGCCGACCTCGATTACGTAGCCGGCCGCCTCGCCCCCGTAGATGATCTGGTCCCCGTCGGTTATCCCGCATGAGTGCACAGCGTGGACCATGTGCGCCCTGATGTCGTCGAGCTCGAGGGTGCCGCCCTTGTTCATGTCCACGGTGTTTTCCACCCCCTTGGAACCAAGCCACCGCGCGGTCTCCGCGATCGCTACGACGGTCGCTTCGGTGGAAGAAGCGAGTTCGACGGCATCGCCGATGTGGTCGAAGTGGGCGTGGGTTACGAGCATGTAGTTGATCGGGCCTGGGTCCTTCAAGTCGTCGGGGCAGGATGGGTTGTTCATGACCCAAGGATCGATTAGCGTCCGATTGCCGCCGGGCGTCTCAATCAGGAAGGTGGCGTGACCGAGCCATGTGATCGTCAAGCCGTCTGGAAGCTGCGCCATGTCGGGCGTGTCCTTTCCCTAGTCGTGGAGGCGAGCGGCCATAATGACGGATGCTCGCGCCTATCGCCATCCAGAGCGCGAGCGCCGAACCGATCGCCGGCCGCCTGTCGACAGAATCGCACGCCTGCTAGGTTGAGGCGATGGAGTTCAGGCGCATCGATCGCTTCCCCCCCTATGTGTTCTCGATCGTCAACGAGCTCAAGATCAAGGCGCGCCGGGCGGGTCACGACGTCATCGATCTCGGCATGGGCAACCCGGACATTCCCACTCCCGAGGCCGTCGTAGAGAAGCTCAAGGAGGCCGCCGACAACCCGCGCAACCACCGCTACTCGGCCTCCAAGGGGATTCCAAAGCTGAGGAGCGCGATCTGCGACCTCTACGAACGCTCCTGGGGTGTTGACCTGGATCCGGACACCGAGGCGGTGGCCGTCATCGGGGTCAAAGAGGGCCTTTCCCATCTTGCGTGGGTGCTTGCAGGCCCCGGCGACTCGGTCCTCGTGCCCGAGCCCACCTACCCGATCCACAGCTACGCCATGATCCTGTCCGGGGCCAATGTGACGACGGTACCGCTGTCCCTAGAGTCTGACTTCTTTACCGACCTCGTTAATGCATATGAGCGGTCGGAGCCCAAGCCGCGCGCCGTGCTCTGCTCCTTTCCACACAATCCAACGACGGCGAAGGTGGACCTCGCCTTTTTCGAACAGCTCGTCGACTTCGCCAGGGCGCGCGACGTTGTGTTGGTCCACGATCTTGCCTACGCTGATCTCGTCTACGACGCCGACAGGGCGCCGTCGCTGCTTCAGGTAAAAGGCGCCAAAGACGTCGGAGTCGAGTTCTTCTCGATGTCGAAGTCCTATTCCATGCCGGGGTGGCGGCTCGCTTTCGCGCTCGGTAATGCCGAGGTCATAGGAGCGCTCATAAAGCTCAAGTCCTACCTCGACTACGGCGTGTTCCAGCCCATCCAGATCGCCGGGATCATCGCCCTCAACGAGTGCACGGAGGTGCCCAAGCAGATCCGCGAGATCTACAGGAGCAGAAGGGACGTGTTGTGTGACGGGCTGGCGCGCATCGGGTGGGAGATGACACCTCCGCCTGCGACGATGTTTGCATGGGCGCCGATCCCCGAGGCGTTCGCCCCCATGGGCTCGCTTGAGTTCTCGAAGCTTCTTGTCGCCGAGGCCAAGGTCGCAGTGTCGCCCGGCATCGGGTTCGGGCGCGCCGGAGACGGCCACGTCCGCTTTGCCCTCGTCGAGAACGAGCAACGCATCCGTCAGGCGGTAAGGGGCATGGGCAGAGCCCTGCGCTCCGGCCCGCCCGCCTGACCCGCCCCTGCTTGGGGCTGGGGAGCGCGGGGGCCGAGCTGTTTCCGGCCCCCGCCTCGAGCGCGGGTTTTTGGGGTCCTTACCTGCGGGAGAAGAAGATGTTCTCGGTGTAACCGATGGTGTCCTCGAATTCGATGAGGCGGCTCATATCGGTCCACGCCAGGTTGGCGCTGCCGTCGGAGCCGTAGTCAAGCCCGATGTAGTCCCCGTGGAAGGTCGCGCACTTGAAGCACCCCTTGACGCGCGCCCTGAAGTACAGGGAGTTCCTCGGATGCGAGCGCTCGCTGGTGATGACGTCGTGGCGCCAGTGGCCGGGCCGGCCTTCGCTGAGGGTAGTGGCGTAGGAGGAGCCGCGCGGCACGGGCCGGTCGTGGTAGATGACTCCGACCTCGCCGTTTGCCGGGTTGACCTCGGCCCACGGGAACCACTGATCGCCCGGACGGTCGGCCACGTCGAGGGGACCGCGCCAGTGGATGCCGTCCTTCGACGTCATCATGTAGACGTTTGTGTCTGTGACCGGCCGGTCGGCGTCATGTACCCCGTCGCGGTTATCGGAGAAGACGATGTAGAGCTTGCCGTTGGCCGGGCTTGCGACGATGTTGCCCGCCGAGTTCACCCGTATCTGATAGTCGGTGAGCGTCTGTCGATCATTGACATTGACCGGGTAGTCTCTCGTGCCGTCCTCGAGGTCCACCACCGAGACCGGGCCGGAGAACGACTCGCCGCCATCGGTCGAGCGCACGACCATGTACTGCGATTCGAACACCTCGCCGGCTTCCCAAGCGGCTTCGTGCTGGGCGTTCTCGAAAGCGACGTACAACGTCCCGTCGGGGCCAACGGTCGGCACCGAGAACTGGTCCTCGTCGCACTGGCGACCGCGGCCCGTCTCCTGATAGGTACAGGTCGGGTCGCTGCCCGAGATCTCCTGTGGTTCGGTCCAGGTGACGCCGCCGTCGTCGCTGTGTGCCTCGAAGATCGGCGACTCGGTGTAGACGCCGAGCCTGCTGCGGAATGCGGTCCAGGTCAGATACGTACGCCCATAGTAGGGAGAGTCCGGGTTGGTGTCGGTGACGATCCATTCCTTGTCGTTGAAGATCTGAAGCGGGTCGTCGTCATCGCCGATGCCCTCTCCGACAACGACCGGGTCACCCCAGGTGAGGCCCCCGTCCTTTGAAAGGGACACGACCACGTCGCCATCGTCCCCCAACCCTTCCTCTGTGATCAGGAAGTTGAGCGAAGCATGGATTGCGTTACCGCTGACTGGGTCGAACACCGTGACCGGATCACTGCCGATGCGGTTGGGGTCCTCGGCCGACATATCGCCGGTCGTCCACGTCCTGCCGCCGTTGAAGGTCGTGTAGAACTCGTCGCAGCAGGACTCGTAGTCGTTGGAGCTGGCAATCATGTGGTCGGGGTCCTTAGGGTCGACCTCGATGTCCGGCTCATTGTTGGGGGACTCGAAGACGGGGTCGTCGCAGTCCAGGTTCAAGTTGTCCGGCCGCCCCCTGACCGTGCACTCGATCTCCGACGGCAGGAAACCTGATGGGGCGGCAGCACGCTTCGGCGCTGCGGCCTTGAGCATCCGACCCTTGAGCGACCATCGCTCCTGACTCGGTTCATCGCTCGGGCTAGATGCCGCACCCGCAGGGCCGACCATTCCAACCGTAAGCATGCACAGCAAACCAGCCGCCAGCCTCTTCAAGATTGCCTCCCTTTGCCCGATCGATTCCCATGAAATGTCTATCACAGAGGAGTACGCGGGGGAGTTAGCGCCTTTCCGGGGCCGGCTCGGCGGGACCGCAGAACAAACGGGGCCGGCAGAACTCACACCCGGAGCCTCGGCCGGGGCGCCTGTGCTCAGGCAGCGGCGGTGGCGTAGGCGGCAAGCACGCCCGGCCACCCGGTGGCGTATTGCTCTCGAAGCTCGTCGCCGCCGGGGCCGAGCCGTTCCCAGCCCCTGTGCTCGAGCTCGACGGTTGTTCCCGAGCCTTCGGGAATAAAGCGGACCTCGACCTCCGTGGCTGCAACCGCTGCGGGATTGGGTTTCCAGGCCACGACCACGCGGCGCGGCGGCTCCCAGGCGAGCACCTCACCCCAGGGCTTCTCCGCCCCGTCACTCCACCGCTCGTAGACACGCCCACCGACCCTCGGCTCCACGACCGCCGTGGCGACCTCGTCTCCCGCCTCGGCGCCCACCGACTGGATCTCGAACGGCCACCACCGCCCGATGCCCTCGGTGAAGACCCGCCAAGCGACCTCGACTGGAGCGCCCACCGACACCGTCACGATCACGGGTGCGATCCTCGTTGCTTCACTCATGCTTGCTCCTTCCTTCCTTCCCTCGGTCTCCACCTCGTCTGCGTAGGCGGCCATGGCCTTCTCCCAGAACCTTTCTGCGTAGCGCTTCATCTCTTCGAGCCCAGCGGGGTCGAGCTCGTAGATCCGGCGCGTCCCCTCCCGCCGCTCGGTGACGAGGCGGGCATCCTTGAGAACCCGCAGATGCTGGGAGACGGCGGGACGGCTGACGGGAATCCGCTCCGCGATCGCGCCAACGGCAAGGGGGCGTTCGGCGAGGAGCTCGAACACCCTCCTGCGGGTCGGGTCTCCGAGCGCGGCAACCTGACTTCCGTAAGTGCGCACTAACCGTAAGTTAACACTTACCGGTATAGGACGTCAATGGGTTGCAGCAGCTCATGGCCAAGCTATTGGCAGACCGGACCCTTTAGGCTCCAGCGACTATGACCGCTCACCGGGATCGCAGACGAAGGATCTTGATCCTCGGCGCCGCAGGGCGCGACTTCCACAACTTCAACGTCCGCTACCGGGGGGATGAGAGCTGCGAGGTGGTCGCTTTTACGGCGACCCAGATCCCTGGGATCGAAGGGCGTCTTTACCCCCCGGAGCTGTCGGGGCCTTTCTATGAGGAGGGCATTCCCATCTATCAGGAGGATGGTCTCGAGGAGCTGATCGCCAAGTTCGAGGTCGACGAGGTCGTGTTCAGCTACTCGGACCTCTCTCACAACGCGGTTATGCACCTTGGCTCGAGGGCGCTTGCCGCGGGGGCCGACTACACGCTGCTCGGCCCGCAGTCGACGATGCTCGAGGCTGAGGTGCCTGTGGTTGCGGTGGCGGCGGTCAGGACGGGTTCGGGCAAGTCCCAGACGACGAGGGCCGTGGTGCGCATCCTCAAGGGCGCGTCTCGGCGAGTTGTCGTGGTGCGGCACCCGATGCCCTATGGGAACCTCGTTGAGCAGTCCGCCCAGCGTTTCGAGACCTACGACGATCTCCTTGCCGCCGACTGCACGATCGAGGAGCGCGAAGAGTTCGAGCCTCATTTGGCGCTTGGCTCGATCGTCTACGCAGGCATCGACTACGCCGAGATCCTCAGGCGCGCCGAAAAAGAGGCCGATGTCGTTGTGTGGGATGGGGGCAACAACGACCTTCCGTTCTTCCGGCCCGACGTCCACATCACCGTCGCCGATCCGTTGAGAGTGGGCCACGAGACGACCTACCACCCGGGGGAGGCCAACCTCCGGATGGCCGACGTGGTCGTGATCAACAAGGTCGACTCGGCACGGCCTGAGGACGTCGTTGCGCTCGAGGCAACCGTCGCCGCCGTCAACCCCACCGCTTCTGTCTGCAAGGCGACCTCGCCGATAACAATCGAGGGGGGCGAGTCGCTCAAGGGGAAGAAGGTGCTTGCCGTTGAGGACGGGCCGACCCTGACACATGGTGAGATGACATATGGGGCGGGCGTCGTCGCCGCCCGCAGGGCCGGCGCCGCCGAGCTGGTCGACCCGCGGCCCTGGGCGACGGGAACGATCCGTGAGACCTTCAACATCTATCCCGCAATCGGCAAGCTGCTGCCGGCGATGGGCTATTCGGACAGGCAAAGGCGCGACCTTGCCGAGACGATCAACTCCTCGGACGCCGACGTCGTGGTGATTGCGACACCCATAGATCTCCGCAGGATCTGTGACATCACAAAGCCCGCCGTCAAGGTCTCTTATGAGCTCGGCGAGGCGGGCGAGCCGACGCTGCAGGCGCAGTTGCTCCAGCGCCTCGGCATACACACGTGAGCGCCAGGCTGGTTTGCGCGGCGGCCCTCGTGGATAGGCTACACATAGAGAAACCAGTTCAAGCGAAAGGATGTGCAGGCCATGCCTTGGGATGAGCTCAAGCCACGGCAGTTCCCCGCCTTCGACAAGGAGCTCAAGGGGATCTCCAAGAAAACCATGGACGATCACTACAAGCTCTATGAAGGCTACGTGAAGAAGAGCAACGAGTGCCGCAAGATCTTGAAGGACCTCGATTACGCCGAAGCCGAGGGCAATCAGGTTTACTCGCACCTGAGGTCGGTCTCGATCGACTACACGTTTGCCCTCCTCGGCTTCAAGAACCATGAGCTCTATTTCGGTCACCTCGGGGGCGAAGGAGGCGAGCCGAGCGGCCGTTTCGCCGAGTTGATGGAAGGCGAGCTTGGCCTCGACCGCTGGAAGCAAGCGGTGCGCAAGGCGACAAGCGCCGCGAGAGGTTGGGTGATGGTCGGGTACGACCTCAACGATGGGTCGCTGTTCAACTACATCATGGACACTCAGAACCTGTGGGCGGTCTACAACATGGTGCCCGTGCTCGCCATCGACGTCTATGAGCACGCCTATGCCCCCGACTTCGGTGCGACTCCCGACGGTCGCAAGCAATACGTCGAGGCGTTCTTTGACAACCTCGACTGGGACCACGTCAACCGTCAGGTCGCACAGGCGGAAGCCGCGCGCCAGGCGGCACAGCAGAGCGCGACCGAGTAACGAAGCGCTGCACCTTGAAAAGG
>JACCZU010000223.1 GCA_013695835.1 Candidatus Aridivita willemsiae
TCACCAGCGCCGCGACGACTATGGCCCCTGCAATGATCCACGCGCCCCGCCCCGTCGGGCGCCTTGCTCGGTAGGCGGGCGGATGATGGTCCTTTTGATCCTCGGTCACCGGAGAAACGTTACCCAGAGCCCGGTTCGCCAACCGTTGGTGCGCTCGTGGAGGCTCGGGGCCCGGTGTTACGGTGGCAGTCATGCTCAGGGAGTTGGATTCCGGCGTCTTGCTGCGACTACTCGACCTCCAGGCCCACGACTCCGCGATCAAACGTCTCTGGGACCAAAGGGACACGCTGCCGGAAAAGCAGCGCCTCGGCGAGCTGAGGGATAACCTCGCCGAGCTCGAGGCCGACATCGCCATCGCACGACAACAGAGCGAGGATGCGGCCCGCGTCCAGAGCCGGCTCGAAGGCGAGATCACCTTGGCCGACGAAAAGATCCAAAGACAAGAGGCCCGGCTGTTCGCCGGAAGCGTGTCCAACCCAAGGGAGCTGAGCTCGCTTCAGGCCGAGGTCGCCATGCTCAAGCGGCAGCGCGGAGCTTCGGAGGATGAGTTGCTCGAGGCGATGGTCCATCGCGACACCGTCGATCAGACCCTGGGGTCACTTACCGCCGAGCAGGCTCAGAGCGCGAGCGCCGCCGAGGAGCTCGGCGTGACCGTGACGCGCCTCACCGGCGACATCGAATCGGAGCTCGCCTCCCACACCAAGCAGCGCGACTCGGTAGCGACTGCCATACCGGCCGACCTCCTCGACTTGTACGAGAAGATCAGGGCGACCAAGGGCGGCGTCGGCGCTGCGGCGCTGAAAGGGAGCACCTGCGAGGGCTGTCATACGCAGCTTCCGGCGAAGGAGGCAGAGCGCATACGAGCTGAGGGCGGCCTCCAGCGCTGCGACAACTGCCGCCGCATCCTCGTCGTTGTCTGAGCGAGGCTGCGTTCAGGCCAGGCTCCACACCGACGGGGGAGCGCGGGGCAATCCGGGCCCTGCCGGCATTGGTGTCGTGCTCGTCGACTCGAACGGTGACGTCATCGGGGAGATCGCGCGCGGGCTCGGCGAAGCCACGAACAACGTCGCTGAGTACGAAGCGCTCATTGCCGGGTTGGAGCTTGCGCTCGAGCGGGGATTGACGGAGCTCGAGGTGTTCGTCGACTCTCAGCTCGTCGCCTCGCAGGTTAAGGGCGAATGGAAGATCAAGAACGACCGCCTGCGCGCGCTCGCGGTTAGGGCGCGCTCTCTCTTAGGCCGTTTCGAGCAGTCCTCGATCACGCAAGTCCCGCGCGAACGCAACGCGGACGCGGACAAGCTTGCGAACCAGGGCATGGACGCGGCCATGGTCGAGCTCGGCGCCGCCTCCCGAGGCCGGCGGGAGCTCCTCGACGAAGAGGCGTGATCCTCTGGCATCTCGGTATTGCTGCACTCGTCGTCTATGTGACCCTCGGGCGCCGGCGCATCGACTACCGCTTCGTGCTGCTCGGAGCCGTGGCGCCCGACGCCGTCGACGGCCTGCTCGGGCTGTGGGTCTTTGACGGCCCGGCCGGGCGCTGGATCGGCCACTCACTGGTTGCGGTTATCGCCATCGCGGTCGCGGTCATCGTCGGCACCTCTGGTGCACGGCGCCTCGCGCTCTTCGGCCTGCCCGTTGGATGGCTGCTCCACCTCGTCGGCGACGGCATGTGGGCCGCCCCGCTGACGTTTTTCTGGCCCGCGTTCGGGGTCGCGTTTGCGACGGCGCCGGCCGAGCCCTACTCGGTCGACCTGTTTACGCATCCGCTGTCACATCTTTCGACGTGGGGCGGGGAGGTCGCCGGGGCCGCGCTGCTCGCCTGGTTCTACGTCGCCTTCCGCCTCGGCGAGGGCGACAGGTTGAGGCTCTTCTTGAGGGACGGCTATCTTCGCCCCTGAGGCAGAAAAAGAGTATGTTCACTCCGACAACTCAATACAGGCACACCGTGCAGGGGGAAGTCCGGTCAAAATCCGGCGCTGTCCCGCAACTGTAGGTCTGCCCTTTCGCATCCGGCGGGTCGCCGGCCGAGTGGGGGCAGACGAGCCAGGTCGCTCTCACGGTGTGGGCTCAAAGACCTTCGAGGCAAAAGGGACCGAGCCGCGGACGTTTCCTCATCCGTTTCGGCCCTTCCTCGAAGGGCCTTTTTCATGCCCGTGCCTACGGGAGGGAGGAAGCGTCGATGGCTCGGAGAACGAAGTTGGTAGTCACGGGTGTTGCGATTGCGCTCGTTGCGGCGGCGACACCTGCGCCTGCGGCGCCGTCAAGTACGAGGCGCGCGCGCGTTGCGGCGCGCTACATCGCCAATCAGCAGGCCCCCGATGGATCGATCGCCTTCTTTTCGAGCATTGGCTCGACCGCAGACGCTGTGCTTGCATTCGTGGCGGCCCGTCGGGGCGCGGGGGCGGCCGAGGATGCACTCGATTATCTGCGCTCCCAGACCGCTTCTCCAGACTCCGAGGGCGAGACGGTCGACACGGTCGGCGAGAAGGCTAAGGTGTCGCTTGCCGCCGTCGCCGGGGGCAGGGACCCCCGTGACTTTGGGGGCAGGAACTTGGTCGGGGAGATCAAGTCGGTCGAGCGCAGGGGTGGCCGCTACGGCAGGGACACGTCTGTGTTCGACCAGGCGCTTGCGATCCTGGCGCTCAAAGCGGCTGGCGCACCCGGTTCGCGGCGGGCGGCGCGCTGGCTGGCAGGCGCCCAGTGCAGGGACGGCGGGTGGCAGTTCGACAGGCCGGCACAAGCGGCAGAGAACCGCCACTGTTCCACGGGCGAGGACGATGACTTCTTCGCCTCGGACACCAACACGACCAGCTACGCGCTCATGGCGCTCGAAGCCAAACGGGCGCGGGTCGATTCATCACCGTTCCGGTTCCTGCGTCGCGCGCGCGATGAGCGTAAAGGCGGTTGGGGCTACGACCGCAGCTCGATCACCGACGCGAACTCGAGCGCGCTGGTGCTGCAGGCCTACGCGGCCAAGGACCGGACCCCGCCCAGCGGAGCTCGGTCGGCGCTGAGGGACCTCCAGTTCAGGCTTTGCGGCAGGCGGGCCGGCGCCTTCGCCTTCACGTGGGTCCCAAGGGCGGGCGGGGGCCTCGAGCGCGACGGCCGCAACCTCGGGGCGACGATCGGAGCCGTCCTCGGGCTGCTCGAGCGGCCTCTTCCGCTCGGGCCGTTCGAGCTCACACGGCCGGCGCCGCGCGGCAAGCCATGCTGAGAGCGGTGCTCGGGGCGCGGCTCCGTGCGGGGTCGGTCGCCGTCGCCCTGGTCGTCGGGGGC
>JACCZU010000155.1 GCA_013695835.1 Candidatus Aridivita willemsiae
GGTTGGGTCGCCGGCTATAACGGCCTCGGTGGGCAGGTAGCGATCCAGCCGGCGGTGATCAACAACGCCGACGGGAGGCTCGAGGTCTTCATCGGTGCTGCCGACGGCTCGCTGCAGCAACGCTGGCAGACTGCGCCCAACAACGGGTGGAACGGCTGAGGGATGGCCGCGCAGGTGCGGCGCGGCCATAGCCAAACGGAGAGGACGTGAGCGACCCGCGCCTTGTGGTGGGTGAGATCGATGTGGGGGAGGGTGCGCCTCGCTTTTCCGGCGCCACGGTCTATGTGCGCCTTGAGGATGTCGGGCGTGCCGATGCCCCGGCCAAGGTCATCGCCGAGACGGTGATCCGCAACGCAGGCTCGGGGGCCCCGCTGACCTTTGTCCTGCGGGGCGTCCGTCCCCCGGACACCTCGAGCTGCTCGGTTCGGGTCCACATCGACGTGGACGGGGACGAAGCGGTCGGCGTGGGCGACCTCATCACCATGCAGAGCTATCCCGCCGATCTCGAGCGCGTCCCAGAGCGCATGAGGGTCGTGGTCCGGCCGGTCACCTAGCGCGGCGGTCTAGCGCCCCCGGCCTCTCTCGGTCGGTCATGAAGTTGACAATCATTTTCGATAAGGGCTAGCCTGGGGCGGTGCACCCCCCTCCCGCCGGCCCCGGTTTCGTTCTGCGGTCCCTCCGAGCCGGCCCCGGTTTCGTTCTGCGGTCCCTCCGAGCCGGCCCCGGTTTCGTTCTGCGGTCCCTCCGAGCCGGCCCCGCGACCGCCGCCTTTATCGCCCTTGCGCTGCTCGGTGCGGCGGCTTGCTCGGGCGGGGAGCCGCCGGCGGCGAGCTCCTCGAGGGTCCAGGTCGCGGCGGCGTTCTATCCGCTTGCCTGGGTCGCGGAGAGGGTCGGAGGCGGGAACGCCGACGTCATCGATCTCACACCGCAGGGGGCCGAGCCCCATGACGTGGAGCTCACCTCGGATCAGGTTGTCGCGGTCACTCAGGCCGACGTGATGTTCTACCTCGGGGGAGGCTTTCAGCCGGCCGTCGAAGAGCTCGCCTCAGGAATGGGGGAGGGTGCGGTGGACGTGCTCGGCAGCGAGGGCGTCGAGTTCGTGGGCGAAGACCCGCACGTGTGGCTCGACCCGCTCAGGATGCTCGGCATCGTCGAGGTCGTGGCCGGACGGCTGGCCGCGCTCGACCAGGGGCGCGCCGCCGCCTACAAGACGAAGGCTGCCTCGCTCACGCGCGAGCTCGAGGCCCTCGACGCCGACTTCAGGGCCGTCCTTGGACATTGCGAACAACGCGAGCTCGTGACGAGCCACGAGGCGTTCGGCTACCTCGCCGAGAGCTACGGCCTTGTTCAGGTGGGCATCGCAGGCATCGACTCCGCCGCCGAGCCCTCGCCCCAGCGCCTCGCCGAGGTGGCGCGCTTCGTCGACGAGCACGACGTGGCGACGGTCTTTTTCGAGAGGCTCCTGTCCCCGAGGATCGCCCAGACCATCGCTGAGGAAACCGGCGCAGCCACGGCCGTCCTCGACCCGCTCGAGAGCCGTCCGCAAGCCGGCGACTACACGGCCGCCATGCGCTTGAACCTGGTGGCGCTTGAGGAGGGCCTCGGGTGCCGCTGACCGGGGTCCCGGCGCTCGAGCTCGTCGGCGGGAGCGCGAGCCTCGGCGGCAACCCCGTCCTTCGGGATGTCGAACTCGCCCTCGCCGAGGGCGAGTTCGTAGTGCTCCTCGGGCCAAACGGCTCCGGCAAGACGACCTTAGTGAGGGCACTTCTTGGCCTCGTCGAGATGACGAAGGGGCAGGCCAGGATCTTCGGGGACCCCGTCGGGGAGTTTAGCGACTGGGGCAGGATCGGCTACGTCCCGCAGCGCTTCTCGGCAACCACAGGTGTGCCGGCCACGGTCGAGGAAATCGTGCTCACGGGGCGGGCGGGCCGGGCCAGGCTCTTCAGGCCCTACAACCGCTCCGACCGCCGGGCTGCGACCGCCGCCCTCGAGTCCGTGGGTTTGGCCGATCTGGCCGGGCGCCGCGCCTCGGCACTTTCCGGAGGGCAGGGCCAGCGGGTGCTCATCGCAAGGGCGCTCGCCACCGATCCCGACGTGCTCGTTCTCGACGAGCCCCTTGCCGGCGTCGACCTCGAGCACCAGGCCGGCTTCGCAGCAACTCTGGGGGCCCTGCACCGGGGGGGCAGGGCCGTGCTGCTCGTCGCCCATGGTCTCGGGCCGCTCGAGGAGTTGGTAACGAGGACCGTGGTCCTAAGCGAGGGCAGGGTGGTCCACGACGGAGCGCCGCTGCCCGGCGACGCCGAGGGCGTCCATGCTCATCACCACCACGGCGAGCGGCCCGACCACGATGCCTATGGGCCGGTTGCAAGGGGGCCGGTGTGAGCCTCCTCGAGTACGACTTCATGCGCAGGGCCCTGCTGGCGGCATTGCTGGTTGGGGTTGCGGCTCCCTCGGTCGGTGTCTTTCTCGTTCAGCGGAGGCTGGCGCTTCTCGGCGACGGAATCGGCCATGTGGCTTTCGCCGGCGTGGCCGCCGCCTTCGTGCTAGGAACCTCGCCCGTGCTTACCGCGCTGGCGTTCACCGTGATCGGGGCCGTAAGCATCGAGCTTCTGCGCGAGCGCGGCCGCACTGCGAGCGACATCGCGCTTGCCGTCATCTTCTACGGCGGGATTGCAGGCGGGGCGCTGCTCACCTACCGCGCGGGGGCGGCCAACAACGCGCTGAGCTATCTGTTCGGGTCCGTGCTCACCGTGACCGACGCAGATCTGGGCATCGTTGCGACGGTCACCGTCGGCGTCATCGTCCTCACCTTTGCGTTGCGAAAGGAACTGTTTGCGATCTGCCTCGACGAAGACGTTGCCCGCGTCTCTGGGCTCCCGGTAAGAGGCCTCAACCTCATGATCGCCCTGCTCACGGCCGTGACCATCGCGGTTGCCATGCGGGTTGTGGGGCTCCTGCTCGTGTCGGCAATGCTGGTCCTGCCCGTTGCCGCTGTGCAGCCCTTGACGCGCAGCTTTGCATCAACCGTGGTCGCGAGCATTTGCCTGGGCGCGGTCTTGAGCGTCGGCGGGTTGATATTCGCCTTCTATGGAAACCTCGCCCCCGGAGCGACCATCGTGCTTGCGGCCATTGCCGTCTTCGTGCTCACGAGTGGGCTCGCCCACTCCCGTCTGGTGGGGAGATCGACGTGACGCCAGACGCCGCCGGGCGCGACCCCAGCTCGTTCGCCGGTCCTGCCGAGCCGGGCCCGAGGGGACGCGACGGCGGCGGGGCGCGCCGGACAACACAGCGCGCGGCCGTCCTCGCCGCGCTGCACGACGCCGATGGCTTCCGGACCGCGCAGGAGCTGCATGACGTGCTGCGCGCGGCCGGCGAGCGTGTGGGGCTAACGACCGTCTACCGCAGCCTCCAGCTTCTCTCGGACACAGGTGAGGTCGACGTGTTGCTGAACGACGCCGGCGAGGCCATGTACCGTCGCTGTGAGCGCAGGGGTCACCACCACCACCTCGTGTGCCGCTCCTGCAAAAAATCGGTCGAGATTGAATCCGGCGAGGTCGAGCGCTGGACGGAGCGCGCCGCCGGCGAGCACGGCTTCAGCGCCGTGACCCATACGATGGAGGTCTTCGGCTTGTGCACAACCTGCTCCCCGGCGTGAGCCATGAGACCGAGGTTCAGTCGGCCGGCTGAGAGAGCTCGTAGACGTTGCCGTCCGGGGCTAGAAAGTGCGCCCATGCCCACCCGTCGGTGCGCCCGGTGGGGCCCAGAAAGCGCGCCCCGGCGGCCTCGAGCTCGACCCGCCCTGCTTCGATGTCGTCGACCGTGAAGCCTGCGACCGGGCCCGTGTCGAAATGAAGGTGCTCGGTGTCTGATGGTCCGAAGACCTCGATCGTGGCGCCGTCGGGGAGGCGAAAGACTGCAAAGTCCTGTTCTTCGAGATCGGGCTCGACTCCGAAAGCCCTGCGATAGAAGGCTACGAGCTCGTCGTAGCGCTCGGTGCGCGTGCCGAGCCACCGTAGTCCTCTGACGACTCCCATGACTATTTCGCCTCCTTGCTCAGACGGGGGGGTCGCGCTTCATGTTCACATCGCCGGCCGAGGTGGGATGCGCGCCCGTGCGGCCGCGGCGTCGCGCCGCCATGAACCCGATCGCGAGCGCGAGCGCGAGCGCGATCGCGCCGGTCCCGTAGATGCCCGGGCGCGCCGGGATGGGCAGCGCCACGGGAAGGAGCGCGCCCGCCACCCAGCCGAGCTGCAGCAGCGATTCGAAGCGCGCGAACGCCCATCCGCGACTGCCCTCAGGCGTATCGCGCTGGACAATGGAGTCGAAAGCGACCTTGGAAGCGCCCGCCGATGCCCCGAAAGCAAACACAAGGGCGGCCGCGCTACCGAGTGAGAACCACCATCCGGCCGCAAGTGCGGACGCTCCGGCCACGCCTGCGCCGAGCACGATGAGACCCTCCTCGGTGAGCCGTCCCTTCACGCGCGGGGCGGCCGCTGCGCCACACAATGAACCGAGAGCGGCTCCGCCGACGAGAACGCTGAGGCCGAGCGCGTCGAGCGCTTCGCGCGGCAGGGCGAATCCGAGATGCAGCACCAAGAAGCCGACGAGGCCGCGAAATACGGTCATGGCCG
>JACCZU010000244.1 GCA_013695835.1 Candidatus Aridivita willemsiae
TGCGATCGAAGCCGTGATGATCGAGCACATCGGTGTTCTCGAGACGATGGCGCCGCAGGACTTCCTCGACTTCCGGGCCAAGCTGGCGCCCGCAAGTGGTTTTCAATCGGTTCAGTTCAGGGAGATCGAGTTCCTGTCCGGCCTCAAAGACCCGGACTATTTGAACCGGCTTGCGCCTGAGGAGGAAGAACGCGCCCGGCTTGAGAGGCGCCTTGGGGAACCGACGCTGTGGGACGCTTTCTGCAACCTGCTTGACGCGCGCGGGTTGCCGATGCCCGCCGACGACGACGCGGCCCGGCGGACGAGCCTCGTCGAGATGGCGCGCGACCGGGCCAACCGGGGGGCCGAGTTTGCGTTGTCCGAGGAGCTCCTCGCTCACGACGAGCAGTTTCGACTGTGGCGGGCCCACCATGTGCTTATGGTTGAGCGTCAGATCGGGATGAAGTCCGGCACCGGAGGATCGTCCGGCGCTCCGTACCTGCGAGCGACCCTTGACAAGCGTTTCTACCCCGAGCTGTGGGAGTTGCGTAGCCTCCTCTGACGGCGTCGAGCAGCGCCCCGACGCCCTGTGGCGGATCGGGTCAGGCGCGCGGGTCGGGGGGCGGCTTGGACAGGTCGAGGTAGTCGTCTTCGAGCTCGGCCTCGTCGTGGAACCCAGGGCCCTGGGTGATCATCTGGAACGATTCTGCGTAGTCGAAGCCCGCCTCTTTGCCCTGTTCGGCCGAGAACTCCCTGACGAAGCCCGCCACGCGCCCGGGGTCGTCACCGACCTGGGTGCGATGACACATGAGCGCCTCAATCTTGCGCTCGATGGTCTTAGAGATGTCCGACACCACGGGCTTTGACCCGGGTCCCATGATCCACAGCTCGCGGAGCCCGCGCCACGGCTCGAGGCCCTCGTCGAGCAGCTCGGGAAAATGCCCCGGGGTCGTGCCTGCGGTGAGGACGGTGTCGAGGGATGCCTGCCCCACGGCGCGGTGGTCTGGATGATTGACGAACCGGTCCTCGACGGTGGACGAGGGGTCCATCACCATGAAGCGGTGCGGCCGGTAACGCCGGAAGGCGCGCGCGATGTCGCGCCGCAAATCGAGCGAGTACTCGGTGTATCCGTCTCTGTGGCCGAGCCACACGAGCTCTGCGATACCGAGGACAGCGGCTGCTTCGCTGGTCTCGTCCTGGCGCAGAGCCGCAAGCTGCTCGCCCATGAGGTCCTTGTCCTGAGTCCCCGTCGATCCGTCGGTCACGATACACAGGGTTACCTCGGCGCCCTCGTCGGCCCATTTCGCAACGGTCCCCGCCGCCCCGAACTCTATGTCGTCGGGATGGGCGGACACAACGAGGGCGCGGAACTTGGGTTCGCTCATAGAACGGAAATATAGGGCACCCTGTCGCGCTTGCCGGGGGTCAGGCTCTGCGGGGCCTCACGGCCACGGTGCACCGGGCCACCGCAACCGCCTCGCCGGCCTCGTCGGTCAGCGCGACGGCCCACACCTGAAGCGAGCGCCCCAGGCGCAGCGGGGTCGCCGTGGCGCGCACGATCCCAGAGGCCTTGGCCTTCAGATGGCTGATGTTGAGCTCGACGCCGACGGCCACCTCAGTGGCGCGGTCGCAGTTGAGGTAAGCCCCGATCGAGGCTGCGCTTTCTGCGAGCACCGCAGACGCCCCGCCGTGGAGCAGCCCAAACGGCTGATGCACCTTCGGGCCGACGGGGGCCTCGGTCACGACTACCTCCGGCGTCGCCTCCGTGATCTCGATCCCAAGCGCTTCGTGGATGGTGCCCTCGATCCGAAGCTCACGAAGCTCATTCGTCATGGGCCGAGATCGTACCCGCCAATGAACCGGGCACGGACCCCGTGGCTTGCGAGCTGCGCCAGCTCGGGTAGATGACCCTTATCCATCTCTCGACGGCGTGTGCAGGGATGGGCCGGCTCAGGTAGTAGCCCTGGGCGATGTCGCAGCCGAGCGCCTGGAGCTGATTCCACACCGTGTCGGCTTCCACTCCCTCGGCGACGACCCTCAATCCAAGGTTTCGCCCAAGGTCGATGGTCGATCGAACGATCACCGCATCGCTCTTGTCGACCGACATGTTGGTGATGAACGACTTGTCGATCTTCAGCTCGTTGACGGGCAAATCTTTCAAGTAAGCGAGCGAAGAATGACCCGTTCCAAAATCGTCGACCGACAGACCGATGCCCATCTTCTTCAGGGCTTTGAGGGCCCCGAGCGAGCGGGCCGTATCGGTCATGATCACGCTTTCGGTGATCTCCAGGGTGAGGTCACTCGGCGACAACTCGTAGGTGCCAAGGAGTCCCGACACGTCCGAGGGAAGGTCGAGATCGAGGAGGTTGAAGACCGACAGGTTGACCGCGATGCCGAGCCGCAAGCCAAGCGCCCTCCATTCCGAGCACTGGCTCATCGCTTGATCGAGAATGTGAAGCGTAAGGGGCCGTATGAGACCGGTGTGCTCGGCGACCGGGATGAACTCTTCCGGAGGCATGAGCCCATGTTTGGGGTGCTGCCATCTCACCAGAGCCTCGACGTTGTCGACCCTGCCGGTCCTGAGGTCCGCCTTGGGCTGATAATGAACAACGAGCTCGTCCTCTTCGATCGCTCGCCGAAGCTCCCCGACGAGCGCGAGGCGACCCGGACTGTACTGGTCCTGATGGGACGAATAGATCTCGAAGCCCCGGTGTTGTTTCTTTGCGACGTACATTGCAACGTCGGCGCGCTGAATGAGAGTGTCGACGTCATTGCCGTGCTCGGGAAAGAAGGCGACGCCGACGCTCGGCTCGACATTCAGGGTCAGTTCTTGGAGGGGAAAGGGCTTCTGGAA
>JACCZU010000270.1 GCA_013695835.1 Candidatus Aridivita willemsiae
GGTGAGCGCAATCGCCTTTCTTGCGACCATGCCGTTGGTGCTCGGATTCGGCAGCAGCGGCGAGCCCTCGGTTTTGGGGGCCAACTACCCGGCGGGTTTCCTCTTGCTGCTGATTGCAGTGTGGTCCGTGACCGCGCTCGCACTCGTGAGAGCGTGGAGATCAGGGCGTTCGAGTCGCAGCGCCTGATGGAGCCAGGGGCTCCGCTTGGGTCGCCTCAGGCGGGATAGACCTTGACCTCGGTTGCCTTGAACGAGGCCCACACCGTGGCGCCCTCGATCAGGTTCAGCGAGGTCACCGCAGCGGCCGTTACCTCGGCGACGAGGGGCGGGCTGGTGGCGATGCTGAGGCGCGCCCTGTCGCCGATCATGTCGACGCCTTCGATTACACCTTCGAGCACATTGCGGGCCGAGGTCGGACTCGTCCTGTTCGAGATCGTGATAGCGCGCGGTGAGATGGCGGCAAGTGCGCCGGCCCCGGGCTCGACCTCGTTCGATGCGACCACTATGGCCGACCCGGCCCCCACGAACACGCTCTGTCCATCGCTTGTGGCCATCGCACCTTCGATCAGGTTGACCCCGGAGAGGGCCGCGACGTAGCCGGACCGAGGGCGCCTCCTTATCTCCTCTGGAGACCCGTCCTGTGTGACCCTTCCGTTCTCCACAACGACGAGCCGGTCGGCAACCATCATCGCTTCGATCGGCTCGTGGGTGACGATCAGCTTGACTCCCGAGAAGTCGCCGAGAGCACGCCTCAGAGCGCGTCGCGCGTCGCCGCGGACCTCGACGTCGAGCGCAGAGGTCGGCTCGTCGAGGAGGAGAACGGCGGGCTCGACCGCAAGCGCCCGTGCCAGGGCGACCCGCTGCGCCTGCCCGCCGGAAAGCTGCGCCGGCTTGCGGCCGGTGAGGCCGGCGATCCCAAAGCGCCCCATCAGCTCCAGGGCTGTGGCGCGCGCCTCGGCGCGGGCAACGCCTTGGGCCCTCGGCCCGTAGGCGACGTTGTCGACGGCGCTGAGGGCCGGGAACAACGCAAGGCCTTGGAACATCACTCCAAGGGAGCGCTGCTGCGGCGCAAGCCTGATCCCATCGGCGGGCCGCTCCCACACCTCGCCGTCGACGACGACCTCGCCTTCGCTCAGGGGAGTGAGTCCGGCAAGTGCGTCGACAAGCGTGGACTTGCCGGCCCCATTGGGCCCCAATAAGGCAACCGTTTCACCCGCCGACACCTCGAGGGCGACCTCGAGGACGAATTCGCCGCGCCGGAGTCGGATCTCGGCGGCAAGTGTCACATTGCCTCGCAGGGAGGCCGGTTAATGGATTTCGCCCAAGTGGTCGACATGTTATCTAGAGAGTCTCATCGGCGATGGCGAGAGGCGGACGGATCGCGCGCATGGATGTCACGCACCACAGCTCGAGCGAGCCGGCGCCCCCTGTCCCCGAAGGGGCAGGTGCCCGCCTGCAGGGGGCGCGTGATGCTGCCGAGGCGGTGGGGGCTGCGGATGTGTTCGTGTTCCGGCGCGTGGTCGGCGACCGTTCTGTCCACGTCGGCGGAATCGGCCGCGGCGAGGGGTGGGCCGGAATCGTCGAGCTCCATCTCAATGACGATCCCCTGGCGGCAGAGGCCCATGAGTCGAGGCGCCCAGTGCGTGTGGCTTCGGATGAGCCCACCCAGATCTTCGGCCCCTATTACGCGGTCGGAGCCGCCCTCGTGCCGGTTTCCGGCGACGTTATGGTCGTGTTCGGTCACCCTGCCACGGAGCTCAAGCCGGAATCAGACGATGTCCTTCGCGCCGAAGCGAGGCGCGCCTCAGAGCATCTGCACGTGGTCGCGCCCGCCAAACGCCTTGCTGATGAGCTCGAGCTTCTCCACGCCGTTAAGCACCTCATGGACTTCGAAGGGGCTTCGGTTGAGGAGGCCATGCGCCACGTCCTTGTCACGGCTGCGCGCGCGTTGTCGTGCGAGCTTGGCGCGCTATACATGCTCGAGGCAGACCGCGTGGCGCTGTTCAAGGAAGGATCTTTCCCGGCCGTCGACGATGCCGCCATTCGGGGTGTCATGCGCACCTTGGCCGCTCGAGGTGAGGATCTTCCTCGCTGCATCCAGGATTGCGGTGACAAGCCCTTGCCGGCGCCGCTGGGCGCCGACTCTGGAGTGCTTTCCTACTACCTGTTGGGCATAGGCGCTCCGAGGTCGGCCCTCATGCTCCTGATCCACACTCAAGCTGGGCCGCGCGGGTTCACCAAGCTGTGCAGGGAGATCGGGCTGCGCCTCGCCGAGTCTGCTCAATCGGTGTTGGCGATGGCGACATCGCGCATGGCCCTCGAGTCGGAGATCAGCCGGATGCAGCGTGAAACGCTCAGTGACTGCTTGACGGGCGTCGCCAACCGCAGGGCATGGGAGGCCGCGCTCGTGTCCGGGGCCGCCATCCGTGGAGCGTCTGTGGTCGTTGTCGACGTCGACAACCTGAAGGCCGTCAACGACGTGCTCGGGCATCGCTTCGGGGATGAGTTCCTCAAGGCGGCGGCGCAGGTCCTGACCTCGAGCGCAAGGGACAGCGACCTCGTCGCGCGCCTCGGTGGGGACGAGTTCGGTGTGCTGCTGCGCGACACCGACGAGGCCGAGTGCGCCCGCTTCGTCGCGCGCATCAAGGGAAACGTCGATTCGCATCCCGGCATCGAGGGTGCGCCCGACTTCAGGCTCTCGCTCGCCATCGGCTGGTCGACGTGCGCGCCGGGCGGGGACATCGGGGCGGCGGAGTGCGAGGCGGATGCGGTCATG
>JACCZU010000273.1 GCA_013695835.1 Candidatus Aridivita willemsiae
AGGACCGTAAGGATCAGGCGCAGCCCTCCGACTCCAACTCAGGCGTCAGGACCGCCCAGATCTAAGCGCCCTCGTTTCGGGAGTTCGAATCGACGGCCGCTCCGGCAACGGGGCGGCCGTTTCGTTATGCCTAGCTTCGATTGTCCTGCGGTCCCCGAGGCGGGCCCCGCCGCGGTCGGCCCACCTCTGCGAGCATGTCGATCTCGAAGACTGCATCTTCGACTGCGCCGGGGGCAGGGGGGCGGTTCCCGTAACGCTCGAGCTCGAAAGTCTCGAGCGCCCTTTTTACCGGACGCCTCCGCAGCCCGGCGGTCCGCCTCAGCATCTCGGCCGCCGTCTCGGAAGGAGCCCTCGGCGCGCCGCCGGCTGCGAGCGCCACCTCGAGGCGAGCAAGCGACTCGGTCACAGGGCCGGGGTACGCCCGCAAAGAGGCCGCTGCCGGCGGCGGCTTGGTGCGGCGGCGCCGCCGGCCGATCACCCACAACCCCACAAGGGCAAGCCCGATGAGCCCGGCAGTCACTCCGGCGCGCGCGGCCGCGACCGCGACCCCGCCGGGCAAGACGCGCGCAAGCGTCTCGACGACCGAACCCACCACCCTGACAAGCGGTATGAGCTCGGCCGTGCTCTGGCGTGCAGGGGGGATTGCAAACGTCGGGTCGAACTCGTACCAGCCGTAGCCCGGGAACCACACCTCCACCCATGTATGAGCGTCGGAGCCCTTGACCTCGTAGTAACCGGAGAAGGGGTTCCTTGACCCCGTGGTGTAGCCGGCGACGAGGCGCGCAGGAATGCCCTGCGTCCGCAGCATCACGGCCGTGGCGGTGGCGAACTGCTCGCAGAAGCCGATGTCGGTGTCGTAGAGAAAGTGGTCGACCGCATCCCGCCCGGGCTCGGGGACCGGCGAATCGAGACTGTAGCGATAGTTGCCGGCGAGGTAACGCTCGACCGCCTTGACCCGGTCGTAGTTGTTGTCTTCGGCCCCCGTGATGCGCTCGGCAAGCGCTCCGACCCGGCCCGGCAGGTCGTCCGGCACCTGCAGGTAGCGCTGCAGGTTCTGGGGCACAGACCCGGTCGCTGCCCCCCTCAGGGACGCGGGCCCCGCTGCGCCCCGCGACGAGATCACGCTGTAAACCGTGCCCTCGGTCAGGGTCTGATCGGTTCGAAGACCCCCGAGGGCATCGATGCTCACCCCCGAATCGAAGTAGAGGGAATCGGGCTGGCCCGCAGCAAAGATGGCGCTTGGCTGCTCGACCTCGACGTAGTAGGTCTGGGTCACCTCGGCCCTCGGCCCCAGGCTCCTGAACTCGATCGGGTAGCCAAACGGCGGCTCCCCTTCGAGCGGCACGGGGTCATCGGAGGGGCCCGACCAGGTCGTGCCGTCGTAGTGGTCGAAAAGCACGCCCCTCCACAGGGCGGGGGCCGAAGCGCGCACACGCATGACCACCTCGTCGGAGAGGTCCCCCCTGACCCGAAGGTCGAGCCGGTCGCTGAAGCCGTAGTAGCCGGAGCCGTTCGAACGCGCCCCCGGCGAGCTCGAAAAGCCGGGGTTGATGATCCCGGCCCCCACTCCCCCGACACCGGCCCCGCCGAGCGAGAACGGCAGCGCTAGGGAAGCGGAGCCCTGTGGCTGAGGAATAACGAGCCACAGGACTGTGGCCGCTACGACGACGGGTGCGGCACCCCGCATGATCGCAAAGACGCGGGGGCGCGAAGAGGTGGCGCTGCCGCCCGCCGCGACCATCCGGCCGGCCGTTCCGGCCGACAGCTCCGAGCGGTGTGCCAGGGCCATGGCCGAGGCGCCAAGGCCCGAGTAGACGATGAGAAAGGCCCCGAAACGAAGGTCCTGGGACAGCGAAGCAGCCACCCCCATGAGCGTTAGCGAGGATCCGAGCGAGAAATTTAGGTCCTTGCGGGCGGGAAGGTCGAGGCTGTGCAGCACCTGGACCCACAGGAAAAGCTCTGCGAGAGGAAAGCGGACCTCATCGAGGGTCGCAAGCGCCGAGATTTGAGTCATCAGCCTGGCCAGCGCCACAAGCGCGCCGAAGGTGACGGCTATCTTGATCCCGAAGTTGTCCTTGTGCCTACGCCGGTAGGAGATCCACGAGGCCAGGGCAAGCGCCGCCACCACGACCACGGCCGTGCCGGGCGAGATCGCCCCTTCTGCAGCTACTGCCCCCGTCGCCGTCACCACCGCTGCAAGCACGGTCGCCCTTAGCGCAATCGAGTCCTCGGGTACGCCGTGCTTGTTGGTGCGCCGGAGGAAATCGATGATGCTCGCCGCCACTGCGTTGCGCTACCCGTGAAGGGCGTGGGCGAGGTCGACGCCCCTGGACAGCGTCCGCAGAGGGACCCGCCCCGCACCGAGCAAAGCCCTCTGGTTCCGCTGCTCGATGGGGAGTCCGAGGTCGTGCTCGCACCAGCTCGTCGACAGAGCCAGGACGAGGATCGGGCGCGCCCCCACAGCCTGTGCCGTGGTCACCGCCGAGGTGAGCCCCTGCCCCGTCCGGCCGGCGCTCGGGGCGAGCATCACGACCGTGCCGCCACGCCCGGCGCGCCGGGCCGCCTCGGCGACGAGAGGGTCGAGGGGAACGTCGGAGGGAGTGACCGCAGCGAGCCAATCGAGAGCGGCCCCCCCGTCGGGGTCGGCGAGATGGTCGACCGAGCCCCCCTGCCCCTGACGTATCAGATCGAGGGGGTGACCGGTGCGCAGGGCGTAGAGCGCAATCGAGGCCGCTGCCGAGACCAGGGCCTCGAATGAAGACTCCGGCGGTGTGCCGTGGTCGGCGCCTGCGACCACCACGGCGGCGCGTCGCGGCGAATGTTGCTCGAACTCGCGCACCACGAGGTGGCCTGCGCGCGCGCTCGAGCGCCAGTGCACCGATCTCCTTGGATCGCCGGGCCTGTACTCCCTGACGCCGAGGTACTCCTCTCCTGCGCCGGTGCGGGCGCGCTCGTGCGGGGCGTCGGAGGGATAGGAGGATGGTTCGAGGATGGGAAAAGAGCTCAGCTCCACGGCGCGAGGAACCACCGTCAGGGGTGAGACGACCTCGGCGACCCGGCGGGAGCGCATGAGCCCGAAGGGCGCCCCCGACCAGATCGTGACGCTTCCCCCCTCGTAGACGCCCCTGGTTTCAACCCTGCGCTCGAGGCTGATGTGCGCCGAGGCGCCGCCGCCAGGCCCGTCGCACACGACGGCGGCCGGTTGAAGCGCCGGATGATGATCCTCGAGTCGCATGGCGGGAAGCCGCGTGCGGCCCGAGTTGCCCACAACCAGCTCCTCGGTTACGTCGTCCCCCTGCCGCGCCCTGGCCGGGAGGACGCGCTCAACGCTGCAAGCGCCAAGGCGATGGCGAGCAATCTGGGCCCCGGCGACGAGGCCCAAGACGTCGGCGGCAAGCACGAAGAGCCAGCCGGATTGCGCCGTGATGCCGGAAAGGACGAGCATGAGCCCCATCCCAGCCACGATCGCCGAGCGCCCCGTGACCCGCCACACCCTGGTCTCGCCGCGCCGAGCAGGGGATACGTGGGCCGCAGGCGGGCGGAGGAGGGACGGGCGGAGGAGGGACGGGCGCCGGAGGGACGGGCGGAGGAGGGAGGGGCGCCCGAGCGCCCTAAGGCTCACCGTTGCTCGGTGACCGGGACGTTCGTCCCCTCGAGGACCTTCGTGACAACGGCCTGGGCGTGCCCCCGTTCAAGCCTCATGCCGGCTATCGGCACGAGACGGTGGGCAAGCGCCGAAGTTGCAAGGGCCTTTACGTCATCGGGAACCACGAAATCGCGTCCCGCGATCAACGCGGCCGCCTGGGCGCACCTGATCAGGGTGATCGAGGCGCGCGGGCTTGCGCCGAGCTCGAGATCGGGATGGTGGCGGGTCCCCCTCGTAAGCCGGAGCGCGTAATCGATGACCGCGTCCGAGACATGAGTGGCCCGCGCTGCAACTCTCGCTGCGACCACCTCGCCAGGTGAGAGGACCGGCTCCAGCTCCTCGATGGGATGGCTGTGGAGCTGTGCCTTGATTATGCTTCGCTCGTCGTCCGCTGAGACATAGCCGATGCCCATGGCGATCGCGAAGCGATCGAGCTGGCCCTCGGGAAGGGGGTAGGTCCCGTGGTGCTCAATGGGGTTTTGAGTGGCGACCACGAACAGTGGATCGGGGAGCGGGTGCCTGACCCCGTCGACGGTGACCGCATTCTCATCCATCGCCTCGAGCAAGGCGGACTGAGTGCGCGGCGTCGTGCGGTTGATCTCATCGACGAGAAGGACATTCGTGAACACCGGGCCCTCGATGAATTGGAACTCCGCGCGCGCCTGATTGAAGATGGCCGCCCCTGTGACATCGGAAGGCAAGAGGTCGGGTGTCGCTTGTATGCGCTTATAGGTGCCGTCGATGGACAGAGCCATCGACCGGGCGAGCATCGTCTTGCCGACGCCGGGAACATCCTCCACAAGAAGGTGGCCGCCGGCGAACAGGGCCGACACCGCAGTCTCGACCGCCCCGTCCCTGCCCCTTATGACCCTCTTGATGTTCTCCATGAGCCGGCGCGCGGCTACGGTGGCCGCGGCGCGATCAATGAGCTTGTCTTGAACCGATAGGGCCATCTCTGCTACTTCGGAGAATCGCCCCCGATGGTTAAGCCGAACGAGCCCGCGCGGAGAGCGGGTTCGAGCGCCTAACGCACGGAGCGGCCCGACCCGGGCGTCAGTCCAAGGCGAAGGTGCCCTGCGAGCTCTGGAGCCTCGATGGCTTGAGCGAAGCGGGCGAAGGCCACCTCTTCGATGCGGCGGCGCACCGCGTCGAAGTCGGCGTCTTCGGCAACCTCAACCTCGACGTCGACCTCCGGCTTCTGGCCGTCGCTGAGCATCCTGGCCTTCGCCGAACGCACGGCGGGATCGGCCTCGATGTCCCGAGCCAGTGCCGTCGTTGCTCCCGAGGTCCGCAGGCGAGTCCTGCCGCCGGCCGGATCGCGCGTCAGGTCGATGTCGGATACAGAAGGAGTGCCTGTGAGCTGAGCCTTCAGCCAACGCCACGCCAGGTAGGCAATGAGCAGAAAGACGACCGCCGTGATGGGCCAGAGAAAGTCGCCCGTACGCCCAAAGAAGCCCGTGATCCTCCCCGTGAGCAGCGACTCCTGAGCCTGAGTGTCGCCAAACACACCGTAGCCGCGCAGCAAGCCGTAGATCCCTGCGGCCACGAGCAGCAACCCAAAAAGCGTGAACATGGCCCGGTTGAGACGGTCTGGCGTGCTGCTCACGGTTAGCTCCTCGTCTTGATGTTCACGTCGGCGCCTGGGGGGCTCGCAAGGGAGAGCGAGCTGAGCCGCCGGTCGACCGCTGCGGTGACGTCGTCTCGAAGCTCCCCTGCATTGCGTCTGTTGGTCGAAGCGGACACCTGGGCCCTGGATTTGACGAGCCGGACTCTGGCGGCCGAGATGCCGTCGACGCCGCCTGCGGCGCGCTCAAGAGACTGCTCGAGACTCTTTCTCGAGACCTCGGCGTCGACGCCTCCTTGTGCAGACCGTAGCGGCAGCGTCAGCGGCTTTCGCGACGCGATCGCTAGATACAAAAGGATCAGCCCAACGATGATGGCGACAATCAGGATGCCGCGCACGACGGGGTCGAGCCAGGCGTTGTTCAAAGCGCTCAGATACCAGGTGTCGTAGGGGATGACGAGGGGGCCCTGTCCCACACCTGCGGCCAGAATCTCGAGGACGACAAGCAACGAGCCCGCAAGAAGCGCGAGCGCGAGGACTATGGCGATGACTCGACCTACGATTCGCACATCTACCCCCTTACTGCACTCTCGGTTTGGGCGGCGGAGGAGCCGGCGGGACGAGTTCGGGAACCGTGACGTTGACCTCGGTGACCTCGAGCCCGGTCAGCTCCTGAAGCCGGGCCCTGACATGGTCCCTGACCCTGTCGGCTGTGGCCCCTACAGGCTCCGGGTAACGGATGCTCACGGTCAGATCCACGCTCGTGCTCGCTCGGTCGACGTCCGCTTCGGCGTGAGCACGACGGGCATCGTCGTCCGAGGAGAAAAGCCCGGCCAGCCGGCTCAACCCGGATCCCTCCACCCCTCCCACCCCGTCGACCTCCGACGCAGCCTTGCCCGCGATCTTCTCGACGACTCGATCAGAAAGAATCGTGTGGCCGCGTTCGGTGATGAACGCGTCTGGGCGAGGCGCCGGAGCCGGCTCGTCCCCCTTCGCCGAGGAGGGCTCGGGGGCCGCGTTCACGTCCGCCGCCGGCACGAAGTAGAAGTCGGCGTCGTCCTCGAGTGGGTCGGTGACCGGCGCTGCGATGACGGGCTCGACCTCGGGGTCGGCGGCCACGCCCTCGTCGGGCGGCGGTTGGGCCACGGCGGCCGTCCGCGACCCTGCGGCCGTCCCGCCCTGCTCATCGGTCGTCGTGGGGTCGTCCTCGGGAATGGTCTCCGGAGGAGGCGTTGCCCCCGCCGCCCACGCGGCCGCTGCGGACTCTCCGAGCGGATCCTCTTCCACCGAGCTTGGCGGAGGGGAGGAAACCCCTTCGAAGGTCGATGTCTCTTCGGCCTCGGTGCGCCGCCTGAGCTCCTCGGTATCGAGCTCTTCGGTCTCCCGGTCTGGCGGCTCACCGCCACGCCCGCCCTCGCGCTCGGGCACTAGAGACCCCGCCTCGAGGCGCCGCCGATGTAATCGGACGGGTCGAGCTCGCCCTCGACGACCTTCATCACGAGGTAGCCAACGGCACCCGCGAGCGCAACGACGAGCATCTCGCCGAAGCCCTCGAGCACAAGGGCAAGCCCCAGAATGAGTCCGACGAACAGGCCAACGTAGGTTGGTTTCATCTGCTTCCTCCCTCCAAGCTCAGATCACTCTCTTTTGACGCCTGAACGCGCGCAGCCTCGAGCGCCCCCACGCAAGCGGCACCTGCACTCCGTGCGGCCGCCTGTAAAAGACGACATCGGCGGAGCCGGGTGGAGGGCCCTTGTGGATGAGACGCCGGTATACCTCGGCCCCCGCCCTAAACGTCGCCGGATCTCCGCCGCGATCGGGATGGTGCTCGGCGGCGAAACGCCGCCAGGCGGCGCGAACCTCATCTGCATCGGCCTCGCTGCGGACGCCGAGCGTCTCGTGGCCGCCCCTTAATGGGGTCATCGCAGATCTCCGGGGAGGTCCTCATCGGAGGCCGGTGGCCTCCTCCCCTTCGGCTCCTCCTCGAGTGGAGCCCCCAGGGGGCCCGGCTCGACGACGGTGAGCTCTTCCACACCCGTCTGCCCGGGAAGAAGCGTGACCTCCTCGATGGGGTCACCGGGTTCCACAACCTCCCCAGGAAGCTCAGGGGGTCCCTCCTCCACTCCAAAGAGCGAAGGCGGGATGTCGATGTCGTCTATGAACACCGCAACGGGAAGCCCACCGCTCAGGGGTGCAACGACCGAACGCACCTCGGCGGCCACGAACGGCAGAGCGACCTCCCACTGTGCGACCACGTGGACCTCGAGCTCATCTTCGGTGGCGCGCACCCCGACCACGCGGCGGCCCGGCAGGTAGGTGGCGACCTCTGCGAAACGCCCCGAGGACAGCCCTGCGACCCCGGGACACGCCTCCGTGGCCACCGCTACGGCATCGACATCGACCGCCATCTAGGCTACTGGACCCTCGGCTCGGGGGGAGGAGGCGGAGGGATCTCGGGCGGGGGCTCGATGAAGACGTCGTCCACAGAAACGTTGACCTCAGTTACCTGGAGGCCGGTCATGCTTTCGACGCGATTGATGACGTTGTCACGCACCGCCTGAGACACGTCGACGATCGGAACCCCGTACTCGGTGACGACGTCGATGTCGATGGCGGCCTGGCGCTCGCCCACCTCTACCTTGACGCCCTGGGCCGGGCTCGGCTGGGTTCCGCCCGGGAACCTTTCACGAATGGAGCCCACTGCGCGTGACCCGCTCGTGCCCATGTCGTGCACCCCGGCCACCTCGCGGGCCGCCATGCCGGCGATCTTGGTGACGACCGCGTCCGCGATCGCGGTCTTTCCCCTGTCCGTGACCAGCTCGCTGCTTCCCGTTTTCTGGGCGGTTGATGTCTCAGACATGAGCTCCCACTTCCTTCCGGTTTTTAGCGACGGAGGTACGAACCCCAGCCGCGTTCCCCAGGAACCATTCCCGGTGGCTACGACTCGTAACCTATCAAGCACTCCGGCTCGGCGCTGTAGATTTCAGCGGCTTAGATGTTGAGCCTGGGTCGAAGAGCGGATGCGGACGCTGTGCGTTCACCGTAAGGGCGCCCGGGCCGAGGCCCGGGCTGCGCGGTCAGGGGCTGAACCGGCGGCGCGCGGCCCTGCCGGGTGCTCCCATCGCATAGAAGCCTGAGCGGATCGCGGCGTTGTGCCAGATGTTGCCTGCTTTCGACCACTGCCTCTTCTTGTCGACGCAGACGACGTTCGTCTCGACCTCGCCTTCGCTCCCGAGGTGACTTGCAAGCGAGGCCAGGGTATGGGCCCAAAAGACATCTTCCTTCTTGTGCCCGCCAAGCCCAAGCCCGACCTCGTACATCGGGTCGTTGGCGCGCATGAGCACCTGGGCCTGCGCCACAGGTACGCCATCCTTTGGAAAAGCGCTGAAGGTGATCCAGCCGGCGAACATGTGGCCCTGGGGGGTCATCAGCGTGAACGACTCTTCGTCGGCATAGAGGACGAGCACGCCCGTAGACAGCTTGAGGCGTCCGGGAAGTGCAAGGTTGAGCACGGCAACCTCGCCCGGCGCGATGCCCGTTAGGGGACCGAAGAAGCGGTTGTTGGCCGGCCAGAACTTGGGAAAGTTCTCCTTCCAGGTCGCAATGACCTCCTCCGGCGAAGCGTCACAGCCCACGAGCCTCACCCTGTAGGTCTTTTGCCACATCTTGCCAAAGCCCTGAATCGGCGAATTGACTCGCTTGCCATCGACGTTCTTGTTGACCGCTTCCGCCGATACATCGTGAACGCTCAGAGTCGAGATCTGCTTGGCCCAGTTCGCAGCGTCGCGCGCGCTTATCTCCGGAGGCACGACCTCTTCCGGGATCTCGGACTCGGGAATCACTTCGGGCGCGCCCTCACCGAGCACGATCTCGGGGGGCTGTGTCTCCTCCGGCCTCTTACCGTCCACCTTCGTCTGCTGCCCGTCCGTCCTCGGCTCTTGCGAAGAGCTCATCCCGGTCCCTCCTATCAGCTGTTGACCGCCGCGACTGCGTCGGCTTCCGTGGCATAGATCCCGATGGCGTCGTCGAGGCGGGTCAGCTCGAAGATCTGCCTGTAGTGTTCGGTAAGCCCGAAGGCAAAGATCTTCTGGTGCTGGCGTTTCGCCCTGACCAGAAGCGTCACGAGAAGTCCTATCCCGCCACTGTTCATGTAGTCGAGGCCCTCGAAGTTGAGGATGATCGCTCGGGCGCCCTCGGCCTGGTTGTAGGCATCCATGAGGATGTCCTCACTCGCCCCCGTGATGTCACCCTTGACATCGACGATCGCCGAACCCTCGTGCGGCTTCCTTACTTGCATCTCGAGTGTCCTCTGTGCCATACCCTCATCCCCTCCTAAGCAGGTACCTGAGCAACCGCGTTGTCTTCGTCCTCGTAAATCGCCATGAAATCGGAAAGGCGCGTGATCTCGAAGATCTCCTTGTAGTGCTCGGTCAGCCCGTAGGCCGTCACCCTTCGAGCTTCGGTTCTGGCCTGCGCCAAAAGCGCGACGATCACTGCAATGCCGGTCGAGTTGATGTAGTCGACATCCAGGAAGTTGAGCAGTACGGAAGAGCTGTTTCCTTCTGTGGCCTCTCCATAGGCAGCCGTGAGCGTGGCCCCCGAGAACTTGTTGACCTCGCCGCTCAGGTCGATTATCACGACACCCTCACGGTGTCGTGCGTGCGCCTCGAATCCTCTAGTCGTCATTGCCGTCTCCCTTCAGATGGAGGGTGAGCTCAATGGTGTGGTGGTCACCATCGGTTGTTACTTGCATGTCGTCCACCATGTTCTTGATCAAGAACAGCCCCCATCCTCGAGGCGTCTGCATTCCTGCAAGCTTGGCCTCGAGATCCGGCGTTTCGGTATCATCTGGAACCTCGTTTGCACCTCCTAGATCGGTGATGTGAACTTGCACGTCGTCGTCGGTTGCCATGACCCGCACGGACACGGGCAGCTCCGCCTTGTTTTGATTGCCGTGCTCGATGGCGTTCATGGTCGCCTCGGCCACCGCGGTCTTTAGACGCTCGAGCCGCTTGCTCCCGAGGGGCAGCCCGGCCACTGCGCCGGTAACTCGCTCCATGACAAGTCGTTCATTGCCCTCCTCGCTCGCAAGGGTGAACTCGTCGAGCACCTGGACCGAATCGTCGGCGCGCCCGTTGGAGGACGTCCTGCCGGGAGCCGCTGGGGCCGTACTCGTAAGCTCTTCTTGAGGCTCGTCGGCCGACATCGTGACGCCCGCCGACGCCGAGCGCTTGAGCGTGACAAGCGTGATGTCGTCTTCCTGCTCCGCGTCCCTGCCGTGCCAGCGGTCGAGCTCCTCGAGCAGTACGTCGATCATCTCGCTGCCGCCGCCTGAGCCCTCCATCAGCTTCATAACGCGCGGGAAACCGAACATCTCCCCGTCTGGGCTGTGCGCCTCAGCAAGCCCGTCGCTGTGCAGCAAGACCGACTCGCCGGGCCCTATCGTGCCCTCCTTCTCCTCGTAGTCCATCCCCGGCATGAGCCCGAGCGGCATGCCCCTCGCCCGCATCTCAACGACGCCGTCGGCCGTTGCCACGTAAGGCAGGTTGTGGCCGGCGTTGGCATAGCGGAAGCGTCCTGTTGCCGGATCGAGCACCCCGTAGAGGCAGGTCACGAACATCTGTGGCGGGATGTCGGGGACCAAGAGATCGTTAGCTCGCCTGAGCACCTCCCCCGGTCCCGCTGCGTGGGTTGCCTCGCCCCGGAGGATGCTTCTTGTCGTCGCCATCACAAGGGCCGCAGGGACGCCCTTGTCGGTAACGTCGCCGGCGACGATGCCTATCCGGCCCTCGGGGAGCTCGATGAAGTCGTAGAAGTCACCGCTCACCTCCCTGGCCGGCCTGTAGTGGGCCGCCACTTCCCAGCCGCCGAGCTCGGGAAGCTCCTTGGGAAGGAACTGCTGCTGCACGAGCGTTGCGACCCGCAGCTCCTGATCGATACGCTCCCTCGAACGGGCCTCCGCCTGCTGCTCCCGCACGAGCTGGCCCACCCTCACCGCAGGCGCGGCCTGGGACGCCAGGTTGGTGAGCAGCTTGCGATCGTCGGTGGAGTATTCCTGCTCGGAGAGGCGGGGGCCGAGGTTCAAGAGACCGATGAGCTCCCCCTGGCTGACCAGAGGGACGACCATCTTCACGCCGGCGGCCCTGAGGGCGTCCCTGGCCGGCGACTCGAGCTCGAGGCCCTCGAGGTCGACCGCCCCCGAGGCGGCCTGGAAATAGGCGATGATCGGATCGTTGGACGCGATGTCGGCGGGGGCAACATCGGCCATCCCCGCGACCGCCTCCCGCTCCGGCGCAGCGGAGGCGCCTTGGGCTTTTCGGCGACCCCCGAGGGTCACCTTCCTGAGCCTTCCTGGAAACACGCTCATCTCATCCCCCTTCTACTCCTCAAGCGTCTCGGAATCGTTACGAAGAACACGGCCGGAGGACTTTTGTGAATTCTCCATCATGAGACAACGCCTCGTGGACACCCTCACCGTCCGCTCCCTCCGGGCAGCTCCCGAGTCTCTCCGGCTGGGCGCAGCCACAGGGAGGCATGGGCGGGCTGCATGGTGGTGCGTGCCACCGCGACGAGATCGGAGCTGAGCTGGTCGAGGTCGACCTCGTCACGGAGCCGCCCCGAGAAGGCCTCCACCGTTTTTTGCGCGTCGTAGGTGCTGCGGTTGAATCTCCGGTCGATGAGGGTTTGGACGAGGGCGCGGGCCGGACGGAACAATGCGGCCACCGCAAGCGTCGTGGCCGCAACCGCAAGGGGTGAGCTCCCAATGCGCTCGCCAACGGCCGCCTGCAATACAACGACGGCCCCGGAGTAGAGGGCGCCGAGAAAGGCGGTGAGCGCCCCGTAGACGAGGGTCCGGTTGATGATGCGGTCGATGTCGTAGAGACGGTAGCGAAGCATCCCCACTCCGACGGCAGCAGGGATGCATGGGATGAGGATCACGGCAAGCGCGTTCCCAGCGCCCACCGGGATCTGGAGTCCATCCAACACGAACAGCACCACGAGGCCACAGACTGCAAGCACGAACCATTTCAACTGCTGACGTTCCTCCCGTCTCGACGCCCGAAACCTGGCCACAAGCGAGGCGGCCGACGCAAGCCCACACGCCAGCAGAAGGAGGAGCAACGGAGCAAACCCGGCCACCTCGACCTCTCCCAAGAGCTGCTTTCCTGTGAGGCTCCACGAGCCCGTAGCAACGTAGAGCACAAGCACACCGAGGCACGTGCCGGAGAGCCAAGCGACCGGGCGCCAGCGGCGGGATGGGGGCCTGCCGGTCGGAAAGAGCAGCGGCAAGAAGGTCAGCGCCGACCCGAATCCCGGCAACCACATCCACGAGCTTAGCCAAGCGGCCAGGTGGGCGCTCGGCAGGGACCC
>JACCZU010000165.1 GCA_013695835.1 Candidatus Aridivita willemsiae
GCAGAGCGGACGGGCGGCGTCGATTCGATCGAGGCGGAGCGGACGGCGGCGTGGGATCGGGATCGGCTCGTTGTAAGTGTGAGGCGCGCCACAACGCGCAGGGGCGGTATTGCCTTTTGTGGCTTGGTGCGGTAGGAGTAGCGGCTGGGGAAACAAGGCGACGAACCGCAGGCGGACGTGGAACAACCACAGAACAACTCAGGCCTTAACAGTCGTGATCAACACCGTGAGCCCTCCCCGGCTCCTCCACTGTCGCCGGTACAAGGATTCCTCCTGTGCCTTGCGCTTCTGGTCGGTGCGGGGCTCGTGATCCATTTCACAGCCGGAAGCACCGCCCCACCCGCCCCGCTAAACCTCGACAAGAGTGAGCCCGGCGGCGCAGAACGAGCAGGCATTCCAGAAGCCAAGTCCAAGGACAAGGAGCCGAACCGCAAGAGCACCCTGAGCAACCAAGAGGCCGTCGCCACGTTCCGCCACTTCGAGCGAAGGATCGCCGCTGCTTACCGCCGCAGGAACCCTGATCTGGTGCGAGACACCTTTACCTCCGACAGTCCAATGGAGCCGCGCCTACTGAAAGAAATTCGGCAGCTGAGGAAAGACAACGTTCTCATAAAGCCCCGAAGCGCCACCAAATCTTTGTCGATGGCTGACAAGTCTCGTCGTCGAATCGAACTCCTCCAGGTGGTCGTGAGTGCTTATCGCTTCTTTGACGAGTCCGGGGAGAACGTTACGGTTGGACGAGCAGCCAATAGAGACGTGGTGAAATCGGTGCTGAGGCGGGAGAACGGGCGATGGCTTTTACACAACTCCGTTGTGGTCCGTCGGAGAGAAATCAAACCCGGGGAGTCGACGTGAAGGCTCTTAGTCGAGGAATGATTGCAGGCGCGCTCGTTCTTACATTCGCTTTTCCCGCCGTGGCAGACGAACCGTTCGGTGATGCCGGAGTGGTCGAGGGCGGACGTGGGAAAGCCCCTGGCGTAGCCGCAAGTGCCCGAAGCTACAATCCCCCGTACCAGGGGTCAGAATCGCCCGACGACTCAGCAACTTTCAGTGAGTCGGTCACAAACTCCTCCTCTCTGCCCGTAAGCACATCCTCATCCGCGAACGAGGTGCCAATAAACCTTGCGAAGGCAGCTCCAGCTGGGCCCCCGGCTCCTACCTATGTTCCTTTGGCGGTTCCTCGGTCCTTGCCCGCGGGGCAGGCTGCTCCTTGTGTCATCAACCTCGGGCCCAACGCTGCGTCGCCCGGCAACTCGGCGGGGGTTAGCTGCGCCGTGCCCCAGGCGCCGGCGGGGCCGGGGCCCGCTCCCCAGGCTCCCGTCGCCCCGGGGCGGGGCAACAACACGACCACGACCGTGGCGCTGCCCTCACCCGAGGAGCTCGCCGCCATCGCAGCAGACAAGGCGATGTCGCTTGCGCCCACACCCGTCATCGAGGTCGCTCCGTCACAGGTCGGGCTCACCGGGCTCGACTCCTTCGTGTGGCTCAAAGACAAACCGGGCCCGATAACTGCCACCGCAGGGGTGCCAGGGCTCACGGTTACCGCCGAGGCTAGCCCGGTTGAGTATGTGTGGGACTTCGGCGACGGAACCGACGTCGTCAGTGCCACCTCGGGGCGGCCGTGGAGTGAGTCTTTACCCGGGGACATCTCCCACCTCTATGAGACCAAGGGCAGCTACGTGCTCGGGGTCGAGGTCATCTGGGAGGCGCGCTGGCGGGTGGCTGGGGGGCCGTGGCAGCCGCTCGGGTTCTTTGCCAACTCGGGCTCGCAGCCCTATGCGGTCAAAGAGGTCGTGTCCGCGCTCGTGCCCTCGAGATAAGAAGCGCTCGCTCCCGGCGGGTTGCCTAAACGGTCCGGAGTTGGATCAGGGGATCCGAGCGGGCTCAGGCGACGCCGACCTCGACCGTGTGGTAGCCGGTCGCGCCGCTCGGATGGGGATCGGCCAGGCCTCGCTCCTGGAGTGTGCCGTCGCCGTCGACGGCTCTGCACAGAACGACGGCGGACCCCGAGCCTTCCGGCGTCCAGCGGTAGGCCCACAGCCGCCACGTCTGCGAATTGATTGCCTCCTTGAGCGTCGCCCTGGCCCACGTCTGCCCGCCGTCGGTCGAGACTTCGACCCTTGAGATGCCCCGATTGCCGGCCCACGCCACTCCGGCTATCCAAGTCGGTTCCCCGGGCACCGCACTCCGCTCGGCTCCTCCGGCCACGTCGATGCGCGAGCCCGTCTTTACGAGCGCAAGGTCCGACCAGCCGCGCTGCATCCAATAACCCTTGTAATCGCGATGCGCCACCTCGATCGACGTGAGCCACTTGACATTCTTCATCCCGAAGGTGGAGGGCACACGGACTCTGCACGGGAAGCCGTGCTCCTGCATCAACGGCTCACCGTTCTGGGCCACGGCCAAAAGCACGGCCGGGTCCAGAGCGGCCTCAAGCGTGATCGAGTCCGAGTAACCGTCGGCCGCAGTGAAGATCACATCGGTCGGGCCACTCGGGGCGGCGCGCGCCTCGGCCGCCTCGAGCACGTCTGCAAGCCGGACCCCTGCCCATCTCGAGTTGCCGACAAGGCCGCCGCCGACCTCGTTCGAGATGCAGGTCAGCACCGAGTACTCCTCGACAATCTCAAAGCGCTCTTGCAGCTCCATGAAGTTCAGCTCGAGCGGGGCCGCCACCTCACCGCCGACGCCGAGCCTCCACTCTTGTGCCTCCAGCGAAGGCTGCACGAGGTTGATGTCAACGACATAGTGGTCGGCCGCGCTTGTTATCTCGGGCGAGAGCCCAGGGATGTCGGGCCACTCCCCCTCAGGCAAGGTCGCTGGATTCTGCGGGGCGATGAGCTCCACGTTTCTGTTGGGCCCGCCGACCTTGCGGAGGAAGTAGCCGACCACGCCTCCGCCGAGGGCAATCGCGGTTGCGGTGCCGGCTCCGAGCTTGAGCACCCGGCGCCTGCTTGGGTCAAACCCGGCCGGTTCGGCCTCGTCGGCCCTGCCCTCAGTCTGCGGTCCCGCGGAGCCGAGTGCCCCAGGCCCAAGGCCGATGCCGGCAGCGACCGCGGCCGCCGTCAGCGCGTAGACGAGCGCGGCTGCTCCAAGCGCCAGGGCGGCGAGCAGAAGGTTGGTTGAGATCGAGGGCGCAGGCAGGATCGCCACGAAGGCGGCGGCGGCGAGCACGGCGCCGGCCGCTGCCGGCCTGATCCGGGTGCGCTGCATGGTCCAGGCCAGCATCTGAGCGGCAAGGACGAGGGAGGCGACCGTCGCCGAGACGGCGAGACCGCGGCGCGCCCAACCCTTCAGGAGCTCGATGAAGAAGGTGGCGATGTCGCCGGGAGTGGCCCTGATGATCGCCTCGGCGAGAGCGGTCGGCGGGAAGGGCACTCCCTCGCCCAGACCCGAGATCACCCACAGGAACGCAAGCGCAACACTCCCGGCAGCGAAACCAACCTTGCGCACGTCGCGGGCGGGCGCGTCGATCTCGGGACGAGCCTCACCTCGGGGCGGCCCAGCAAGATCTACCACCCTTCCATTGTCTGCCCCCCCACCGGATAGGGAGCCTCATCAGGGGGCGGCGACCGCAAGAGTTAAGCGGATCGTCACCAGCCTCGTTCGATCCACTCTTCGAGGTGGGGCTTCTCGGCGCCTATCGTCGTATCCGACCCGTGACCGGGGTAGACCCTGGTGTCGTCCGGCAGAACGAACAGTTTGGAGCTGATCGACTCGATGATCTGCTCAAACGCTTTCTTGTTGCCCCTCGTATTGCCCGGCCCACCGGGGAACAGCGTGTCACCGGAGATCAGGTGGTCGCCGACGAGCAGGCACACGCCACCCGGCGTATGGCCCGGCGTATGGAGCACCAGCGCCGACAGGTTTCCGAACGAGATGGAATCGCCGTCGGCAAGCACGCGCTCGACCGCAACCGGGTAGTCGTCGCCGGGATGGGCGTACACGGGCACACCGAGGGCGTCCTTGATCTCGGCCAGAGCCTGAACGTGGTCGTAGTGGCCGTGGGTCTGGACGATGCCGACGACTTGCGCGCCGTCTGCGCCCGCAAGGATCGTGCCCGCCTCGAAGCAGCCGTCGACGATGAGCGCCTCGTTGGTCGCAGGGTCCTCGAGCACGTAGACGTTGTTGTCGAGGTCCCCGACGGAGATCTTGCGAACAACCAGATCGGATGACTCGTAATGATGCGCCACGTCCCCCCTCTCTCTGCGCCTAGCTCCGGGCGGCGGCGGGCTCCCTCGGGCCCTTACCCGTCACCCTTGCCTCGACCCGGCCGGCGCTGACCTCGGCCCCCGGCTCGACCGTGTAGCGGAGAAGGCCGAGGGCACGCCCGCCCCGGGCACTCGTCACGACACCGACCTTCTGACCGTCGAGCCTCACCTCGGCGCCGGGTTCGAGCCCCACTTCCGACTCAAGCCGGTAGAGGGCGCGGTTGACCTTGCCCCTGAAGTGGATCTTGGCCATGGCCTCCTGCCCGAGATAGCAGCCCTTGTCGTAATGGACCGCCAGGTCGTCGATCCCTGCCTCCTGAGGAAAGGTCTTGGGATTCATCTCGCGCCCCCATCTCGGAACCCCATTGGCGATCCTGATGCCCTCGAGGTCGTCCTCGGTGGCCGCCTCCGCCCCGGCCTCTTGGAGCGAGGACACGAGCAGGTCGAGCTCGGGTCGCGCCGCCCACAGGTACCCGGCCGGGGTGCCAAGGGCGGAGGTGGGGTGAACCACGGCGGCGGCACCAGCGCCGGCCGCGAGGTCGCGCCAGTCCTGCCCCGCGAGGAGGACAAGCCCATAGTCATCGGTCACGTCGGTGATGGCGACCTGGGTGACAAACACATAGCGCCCGATCTCGGCCGGCAGCGTAGGCCTCAACTCGGGCTCGAAGTGGCAGAGGATGGAGTCCTCGGTGGCGAGCGCCTCGAAATAGGCGGTCATGCGCCCGTGCGCCGTGATCATGGCGGCGTCGCGGGCCTCGCCCGGCAAAATGTCCTCGAAGGCCTGGGTCACGACCTGGTGCAGGAACCAGCCCCGCTGCGGCCCCGTAAAGGACAGCTTGCCCCTCTCCGAACGGTCGACGAGCACCACCCTGTGACTGCTCATGGTTCCATTGTCCCGCGCGGGGGCCTGGGTGTGAGCCGGTTTATGCGGGGTCGCCGCAGCGCGGTATGTTCGGGCGCAGCTAGGAGCCCCCTGAGGAGGTAAGCGTGGCCGACGTTCTGGATGAAGAAGAGACCCATCAACGTCTGGACGAGCTGGGTGACTGGGAGCTGGAGAACAGCCACATCGCTAAGGTCTTCGAGTTCGACGATTTCGCGGCGGCGCTCAAGTTCGTCAACCAGGTCGGCAACCTCGCCGAGCGTTACGACCACCATCCCGACATCGACATCCGCTACAACCGGGTGAGGCTGGCGTTGACCACCCACTCGGAGGGGGGCCTTACCCCGCTCGACTTCGACCTCGCAGGCGACATCGAGCAGTCGATCGTCTGACGACTCGCCGCACTAACCGGCGGCCCCGTCCTCCTCTGCGCGCTGCTCCCTCAACCACGGTGGCAAAGAGAAGGTGACGTCTTCGGTGGTTACCTCCTTCGTCTCGACGTCTTTGTAGCCGAGGCCGGCAAGCCGCTCGAGCAACCGGTGAACAAGCACCTCGGGGGCGCTTGCGCCGGAGCTGATCCCTACTGAGTCAACGCCGGAGAGCCAGGCCGGGTCGAGCTCTGACTCGTCGGGCACGAGGTAAGCGTTGGTGCCGGCGGCCCTTGCGACCTCGACCAACCGGTTCGAGTTGCTCGAGTTGCGCGCCCCCACGATCAGAACGAGGTCGGCATCGGGAGCGATGGCCTTGACCGCAACCTGGCGATTCTGGGTCGCGTAACAGATGTCGTCGGAACGAGGCCCTTCGATGTCGGTAAAGCGCTCTCTGAGGCGCTCGACCACGCCGAGGGTGTCGTCGACCGAAAGCGTCGTCTGAGTGAGGTAGGCGACCGGCTCTCCGGGATCAAGCTCAAGCCGTTGGAGGCCCTCGGCGTCTTCGACCACGACGGTGGTTTCTGGGGCCTGACCCGACGTGCCCTCGATCTCCTCGTGGCCCGTGTGCCCTACGAGCACGATCTTGCGACCGGCGCGGGCGAAGCGCTTGGCTTCGAGGTGCACCTTGGTGACGAGCGGGCAGGTCGCGTCGATGACCTGAAGGCCCTTGGCTTCGGCGGCGCGCCTAACGGCCGGCGATACCCCGTGGGCCGAGAAGATGCACACGGCGCCGGGGGGGATCTCTGATTCGGAGTCGACGAAGATCGCGCCCCTCTTCTCTAGCTCCGCCACGACGTGACCGTTGTGAACGATCTCCTTGCGGACGTAGACCGGCGCGCCGAGCGTGTCGAGCGCCCGCTCAACGATCTTGACGGCGCGGTCGACGCCGGCACAATACCCACGCGGCGCCGCCAGAATGACTTTCTTCATGAGCCCATCGTAAGGGTGCACCGCAGCTTCCCCACCGGGTCGGCGGGACCGCAAATCCAATCGGGCGCCAGATCGATGAGGTGTGGGGATCTAGTGTCCCGCCGAGCACACATCTTTCCCCACACTTGGGAATTGCGCGGTCAGGGGGGGCCGGGGTTGCGGTGCGGTCCCGTTGGCTTGCGCTCGGAGCGCCGGTAGAGGTCGGGCAGACCCACCGCCTGGCTCGAGGGGCACAAGCGCTCGACGGCGCAGTCCTCACAGCGAGGGTGTTTAGCGTCGCAGACGGCCCGGCCGTGCTCGATGAACAGGTAAGTCGTCTTGAGCCAGTCCTTCCTTGGGATCAAGGCCATAAGATCCTGCTCGATGTCGACCGCCTCTTTCGAGGTGCGCTTGGTGAGCCCGAGCCGCACGGCGACACGGCCCACATGCGTGTCGACGGCAAGGCCGGCGTCGGGATCCCTTCTCATGTCCCTCGGGAAACAGTTGCCCTGAACGATGTTGGCGGTCTTTCGCGCGACGCCGGGAAGTGCAACGAGTTCCCGCATCGTATGAGGCACCTCGCCGCCGTGGTCGTCGATGAGCTTGTGGGACATCTTCTTGAGCGAACGTGTCTTTTGCCTGAAGAACCCCGTCTGATAGATGTCGGCCTGAAGCTCCTCCTCCGGCACGGCGAGGTAGTCCTCGGGGGCCCTGTACTTGACGAACAGGCGCCGCGTGACCTCGTTGACCGTGACGTCGGTCGACTGCGCCGAAAGCATTGTGGCAACCAGGCACTCGAAGGGCGTGGAGAAGTGGAGGGCGATCTTCGCCTCGGGGTAGGCGCGCCTAAGTCGCCTGAGGATGAGGGACACCCTCACGCCAGGAGGCGCCTCCCTGGTGACCGGCGGGGACCGGACCGGTGACCGCTTTGCCGACATGGCGGAAGAATAAGGGGAGCCGCAACAGCTTCGGAGGTGGCAAACATGGACGAGAGCTTGACCAGAAGGCATATCACTCGAGCTCGAGCTCAGAAGGAGGTCGAGGCCGCCCGCCGCACCGGTGATGAGCCCTATGTTGCACCTCTGCGCCGCGGCACCCTCGAGCTCGGCTACTACGCTCCCCTGGGTGTCGACGAACAGACGCCGCACGACCAGGACGAGGTCTATGTCGTCATGACGGGCTCGGGGACCTTCGTGAACGGCGCCCAGCGTCATGATTTCGGGCCGGGCGACGCCATTTTCGTTCCCGCCGGGGCCACCCACCGCTTCGAGCACTTCACCGACGACACCGAGATGTGGGTGATCTTCTACGGCCCCGAGGGAGGGGAAGAGCCCTAAGAGAGGCCGGCTCGGCGACACCGCAACCTAGCCGGGGGGCGGCTGGCGCTTGCCTCCGATCGAGGGTAGGCTACCTAACGATCGTTTGTTTGGAGAAAACGGAGCGGAGGCGACGGTGGCCGTCACGGCCGAACGGGCAGCAACGACCACAAGGCGAGCCGAGGTCGGGCGCGCCGCCGCCCGGTTGTTCTCGCAGCGCGGCTACCACGGCACGTCCATGCAGCATCTCGGCGATGCCCTCGGGCTTCAGCGGGGGTCGCTCTACGCCCACATCGGCTCCAAGGAGGAGCTCCTCTTCGACGTCGTCGCCGAGGGAGCCGACCGCTTTCTCACGGCTGCTCACAAGGCAGATGGGCTCGAGGCGACGGCCCGTGCCAGGCTCACGGCATTGCTCGTTGGCCACATCGAGACGGCGGCCACCCATCACGAGGCGGCCACGGTGTTCCTCAGCGAATGGCGCTATCTATCCGAGGACCTGCGGGCGCCGATCCAGAACAAGCGGGACGAATACGAGGCCATCGTGCGCCGCATCATCGCGGACGGCATTGCCGGAGGCGAGTTCAGGCCCGATGCCGACGTCTTCTTTGCGGCCACCCTCGTGCTCTCGGCGGGCAACTGGACCTACACCTGGTACCGGCCGGGGGGCCGGCTTACCCCGGCCGAGATCGGCACGCGCTTCGCACAGCTCGTCATCAACGGATTGACCGAGGAGGACTGACATGACCTACGAGGAACGCTGGACCGGCTTCGAGGCCCACATCGATGGCGGTGGAATGGTCGAGGCGGGCGACTGGATGCCCGACGAATACCGCGCCGGAGTCCTCAAATTCATCGAGATGCACGCCAACTCCGAGATCATGGGCGCCATCCCGGAGCGCGAACAGATACCGGGGGCTCCGTCGCTCAAGAGAAAGATGTCGCTCACCGCCAAGGTTCAGGACGAGGTTGGGCACGCGCAGCTTCTCTATCGCGTCGCCGAAGACCTCGGCAAGAGCCGGGATGCGATGTACTGGGACCTGGTAAGCGGCAAGTCGAAGTTTCACAACGTGTTTCACTATCCGACGTTCCACTGGGGGGACGCTGCCGTCATCGGATGGTTGATCGACGGCGCCGCGCTTGTCACGCAAGCGTCGCTTCTGGAGTCGTCATACGCGCCCTACACGCGTGTGCTCAAGCGGATCTGCGCGGAAGAGCAGCTCCATCTCAGGCACGGCGAAGACATCACGCTCGAGCTTGCATCCGGCACCGATCGCCAGCGCGCCATGTTGCAGGATGCCCTCAACCGCTGGTGGCTCCCGATCATTCACTTCTTCGGGCCAAAGTCAAACGTCGATAAGGACCTCTTGCTGCGCTGGAGGGTAAAGACGCGTACTAACGAAGACCTGCGCGCCGAGTTCCTCGACCGCTACGTGCCCAAGGTGTTGGAGCTCGCCTTCGAGCTGCCAACCCCTGTGCCCTTCAAAGACGCCGCCTCCGAGCGATGGGTCGTTAACGACGAGGACATCGACTGGGCGCCGCTCGACGCCATAAAGAAGAACCAGGGCCCGGAGACGGAGCGCCGGCTTGGTCTTAGACGCCGCAGCTATGAAGACCACAGGTGGGTCCGTGAGGCGCTCGACGATCAGACCTCGCAGGCGGCCTGAATCGCTCGTGGAGATCTATGAAGTCTTCCGCCGCTCGGGCCACAAGCAGCCGTTCGAGCACTGCGGGAGCGTGACGGCCCCCGATGTGGGGATGGCTACGGTCATGGCCAAGGAATGCTTCACGCGGCGCGGCGAGGGCCGGCATCTGTGGGTCATCCGGCGCGCCGACATCCACACGTGGTCGGACGACAGTCTTCCTGATCCCGCGGCCGACAAGTCCTACCGCTTTGCACATGCTTACCGAGACGTCGTAAAGAAACGGGCGCTCGCGCGCTCGCGGGCGCAAGCGGATGCCAGATGAGTGACATCCTTGCCGCGATCCTGATAGCGCTTGCCGACGACGAGCTCATCATCGGACACCGCCATTCTGAGTGGACCGGGTTCGCACCACATATGGAAGAAGACGTCGCGTTCTCGTCGATAGCCCAGGACGAGATCGGCCATGCATCGGCGTACTACTCCCTGGCATCCACCATGGTCGGCCAAACACCCGATCAACTTGCATTCGGTCGCGAGCCCGGCGAGTACCACAATGCGGTCCTGTGCGAGCGTCCCAACGGGGACTGGGCATACACGCTGGCGCGCCACTGGCTCTACGACAACGCCGATGCTCTGCGGCTCGAAGCTCTCGAAAGATCCTCCCGGCCCGAGCTGGCCCTTCTCGCCGCCAAGATACGCAGGGAAGAGCGCTGGCACAGCCTGCATGCCGAGCTGTGGGTGAAAAGAGTGGCCGAGGGATCCGTTGAAGGCCGCGGCAAGCTGCTGCACGCACTGGCCGAAGCTTTCGCCGAAGTCAGGGGGCTGTTCGAACCCTTCGATAACGAGGAGCGAGCGATCGCGCAAGGGTGGCTTACGGTGCCTTCGCCGGTGCTCGGCGCGCGCTTCGTCGAGACGACAACAGCGGCGTTGGACGACCTCGGCCTCCCCGTCGAAATCGAGCCCGGCGCCATCACCACCGAGCTCATCGCTTCTTCCTCCGGCGATCTGATAGCCACAGATGAAGACTCCGCCTCTATCACCCCCGCAGGTGGCGGGCTTGGCGGACGCTACGGCCGCCATTCGGATGATTTCAAGGCGCTGTGGGCGGCTATGACGGCGACCTACAAGATCGAGCCGGAAGCCACCTGGTGACGACCGAGCGTGCGATATGGGACGCGCTCGAGAAGGTGAAGGACCCCGAGATCCCCGCTGTCTCAGTGGTCGAAATGGGCATGATCAAAGAGGTTGACGTGCGCGGCGGCCGGGCCCGAGTCGTCATCCTCCCCACCTTTACTGGTTGTCCCGCCATCGCCGTCATCGAGCAGGACGTAAGAGAGGCAGTCGGCTCCGTTACGGGGGTGGAGGGGGCCGAGGTCGAGATGTCCTACGATCCTCCGTGGACAGCGGATCGCATCACCCCCAAGGGCCGCAGGGAGCTAAAGGCCTTCGGACTCGCTCCCCCGACCGGCAACGGTCCTGTGCTCGTCACCTCAATCGGCCTGCCGAAGACTGCTTTATGCCCATTCTGTGGGAGCAGCGACACCCGCAACGAGAATCCCTTTGGACCGACACCGTGCCGGGCGCTTTACTACTGCTCTTCGTGCCGTAACCCGTTCGAGCAGTTCAAAGACGTCTAGGGCGTTACTTACGCGACGGAGCACTAAGGAGCGGCCGAGCCCTGCTCCACGGGGGTGCCCGCCGGTTCCGTCTCGAGCGAGCGAAAGAACGCGTCAACGACGCTCGGATCGAACTGAGTGCCGGCAGCATCGCGAAGACGACGGCGCGCCTCGCCGTCGGCAAGGTGGCGGCGATAGGGCCTGTCGCTGCTCATGGCGTGAAAGGCATCGCAGACGAAGATGATCCTGGATTCGAGAGGAATGTCGTCGCCCATTTTTCCATCTGGATACCCCTCTCCGTCGTAGCGTTCGTGGCAGGCCCTGACAATAGGCATGACTCCCATGAGCCGCTCGATCGGCGCGAGGATCTTCGCGCCGACATCGGGGTGGGTCTCGATGAGCGTGCGCTCTTCGTCGGTGAGCGGCCCAGCCTTGGTGAGGACTTCGGACGGCATACCGATCTTGCCGATGTCATGGAAGAGAGCCGCAAGCTCGAGATCCTTGAGCCGGTGATTCGGCAGACCAAGCTCCAAGCCCACCTTGAGCGCCATGTCTTTGATTGAGCGAGCATGAAGCGACGTGTACTCATCCTTGGCCTCGAGCGCATTGGTCAAAGCTTCTACGGTCGAAAGGAACGTCCTCTCGAGACTTTCGAGACCGCCCACGTTGAGAATCGCAAGTTTCGCCTGATCCGCGATCCCGGTAAGCAGTCGCAGCCTCCTCTCGGAGAAGACGAACTCGCCGTCATCGTCGGCCTCCGCCACCAGAAAGCCCAACCCGTCGTCGTTTAGATTCATCGAGGCAGTCGCCGACAGCTCGGTTGGCTGGTTTGGCGGGACGCCTTCCACACCTTCAAGTTCGCTTGTGTGAAGCACGAACGGATCGGCGCCTGCAAGGAACGCCTGCGCCACCTGCACCGGCATGGCAAAACCCTCCATCCACTGCCGGTGCGAGTCCTCGAAGCCCCAGGTGGACTTCACCACCAGCCGGCCCGTTCTCTTCTCGACAAGCCATACCGAAGCCCTCGGGACATTGAGGATCTTGGCGGTGCGCTCGACCGTTCGATCAAGCACCTCGGCCAGGCTCCCAGCGGTGACGAGCACGCGGCTGAGCTCGAGCAGCGAGTTTGCGGTCTCGGCGGTCTCCCTCTGCTGCTTATAGAGACGCGCCTTTTGTATCGCAAGGCTGACCTGGTGCGCGATGCCGGCAAGCAGTCTCAGCCGGTCTTCAGTGAAATCCCAGCCCAGGATGTCGGGATGCCGCACGGTCAGCCAGCCTTCGAGCTCATCGCCGGCTCGGAGGGGGGCGACGGCCATCGACCGATATACGACTCCAGGAGGCTCGGGGAAGAGACCGGCCACATGTGCGGCGCTGACAACCGAAGGACGTTCTTGCTCCTCGAGGAGCTTGCCGGCAAGCTCTTCGCCGATCGAGTAGTCGAGGATCGGTTGGGCGCGCGGGTCGTCGGCCATTCCGAAGTGACCGGCAACAGCGAACACGCCCGTCTCCAGGTCCCTCAGCCACAACAGGGCCTGATCGGAGTCGAGTAGCCTGGCCCCCATTCTCGCGGCCTCCTCGCTGATCGACTCGATTGACGTCGCGTTGAACATCGCGTCGGCAAAGTCGACCAGCGCCTTGGCGTGGTCGGCCTCCCTTCGCTGCGCCTCGTACAGAGAAGCATTCTCGAGAGCCACGGCAGCATGGCCGGCGAGAACCTCGAGCAGCCGGATATCGTCTTGGTCGAGGGATCCAGCCGCCAGCTTGGAGACGACGACGACACCGACCACCCGCTCGCCGTAGTGAAGCGGAACTGCGATGACCGACTGTGGCCGACACTGGTTTTCGAATCCGGGAAGGTCGTGCTCATAGTCGTCGAGGTTCGGCACCACAAGTGGCTTTCCGCTCAGCACCGTCCTGCCGGTAAGGCCCACCCCCACCTTGTGAGGGAGTCGCTCGATGTCCTCATCGCCGGATGAGCTACGGGCGGCCAGGGGCACTATGTCATCTCCCTCGACCTTGTACGCGCAGCATGTGTCGTAGTCGATGAAGCTGCGAAGCTCCTCCACGATGGTTGCGCCGATGACCTCGGGGCTGCTGAGCCCGCTCAACCTGCCGGCGAGGCTCTGCAGCATCTTCAGATGAGCGATATTGCGCAGGTCGCTGCGCCCTGCCGCCTGCGGCCGGTGTGCGGGCTCGTCTTCGAACACCACGCTCTTGTTCTTGCCGTCCGCCTTGGCGGTCATCATCGCCGTCTCTGCGCAGGCAACCAGCTCCTGCGGCCCGCTCGCGTGCCGCGGTCCTTCGGCTATGCCGATCGACAGGGTGATGTGGCCGGCCGGGTCAAAGCTCGTTTCGCCAAGACGAGTTGCCAGGCGCTCTGCAAGCCTCGTAGCCTCATCGGCCCGGCAAGACGGCATGATCACGGCAAATTCTTCGCCGCCGATACGGCACGCCACGTCGGAACCCCTGATCTCCGAGGTGACGATGTCTGCGAGCCTGACCAGGATATGGTCACCCACCGAATGGCTATGCACATCGTTGATCTTCTTGAAGTCGTCGATGTCGAGCATCAACACGGCAAGCGAATCGTGGGCTCGATTAACCCGCATCAGCTCAGCGCGAAATCGCTCTTGAAAGTAACGGTGATTGTAGAGCCCTGTCAACGAATCGGTTTGTGCTTGATGCTCGAGCGCTGCCCGCACTTGTGCGTTATCAAGCGCCAGGGCAGCCGCATCGCCGAAACGCTTGGCCAGCTCGAAGTCCTCCTCTGAAAAGGAAGTGTCTTGCCCCAGCCTGTAGATGTTCAGGGCACCCTTTACCGAACCATTTGCGATGAGGGGAACGGAGATCACCGAGTCGTCCTCGTCGTCGGAGGTGCCGGGAATGGTGACCACGCGAGGATCCGTGGCCGCCTCGTTGGCAAGCACGGGCTCCCGGTGCTCGACGGCCCACCCCGTGATGCCCTCTCCGAAGGGAACATCAGTTTCCTTGAGGATCTCCTCGATGTACTCATCACGGGCAAGCACGGCGTTGAGGCGTCGCTCCGCCTCATCGGCTTGATAGATGGACAGGGTGTCGTAGGGCACGAGCTCCGCCAGCGTGTCGGCAATGCGGTCCAGAAGAAGCTCGAGTCTCTGCTCGGACAGGACATCGTGAAAGACGTCGGCTAGGCGGCGGTAGGAGTCGACGGCCGACTCGAACTCTGCCGTGTGCTCCTCGCCGGCGGCCGCCGCGTGACTTGGCGCCGTCTGGCCGTTCGTGACCGACTTCATCGTGGCTGTTCTCCCCGACCGTTTGCCCCGGCCTTCTCAGGCCCCCGTCAACATCCCTTTGTAATCGACCAACTGCCCAATTTGCTTGAGCCGAGGCGGCCCCGTCTGTTTTGCGGTCCCGCCGAGGCGGCCCCGTCTAGTTTTGCGGTCCCGCCGAGGCGGCCCCGCGAGCTCAGTAGCGCCGGCCGTAGGCCCTTGTGACGGCGAATTCATAGACGAGGCGCTGCTCCTCCTCCATCGCCCTCCGATACTCATCGAGGTCCTTCGGCTCCCCGGCCAAGACCCGGTAAAGGGCGAGGTTTTGATCCACCGCCTCGGGTCCATCCAGGACCGTCACCGTCGTCTCGAGTCCCAGCCAGCTGTAGGCGTCATCGTTGTCGAGCACACACAGGGTAGACCGGGGATCTCGCCTGAGATGGCCCGTCCTTACCCTCGTCTCCGTCCCCGAGCTCCACAGCCGGCCGTCGACCAGCCCCACACCGATCCGGGCCACATGTGGGGTACCGTCCTCTCTCAGCGTGGTCATGATCGCTGAGTGGTGGTGCTGCAGAAAGCTGCGGACACGATCATCCATCAAAAAGCTCCTCCTCTGCAGGGTTCGAGCCGCCGGACCCCTTGCCGGAGGATGTTAGACGCCAAGTCGAACGGAGGTGGCAGGTGGCGATAACGGTTACCGATGAAGCCGTTGAGGTGCTCAAACGCTCGCTGGAGCTTGGCGGGGTGGACGCCTCAACGGGAGGGGTCCGGCTGCGAGCGGCCCGCGGCCTCGGGGGAGGCATGGACATTCAGGTCGAGCTTGCCGAAGGCCCTGTGGAGGGGGAGATTAGGGTCGAGGCCGGGGGCATCAAGCTCTTCGTCGACCCCGACATCGAAAAGGGGATTCCCGACCCGGTCGTGACCGTCGAGCCTCAGCACGAGATCGTGGTCGTGCGCCCGGCCGATCCTCCTCTCGGGTGAGGGAGAGCGGGCGCTAGCGCGTTCTGCTGATGCCCGAGGCGTAGGAGCCAAGGAGCCGCGTGAAGGTGGCGTGCTCGCTAACTTCGCCAAGCGCTTCGATCATCTCGGGCGCCTCGGCGGGGGCCTCGACGTCGACGTACTGAACGTATTCCCACGGTCGGCCGGCCCTCGGTCTCGACTCGATCTTGGACAGGCTGAGGTGGCGCTCGGCGAACGCCCCGAGGCAGCGGTACAGAGAACCCGATACATGCCCGACTCCGAAGACCAGCGAGGACTTGTCGGGCTCGCCCAAGGGTGTGGGATCTCGCGACACGGCGCCGAAGCGTGTGTAGTTGTCCGGATAGGTCTGGATGCGTTCCTCGAGAACCGAGAGCCCGTAGACCTCAGCGGCGCGCCGGGACGCAATTGCGGCCGTGGCCCCTAGCTTTTCCTCAACGATGCGCTTGGCCGCTCCTGCGGTGTCATATTCGGCCCGGATTCTGACCCCGAGCCCGTTCAGGAACTCCTCGCATTGAGCTATCGCCTGGGGGTGCGAGGTGACCTCGGCCAACTCGTCAATGAGCACGCCGGGCAGCGCCACGAGACAATGGTTGACCCGGACGACGGTCTCTCCAACGAGGTGGAGACCGTGTCTCAGAAAGAGGTCGTAGGTCTCGTTGATGCTCCCCGCCTGCGAGTTCTCCATGGGCACGAGCCCGTAGTCCACCCGTCCGACCTCGACCGCCTCGAACACCTTGCGCACCGACGATGATGCGCGGCGATCGGCGTTCGGGAACATCGCCATGACGCCCTCTTCCGAATAGGCGCCAAGCTCCCCCTGGTAACCAACGATGACATCGCCCACAGCCGCGAGCTTACGTGCCCGACGCGCGATAAAGGGTCAAGGCGGGTATCTCGGCGAAGTGTCGGAGGTTGCGCGTCAGCAGCGTCATGCCGCGAACGACGGCTGTGGCGGCGATCAATGAATCGGGCAGCGACAAGCCGAGCCGGCGTCGAATGCGCCCCCCTGCCTCGGCTATCGCGCGATCCAAGGGAACCTCCTCGAAGGCGCTCAAGAGCTCGTCGACCACAGCCTCATCCGTTCTCCGGCCGGCGTAGAGCTCGGCTCTGCTGATCGAGGAATAGGCGACCGCCTCGGCCTCGACGGGGACGGCAATGCCCAGGCGGAGATGGTCGATGAGGACGTCGCTGTCGACGAGGACGCTAGCCGTAGCCGCGTTCCCACTCGCTGCGGGAGGGTATCTCGAGTTCGGGCAACGCGCCCAATGTCCGCTCCAGCCACTCCTCCCGGTTGAGCTCGCGCCGTGGGCGCGCCAGATACTCGTCTATCGCACGTCGGACAACCTCGGCCATCGACACGCCTTCGGCATCGGCCAGCACATCAAGCCTCTGCCTCTGGTCGTCTTCGAGGTAGATTTGCGTTCGCTGCATACGGCGCAGTATACATCGCATCTTAGGACCATTTGCCGAGCGGCGGGGAGTAGCCCTCAAGGCGCTCGAGCAGGCCGGGGCCGTCTTCATCAAGCAGCAGCATGGCTTGGCCCGAAGGGCTGAGGAAGCCCTCGGCCACCATTCGATCCACCAGATGGGCAAGGGGGTCGTAGTAACCATCGACGTTCAGGAGGCCGAGCGGCTTGGTGTGAAGGCCGAGGAGCCCCCAGCTCCACACCTCGGTGAGCTCTTCGAGGGTCCCGAGACCTCCCGGAAGCGCGATGAAAGCGTCCGACAGCTCGCTCATACGGGCCTTGCGCTCGTGCAGGGTGTCAACGACTTCCAGCTTCGTCAATCCGGCGTGTGCGATCTCGTGCTCGACGAGGGATCTCGGTATCACCCCTGTGATGTCACCGCCTGCTGCGAGCACGGCGTCGGCGAGGGCGCCCATGGTGCCGACGCTTGCGCCCCCGTAGACGACGCCGATGTCACGAGTCACGAGAAGACGGCCGAGGGCGCGGGCGGCCTCAGCGTAGACCGGGCGGGCTCCCGGGCTCGAACCGCAGAACACGCAGATGCGCATCGCGACAAACTAGCGCGGGGCTAGGCGGTGGCGGGCTCGGCCTCGAGGGCATCGACGAGCATGCGCGCTGCGGTCACGGCACCAGCCGAATCGGCAAGACCTTTGCCTGCGATGTCGGGTGCAGTCCCGTGAACCGGCTCGAACAACCCGAGACAGCGCGTCGGACGGGTCGCGGGCTCGGGGTGAAGATTCGCGCTCGCCGCTGCGCCGAGCCCTCCCGCAAGTCCGGCCGCAAGATCGGAGAGAAGATCGCCGAAGAGGTTGTCGGTGACGATGACGTCGTAGCGTCCCGGCTCGCGCACGAGATGGTAAGCAGCTGCGTCCGCGTGTGCGTAGTCGACGGGGACATCCGGAAAAGAGCTAGCCATGTCGTCCGTGACCTCCCGCCACAACGCCCCTGCATGGACGAGCACGTTGGTCTTGTGGACGAGGGTCAGACGCTCGGCCCGCTCTTTGGCCAGCTCGAAGGCGTAGCGGACGCAGCGCCTCACGCCCGGCACCGTGTTGACATTTACCTCGGTAGCGGTGTCGCCGTCGCGCCCACCGACTCCCGAGTAGGGGCCCTCCGTGTTCTCGCGCACGATGGTGATGCCAAGCTCGGGAAAGGGTCGCAAGTTGACGTAGAGGTCGAGCTCTTGGCGAAGCCTGATGATGATCCCCCGCTCCAGGATGCCATCGGGCACGCGCGGATCCCCGACCGCGCCCATGAGGAGCGCATCGCAGCTCTTTATGACATCGAGATCGTCGTCTCCAAAGGCCTGGCCGGACCTTAGCCAGCGCTCGGCTCCTGCATCGATGTGGACGAGGTCGAGCCCGCCGGGGAGCACCTTGAGCGCCGCATCGATCACCTCCGGGCCTATGCCGTCGCCGGGAAGCACGGCAACTCGCCGGGTCACGAGCGCTGCGACTCGAGGCGCCCCTTAGTCCACGGCACGAGGCCCCCCGCTCGCACTATGTCCATAACGAACTCGGGAAGGGGCTCGGGCTTCCAGGCGATTCCCTTGGTCTCGTTCCTCACCTCTGCCTTTGCCAGGTCCACGCAGACGGCGTCGCCGGGCTCGGTCGCGGCCACGGCCTCGGGGCAGGCCATGACTACGAGCCCCGTGTTGATTGCGTTGCGAAAGAAGATGCGGGCGAAAGAGGATGCGACCACGGCCGAAACCCCCGCACCTTTGAGGGCAACGGGAGCATGCTCACGGCTCGAGCCGCACCCGAAATTGGCCCCGGCCACGACGACATCGCCCTCTTGCACAGAGGAAGCAAACGAGGGGTCGAGGTCCTCGAGGGCGTGGGCCGCAAGCACGGACTCGTCCGTGGTCGTCAGATAGCGGGCAGGGATGATGACATCGGTGTCGACGTTGTCGCCGTACACCCACGCCCTCCCTGTGGGGGGCCGACCACCTTCGTTCTGCGGTCCCGCCGAGGCGGTCCCGCTACTTACCCGATCACCCAACGAGGGCCCCCTCGAGCTCGATTACGTCGGGGCGGACCTCGTCTGGATGGACGATGGCGCCTGCGACGGCGGTCGCCATCGCAACAGCAGGGTTGGCAAGGTACACCTGGGCTGTGGGATCGCCCATGCGGCCGACGTAGTTGCGATTCGACGTCGATAAGCACACCTCTCCGGGTCCGAGCACTCCCATGTGAGCGCCGAGACAGGCCCCACAAGTGGGCGTCGACACGGCCGCGCCCGCCGCTGCAAAGCGCTCGAGCAGCCCTTCTGCATTGGCCTGCTGCCACACCCGCTGGGTCGCCGGAATGACCATGAGCCGGACGTGGGGAGCGACTACTTCTTCGCCGAGCACGTGGGCCGCAATCCTCAAGTCCTCGATGCGTGCGTTCGTGCACGAGCCGATGAAGACCTGGTCCACCTTCATACGTTCGACCTCGGACACGGGGACCGCACGCGAGGGAAGGGATGGCTTCGCTATCATCGGCTCGATCGCGTCGACGTCTACCTCGAGCGTCTGTGCATAGGCGGCATCGGGGTCGGAGTGGAGCGGCTCGAGCTCGCTGTGGCGCCCCGTCGCCTCCTGGCGCTCCGCGATGTAGCCGAACGTCCTTGCGTCGGGGGGAATGATCCCCGACTTGGCCCCCGCTTCGATCGCCATGTTCGTGAGCGTGAGCCTTGAGTCCATCGAGAGATGCGCAATGCCCTCGCCCGTGTGCTCCATCGCCATGTAGCGGGCACCGTCGTCACCGATGCGCGCGATCACAGAAAGAATCAGGTCCTTGCCGACAACCCAGCGGCCGGGGCGCCCCGAATAGACGATCTTCATCGACTCGGGAACCCGAAGCCATATCTCACCAGTGGCGAGCACGGCTGCGAGATCGGTCGAGCCGACGCCGGTGGAAAAGCAACCGAGTGCCCCGTAGGTACAGGAGTGGGAGTCTGCCCCGATAATGATCTCGCCGGGAAGGACGAGCGCCTCCTCGGGAAGGAGGATGTGTTCGATCCCCCCGCGCCCCACATCGAAGAAATGCTCGATCTCCTGCTCGATCGCAAACGCGCGCATGCGCGTCATGAGCTTTGCAGAGGCGATGTCCTTCGCCGGAGCGAAATGGGAAGCCACAAGCGCAACCTTGTGACGGTCCCATACCCTCGGCGCGCCGATCTTGTTGAACGCGGTGACCGCAGCCGGCGCCGTCACATCGTTGGCCATCGCAAGGTCGACCTTGCACATGACGATCTCACCCGGCTCGACGTCTGTGCGCCCGGCGCGCCGGGCAAGGATCTTCTCGGTAATCGTCTGGGCCATCACACGACCTCGGCGGTTGATCGCATCGAGCCGAGATGGACGAGCCTGTTGGCGGCGGAGAGATAGGCGCGCGCCGACGCCTCAACGACGTCGGTCGAAACGCCGCGGCCCGTGGCGCGCCGGACGGGTCCTTCGCGGCCGCCCGTCGCAAGCACGATGGTCACATCGCCGAGGGCATCGATCCCGCCGGTGACGCTCGAGACGGTGAAGGACTCGAGGCGCGCCTCAACGCCCGTTGCACGTTGAATGGCGCCGCACGCTGCATCGATCATGCCGTCGCCGATGGCCGATTCATCGATGAGCTCCCCCTCCCGCTGCAGGCGCACGGTTGCGGTGGGCGAGAGATGCGTGCCGCCGGCCACCTGGATCGCCACAAGCTCGTAGTCCGAGCCCTCGGTCGCCATCTCGTCCACCACGATGGCTTCGAGATCGATGTCGGTGATGCGGATCTTGCGGTCGGCCATGGCCTTGAATCTGGCAAAGGCCTTTGCGATTTCCTCTTTGTCGAGCGAGAACCCGAGCTCTTCCAGCGCCTTTACGAATGCATGCCGGCCCGAGTGCTTGCCTAAAACGATGCGCGATCCCTCGAGCCCGACGTCGAGCGGATCCATGATCTCGTAAGTCGTGCGGTCCATCATGACGCCGTGCTGGTGAATCCCTGCTTCATGAGCGAACGCGTTGGCGCCCACAATCGCCTTGTTGGGCGGCACCGGATACCCGGTGAGCCTCGACACGAGGCGCGATGTCCGGGAGATCTCCTGGGTGACTGCCCCGGTCGTGACCCCTCGACTCGCCATACGCGTCTTCAGGGCCATGACGATCTCTTCGAGCGAACAGTTGCCGGCGCGCTCCCCGATCCCGTTAACCGCAACCTCGACCTGGCGCGCCCCAGCACCGACTCCGGCGAGTGCGTTTGCAACCGCAAGGCCGAGATCATCGTGGGTGTGCACGCTCCACACTACATAGTCACCGACCTCCTCGCGCAGGTAGGCGATCAGCGCTGCAAACTCCTCAGGAAGCGCGTAACCGACCGTGTCCGGCACGTTGAGCGTCGTCGCGCCGGCGCCGACCGCGGCCCTGAAGACCTCGACCAAGAACTCGGGGTTCGAGCGGGTTGCATCTTCGCAGGAGAACTCGACGTCGGGAACGTGGTGTCTTGCCCTCGCAACACCCGCTGAGGCTGCGGCCACGACCTCCGCCGGCGCCATCTTGAGCTTGGCTTTCATGTGAATGTCGCTTGTGGCTATGAAGGTGTGGATGCGTGGGCGCGCGGCAGGCGCGAGCGCTTCTGCGGCGCGGTCGATGTCGCCCGCATCACAGCGCGCAAGCCCGGCGACCACGGGCCCCTCGACGACCTTTGCAATCGCCTGCACGGCCTCGGTCTCGCCGTCGGAAGCAATCGGGAATCCCGCCTCGATAATGTCGACGCCGAGGCGTGCGAGTTGCTCGGCTATCTCCACTTTCTCTCTGAGGTTGAGTGAGATCCCCGGGGACTGCTCGCCGTCTCTGAGCGTCGTGTCAAAGATGCGTACGTCTACTTCATCCACGACATCATCTCCCTCAGCCTTGCTCCTACTTCCTCGATCGGATGCTGCGCCTGGCGCGCTCTTCGGGCCTCGAGCACCGGCGTTCCGGCCCGGTTCTCGAGCACGAACTCGCGCGCGAACTCCCCGGATTGCACATCGGCAAGGATCTTGTGCATGGCGGCTTCGACCTCCGGCCCTATGACTCTCTCGCCGCGGGTGAGGTCGCCGTACTCGGCTGTGTCCGAGACCGCCTGGCGCATCCCCTTGAAACCCCCCTCGTAGAGCAGGTCGACGATGAGCTTGAGCTCGTGAAGACATTCGAAGTAGGCGATCTCCGGTTGGTAACCGGCATCAACTAGGGTTTCGAACCCGGCCTGGATGAGCCTGCTCACGCCGCCGCACAACACAGCTTGCTCGCCGAAGAGGTCGGTCTCGGTCTCTTCGGCGAAGGTGGTCTCGATCACCCCAGCGCGCGTTGAGCCGAGGGCCTTCGCATAGGCCAGGGCGAGCGTAAGCGCCCGTCCCGTACCGTCCTGGTGGACCGCGACGAGCGAGGGGACGCCGCTGCCACCCTCGAAGGTGCGCCTTAGCAGCCGACCCGGTGCCTTGGGCGCAACCATGATCACATCATTGTTCTCGGGAGGCTTGACTTGCCCGAAGTGGATGTTGAAACCGTGCGCGAACAGCAGGGCGGCGCCGGGCCGCAGGTTGGGCTCGACGAAGCCTTCGTAGACAGAGCCGTGGTGCTGGTCGGGAACCAGCATCGAGATTATGCCGGCGCTCGCGCACGCCTCGCCCGTCGTGGCGACGTTGACCCCATCCGCCTCGGCCCCCTCCCACGAAGCCGAGTCCTTGCGCAGCCCGACGATGACGTCGACGCCGGAATCCTTGAGATTGAGGGCGTGGGCGCGTCCCTGCGAACCGTAGCCAAGCACGGCGACGGTTGCGCCTGCGAGCTCGTCGAGCGATGCGTCGTTGTCGTAGTAGACCTTTGCAGGCATACGGCTACCTCCTTGTTGGTATGGGCTCGGCGGGGTGATGGTCCGAGGCATAATCGCGCGACAGGTCCTCGAGCGGCACGGGATGAGGATTCGGGGACCTGAGAATCTTGCCGCCACGCCCGAGCGCGACCCGCCCGGTGCGCGCCGTCTCGAGGATGCCGTAAGGCACAAGAAGCTGCCCCAACGAGGCGATCTGCTCGGGTGTCCCCGTGGACTCGACCACGAGCGTCGTTGTGTCGACGTCCACAATCTGTGCCTTGAAGATCTCGGCGATCTCGAGGATCTCGGCGCGCTTACCTGCAGGCGCCGCCACCTTGAACAGACCCAACTCCCGTTCGACCGAGTTGTCGTGCGGCAGCTCGACAATCCGGACCACGTGGATGAGCTTATGAAGCTGCTTGGTGACTTGCTCGATCGGCTTGTGTTCAGCCGAGACCACAATCGTCATGCGCGACAGGCAAGGGTCCTCCGTGGGTCCGACGGCGAGCGACTCGATGTTGAAAGCGCGCCGTGAGAACAGCCCGGCGATGCGCGCAAGCACCCCAGGCTCGTTGGCAACGAGCACCGAAAGCGTGTGCGTGGTGACACTCATGCGCTTGGAACGAACTCTGGCTCGTCGTACGGCTCGGGCACAGGGTGATCCGGACTTGATCCTTCGACCTCGCCGGCGCCCGGCATGACGCCGGGCCTGACGATGATGTCGTCGTTGGACGCGCCTGCGGGCACCATTGGAAAGCACATCTCGGCCTCGTCGACCCTGAAGTCGACAACGCACGGTCGGTCGTCCACCCCAAGGGCCTTGTCGATAACCGCATCGACTTCGTCCACGGAGGTGGCGCGCAGCCCCACACCGCCGTAGGCCTCGGCGAGGGCGACGTAATCGGGCACCTCCCGTGGCAGGTAGACCTGCGAGTACCGCTTGTCGTAGAAGAGCTCCTGCCACTGGCGGACCATGCCGAGGTGGGAGTTGTTAAGAATCGCAACGACGAACGGGATCTTTTCAATGCTCGCCGTCGCAAGCTCTTGCGCCGTCATCTGGAAGCAGCCGTCGCCGTCGATTGCTACAACGCGCTCCTGCGGGCGGCCGATCTTGGCTCCAAGCGCGGCGGGAACTGCAAAGCCCATCGTCCCAAGGCCCCCTGAGCTCGCCCATGAGTTCGGGCGGTTGAAGCGCATGAACTGAGAGGCCCACATCTGGTGCTGGCCGACCCCGGTGACGACGATTCCCTCACCGGCGAGAGCGTCGTCGAAACGACTGACGACGTGTTGCGGCTTGATCGGTCCATCCGGGTCCTGGTCGTAGGCGAACGGGTAGTCCGCATGCCAGCGTGCGACCTCGGCGCGCCACGGCTCGTAGAGGGCAGGGGTGATCGAGGCATCAGCGCCCACCGAGCTTGCGAGCGCCGCTATCACCGCCTTGGCGTCTCCGACTATGGGAACGTCGGCGGCGCGGTTCTTTCCTATCTCGGCGGGATCGATGTCCGCATGGATGATCTGTGCGCCGGGAGCGAAGCTTGCCAGGTCGCCCGTTACCCGGTCGTCGAAACGGACCCCGAGCGCAATCAGGAGGTCGGAACGCTGCATCGCCGTCACGGCCGCATAGCCGCCGTGCATTCCCGGCATACCGAGATTGAGGTCGTGGTCGTCGGGAAATGCCCCGCGCGCCATCAGGGTCGTCACGACGGGAGCGCCGACCGCCTCGACCAGTGCCCTGAGCTCACGCGCCGCCCTGCCCTTCACGACCCCGCCCCCGACATAGAAGACGGGGCGTTCGGCGCGCCGGATGAGCTCGGCGGCGGCGGCGATCTGGCGATGGTTGGGTTCGGTGTGCGGGCGGTACCCGGGCAGCTCGATGGAAGAGGGCCAGGCAAACGTCGTGTCGGAAGCAAGCACATCCTTGGGCAGGTCGACGAGAACAGGGCCCGGCCTGCCCGTGGATGCGATGTGGAAGGCCTCGGCAACCGCCGTGGGGATGGCGTCGGGGTCCATGACCTTGATGCTGTGCTTGGTGATCGGCATGGTTATGCCGATGATGTCGGCCTCCTGAAAAGCATCGCCGCCCATGGCGGCGCGCGGGACCTGGCCTGTTATCGCCACCAACGGGATCGAGTCCATGAACGCATCTGCTATCGGTGTCACGAGGTTGGTGGCGCCGGGGCCTGAGGTCGCCATGCAAACGCCGGGGCGGCCCGTGACGTGGGCGTAGCCCTCAGCGGCGTGTCCGGCGCCCTGCTCGTGGCGCATCAGGATGTGCCGGATGCTCGAGTCGAGGAGGGGGTCGTAAGCAGGCAGGATCGCCCCGCCCGGAATTCCGAAAACGACCTCAACCCCGGCGCACTCGAGGGACCTGACGAGCGACTGAGCGCCGGTGACCTTCATGACCGCCCCCCTGAGGCGGGCCGCGGCGGCCTCCCTTTTCTTACACGGATCTGCTTCATGGATAGTCGGCCCCCTCGCGGGTATCGGCGCCGCCGAGGGCG
>JACCZU010000276.1 GCA_013695835.1 Candidatus Aridivita willemsiae
CGACCGGTATGACAAATCGCGGACAAACAGGGTTTCGGACCAACTGGACCCGGTGTTCAAAACTAGCTGTGACCAGCACCTTCGTGGTGGTCCCCTGGTGTCGGAGGGGGGACTTGAACCCCCACGCCCTGTTTAAGGGCACTAGGCCCTCAACCTAGCGCGTCTACCTATTCCGCCACTCCGACAGAGGGCACCGATTATATCGAGGCCGGGCCTCCCCCACCGTTACTGCTTGGACCACAGCTCCAGGTTCCACAGGGGGCCCTCGAAGGATGGGTTCGGCTCCGGGCCCTCGATCCCTTCGTTCCAGGTCACGAAGCTGGCGACGTGTAGCAGCGGGATCGCAGCGCGCGACTCGAGCACCGCAGGGGTGTCCACCAACCCAGGGGCGCCTGAGGCCCGCCGGATCGCGATGTCCATGGGATCGGTGGCGGTCCATTGACCGTAGAAGGTCAGCGCATCGGTGGTCACGAGCTCGACCGAGAATCCGGCGTCTTCGAGCTGAAGCCTGAGCGTTCGCTGGAGGAGCTCGGTTAACTCGTCTCCGGCCCCGACTGCTACCTGTATGGGCGCCGCCGGGGGCTGCGGTGCAGCAAGCGTCGGGCCAGGCCACGGGCCGCCGGCTCCCGAGGGGCCGGGGGCAGGATGAAGTGTGTCGCTCACCCTCCCGCCGGCGCGCACGAACCCCGCCTCGAGGAGGTCCCTGTCGACCCCGTCGACCACGGCCTGCCTGTTGGACGCGCTCAGCTCTGCCCCCTCGAGGTCGAGGTAGACCGACTCCCACCCAAGCGCCCCGGCAGATGCCAGGCCGAGGGACTCGAGGCGGCCGCCGAGGTTGACCGTCAGCGGCGGCGCGCCGGCATCAAGCCGCTCCGTGGCGAGAAGCTCGAGAAGGATGTCGAGGTCCTGGATGAACTGCACCGTGACCTTCTTGAGGGCGGGGGCGTGGCCGAACCACCGTGGGTTGGGCCTGTAGACGACCTGAAGGCCGGGTGTGCGTGCCTCTATCATGAACGGCCCCCCAGCCACGCGCCCGGAACCGGCTCTGCCACGGGGAAGCACAAAGGCTACGGTGGCGAGCGTTTGCTTCCAATCGTTCACCCGGCCGCTCAGCCTGATCTTGCGACGGCCATCGGCTTGCGCTTCGGTTACGAGGGCGAAACCGGACGGCGGGCGGGCGCGCCGAATGCTCGCCACCACGTCCTTGGCGGTTATTGGCGCTCCATTGCTCCAGCGCGCGCGGCGCAGTGCCACCACGGCTCCTTTTCGAGTGCTGCTCATGGACTTGGCGAGATAGGGGGTCGCTGCCCCATCCGGTTCGAGGCGATAGAGGGATGGATAGACGGGGCGAACCAGCGCATAGGTGAGATCGGAGGCCAGGGCCGCGTAGGGATCGTAGGTCGCCGGCTCGCCGATTACCCCAAAGGCAACTGAGCCGGCGCCGCGTGAGGGCCCTTGCGGCGGCCCCTGCGATGTCCTTCGGGTGTCCTCGCGGGCGCCCGGCGGGGCCGTCTGGGTCCCCTCCGTGCAGGCGACGAGGAGGCACGTGGCCGCGACCAGCCACGCCAGCACCTTAATCGAGGCCCACCCGTGCAGCATCAAAGCCGCCCATCACGTCGAAGTTCACGCCCTGAACCCGGTCCTGCGCGGCCCAGCGCGTCACGAAGGAACCAATCGGCACTATAGGGGCATGCTTGAGAATCTTGGCCTCGGCCCTCCGATAGAGTCCGGCGCGCCGCACCTCAGAAGCCGTCCTGTGAGCGCGCGCGAGAAGCTCGTCCACGGCGTCGGAGCGCAGGCCCGAGTGGTTGTCGGGAGAGCTGGACTCGAACAGAGACGAAAGGAAGACATCGGCCACCGGATACTCGGCAATCCAGCCGAGGCGGTACATGGAGTGCTTGGGGCCGCTGAGGCGGCGTAAGTAGACGCCGAAATCGTAAGCCCTGACCTTGACCTCGAGCCCGGCGGCGCTCAGATCCCGCTTCACCGCATGCGCCACCTGCCCGTGAGGACGACCCCTTGTGTACTCGAGGGTGACCTGGCGGCGGCCGCGCGGAAGCTCCTTGACCAACCGCCTGGCCGCAGGTGTGGAGTGATCGCAAAGGGACTTGCAGGCGTCTTTGGAGAAGCCGGGTATGCCGGCCGGAACGATCCCGCGGGGGTCGGCGAGGCTGCGGTCGTAGATGCCCGTTGCGATCTCCTGCCTGTCGATTGCGCGTCCGATGGCGCGGCGCAGGCGCTCGCTGTCGAGGTCGTCCGAGCGGATGTTGAAGCCGTAGTAATAGCCGGCGAGCAGCGGCTTGTAGCCCTCATCGCCAAAGACCTGCCTGGCGGTCTCGATCTCACCGGCGGGCACCTCGGCGATGTCGAGCGACTCCTCGACGAACTCCGGCCACGATGCGGCGGCATCCGGGTAAGGAACGAAGCGAATGCCGTCGAGCTTCGGATCGCGCGCCCCGCCCATGAACGCCTCGAGGGCGATCGGCCTGCCGGGTGACCACCGGCCGGCCAGCTTGAAGGGGCCATTTCCGACCGGCTTGCGCGCGAACGACCCGGACTTGGCAACGGCGTCGCGCTCAAGGGGCACGAGTGCAGGATGGGTGAGCACGGCAGGGAAATCGCGGTAAGGCTCCGACAGCTTGATGATTAGCGTGCGCGCATCGGGGGCCCGGACTCCGGCAAGGTGCGTTTCATCTCCGAACTGGTTGACCGCGGCAAAGCCCTTGACGAGCTCGAGGGTGTAGGCGAGGTCGGAAGCGCTGCGCTTGCGGGCGATGCGCTCGAAAGCGAACTTGAAGTCCGACGCCGTCACAGGCGAGCCGTCGTGGAAGCGCATCCCCCCGCGCAGCTTGAACACGAAACGGCTCCCCGACTGGAGCTCGCGCCATGAGCGCGCGGCCGCAGGACGGACCTCGCCGTGCTTGGCGTCCCAGCGCGTCAAACCGTCGTAGAGCTGTCTGGCCACAAGGGCGGAACCAGGGTCCTGAATGCGCATCGGATCGAGCGTCGCCGGCTCTTGGATCGCAACGTCGAGGACGTCCGGCCCGGAGATCTTGGGCTCGCCACCGAGTCCCGCCGTTGCCGCACCGTCGTTGCCCCCAGGGGCGCCGGAGTCGCCGGACTCATCCGGTTGGTCGCCTGAGCCTGCCTTCGAGCGCTCGCCGTCGCGCGTGGAATCCGAGCCTTCGCCACCCTTGCGCGCGTCGGCGCTTGCAGGCTCGGCGTCGCCGCCAAGCCCCGCCCCCCCCGGAGTAGGGCTCGTGCAGCTCGACAGCATCAAAATCACCACGGCCACGAGCAGCGCGCTGCGATTCGACAAGGGGCTCGGCAAGGTTAAAGGCTCGCTGTCTGGGTGACCGGCTATTGCAGCCGGAAGGCGAGCAGGATGGTCGTGCCCGCAAAAACGATGGCGGTTATGACCGTGATCCGGTCAAGGTTCTTTTCCATGACTGTCGATCCAAGCGCCTGCGTCTGCATGCCGCCGCCGAACATCTCGGAGACCCCGCCGCCGCGCCCTGCGTGGAAGAGGATGAAGGTGATCAAGAGCAGCGAGGCGATCACGTGGATCACCAGGAAAATTGCCGTGAGCACTAGCTATCGTTCCTTCCTTAGTTTGACCCAAGTCACCAGGC
>JACCZU010000171.1 GCA_013695835.1 Candidatus Aridivita willemsiae
GCTGACGAAGGCCGGTTTCCACCAACGCCCGGAGCGTGGTTCCTTCTCGGGCGGCGGCACGTTTTGCCTCCGCAAGAAGCGCCTCGGGAATCTCGATGGTCGTTTTCATATACTGCCAACAATACAAGTCAATACATACACCCATATCGATCGCTACGGATCGGAAGGCCGCTGAAGCGCACCAATCCCAGAGGGGCCTCAATGTAGTATCATTGTGTCCACTATGGACGCTTCGCCGATCGGGATTCGTGAGCTTCGCGAAGGGCTCTCTCAAGCGATCCGAAGGGTACGCAAGGGAGAGACGCTCGAGGTCACCGACAGAGGCCGTCCCGTCGCCCGGATCGTGCCGATTGTGGCCTCGGCCGGAGGCCTCAACGACCTCATCGCCGACAGCAAGCTTTTTGCTCCTCGAGCGTCGGGTCCCCGCCCCCAGCCGCTTGACCTCCCCTCAAAGATGACCAGCGAGGAAGCCATCAGCATCCTCCGTGGCGAATAGGTCTGCGCGCGTCCTATACCTGGACGCTTCCGCGATCGTCAAGCTGGTGGTCAGAGAGAGCGAGACGGACGCACTGATGGGATACGTCTCGGAAACTGAGTTGATCACAAGCGAGATCGCCACCATTGAGGTTCCGCGCGCCGCGCATTTGAAGACCGGCGCCGAGATGGTCATCGGTCACGCGGAGGAACTGCTATCGCGCTTCTATATCGTGGCTCTCGACGACGCCCTCCTCAAGTCTGCCGCCCGCACGCCCCCGCCCGAGCTTCGCACTCTTGACGCGATCCACCTCGCCTCCGCAATCCGCATCCGAGACCACATCGACGCCGTTGTGGCCTATGACCATCGCCTTGAGCGAGCGGCCAAGCACTCAGGACTCCGTGTAGCTGCGCCACAGTAAACGCCGGGCGAGTGTTGATGTTCGTGGCCGCTGGCTCAATCACTCGGCGTCTTTGGCGGGATGGCGGGCTCGGGAGGGCTGGACTCGCTTCGGCTCCTTTGCCCCCTTGGCGAAGTGCGGCGGCCACGGAGCGTCCCCGAGGCCCTCATGCTCGTCCCTGTATGCGAGATCGTGCAACGCATCGAGGCTTCCCACGTGCGCGTCGATGCCACCGCCCACGTCGCCCCCCTCCGCGAAACGTTGGGGAACCGTTGCCACCGTGAGCTCGGCCGGGTCGACCGGGAGCTCCTCCCATGCGAGCGGGCACGAAACCGTTGCGTCAGCGACCGGGCGGACGGAGTAAGCCGATGCGATAGTGCGGTCGCGAGCGTTCTGGTTGTAGTCGACGAATACTCCCCTGCGCTCTTCCTTCCACCACGCGGTCGTAGCGACGTCCGGCATACGCCGCTCGACCTCGCGCGCGAGCGCGAGGGCAGCGCGGCGCACCTCGGTGAACGACCATCGCGGCTCGATGCGAACGTAGATGTGCATGCCGCGCTTGCCCGAGGTCTTGGGCCAGCCTCTGAGCCCGTGCTCGTCGAGGACATCGCGCACGACGGGGGCCACCGCACACACGTCCGAGTAGGGGATGCCGGGGGTCGGGTCGAGATCGACCCTCAGCTCGTCGGGGTGATCGACATCGGTGCGCCTCACCGGCCACGGGTTGAGGTCGATGGCCCCGGTATTGAGGGCCCACACGACGTGCGCAGCGTCGGCCATAACAAGCATCTCGGCCGAGCGGCCGCTCGGGAAGGTCACGGTCTCGGTCTCGAGCCACTCGGGGCGGTGCTTGGGAACCCGCTTTTGAAAGAAGGCATCGTCCGGCGCACCGACCCCATTGGGCCATCGGTAAAGGGTGGAAGGACGCATGTGGCACCCGACGAGCACACCAGGCATCACCGAGAGGTAATAGCGGATCAGCGCCATCTTGGTGATGCCGCCGGCGGGGAAGAAGACCTTGTCCGGATTGGAGACGCGGACTTCCCGATCGTCGAGGTCAAGGATCTCCTGGGCGCCGGCCATCCCGCCGAGTATGTCGAGTCTGGGGCGACGATGGCAAGTGGCCATCCGGCCGGGCCTACCGTGTCGGCACTGCCGGCATTTCCTAGGGGGCCGGCTCTAGGGCAGGAGTCACCACCAATCCAGCTCGATGGGCAGCGCCCGCAAGACTGAGATCCCACGTCGCAACGACCGGCTCTGCATCGGCGATTGCGAGGGCCGAAGCAAGATGAGTCGCGTCGTACCCGCGCACGTCGAAGTCTTCGGCCACTTCGCCCGCCACCGCCGCCAGCTCAGCGGTAACGTCAACGATAACCATCTCGGACCAACGCCGCTCGAACTCGTGCTTTGCGCTCCTGAAGCCGGCCCCGGCCAGACTTCCAGAACGGAACACCGACGCGAGGGCGGCCCTGGCCTTTGGGTAGGCCATCCGGCTCGTAAACAGCCTCTGAGCACGGTCCCAAAGATCTGATACCGAGGGCGATCCAGCTTCCGTGACGAGCAGCTTTACGAGAGCCGATGTGTCGAGGTAGACAATCACCTGCCCGTTGCTCGATTACCGCGTCCGAGAGACTCCCCTTGACTTTGACGTGGCGATGGAGGCGAGAAGGCGTTCTTTCCTTGCTCGGGAGAGTAACTGCGCCGGCGGCGATGAGGCGCTCGAGCGCCCCTTGTTTGTCGACACCGGTGAGGCGGGCAACCGGATGACCGTG
>JACCZU010000283.1 GCA_013695835.1 Candidatus Aridivita willemsiae
CCTGGGTGTTTGGGTGGGCAGCCTCAATGGTAAGGGGTACAAGCCCTGAGAACCTAGCATCCACCTCCTCCCCGGCCCCGGATCGCCGGCCGGCCCGGCCGGGGGGATTTCACATCGAGTTCATGAACAGGTTGCCGGTCTGCCATATCGGATTGCTAGCTTCATGGCTGTGGCGAGCCACCTGTTGCTTGGGCGAGGGGCCGCCGGAGGGCCGCAGGGTGTGGTCCGTCAATTTTCAACAAGGGAGGACGTCTTGACGCACGTTTACCGGAGACGCACCAGGTTCCTGGTGGCGGCGCTGGCCTTCAGTCTGCTCGCCGCTGCATGCGGCGGCGATGACGGCGGTGGCGCCAGTGCCGGCGAGAGTGGGGAAGGCGGCAGCGAAAGCCTCTCCGGCGAGATAACGATCTCGGGCTCCTCGACGGTCGAGCCGATCACCGCACTCAACGCCGAGATCTTCAGCGAGCAGAACCCTGATCTGCAGATATCGGTCGACGGGCCGGGCACCAGCGACGGCTTCGAGCTCTTCTGTCAGGGGAAGCTTGAGATCTCCGATGCCTCCCGTCCGATCGAGGCGGAAGAGATAAAGGCCTGTAAGAAGGAAGGCGTCGAGTTCATCGAGGTCAAGGTCGGCATCGACGGAATCTCGGTGCTCACCTCTCCCGACTTCGAGGGCCCGACCTGCCTCGACTTCAAGGACATGTACGCGCTCGTCGGCCCTGAGTCCGAGGGATTTGCCAACTGGTCGGATGCCAACGAGCTTGCGCAGGAGATCGGCGCCGGGAACGCTCCCTACCCCGACGTGCCGCTGGACATAACCGCTCCGGGCGAAGAGTCTGGCACCTACGACACCTTCGTGGAGTTCGCCATCGAGGAGACCGCCGAGGCCCAGGGTCTGCCCGAGGACGAATGGGTCACGCGCCCCGACTACCAGTCGTCTGGGAACGACAACGTCATCATCCAGGGACTGCAGGGGAGCGACTCGTCGTTTGGCTGGGTCGGGTTCGCCTTCTACGAGGAGAACCAGGACACGGTCAAGGCATTCGAGGTGGACGGCGGTGACGGGTGCGTCGCTCCGACCACCGAGACCATCGAATCCAAGGGATACCCGATGTCCCGCGATCTGTTCTTCTACGTCAACGCGGACGACGCCAAGAGCAACGAATCGGTGAAGGCGTTCGTGGACTTCTACCTCTCGGATGAGGGCCTGAAGTCTGTCGTGGACACCGGCTACGTGGCGTTGCCCGACGATCAGCTACAGGAGAGCATCGATGTATGGGAGAACCAGGAGACAGGCTCCCGCGAGGAACTTTAATTAGACCGAGTACAGTATGGCCCCTCACTGTGGCCATACCCGAAAGGACCCGATGGCGCAAGCAGTATCACCACGGTTGGGAAAAGGCGGGACGCTCGAGCTCTCTGACCTTCGGATAAGCGCTCGCCGCCAACGACGAGAAACCCTGATCATGAGGACCTTCCAGGCCGCCGCGGTCGTCTCCATCGTCATCAGCGCGCTCATAGTGGTCAGTCTGATCGGACGCGCCGTTTCCTTTGTGACCGAGGTGGACCTCTCCGATCTTTGGGCGGATGGGTGGTTCCCCCGACGGTCGTTATTCGGCCTCCCCACGATCGTTACAGGGAGCGTGATAGTCGCCGGGATCGCAATGGTCGTGGCCGCCCCGCTGGGCCTGGGGGCGGCTATCTACCTTGCCGAATACGCACGTCCGCGGGTGCGAAAGGTGATCAAACCGGTGCTCGAGATCCTGGCCGGCATTCCGAGCGTTGTGGTGGGCGTCTTCGCGCTCAGCTGGATAAGCCCTCAGATCATCGGCCGTTTGAGTGGAGACGCGGGGTTGTTCAACATGGCGGCGGCCGGGATCGGAGTTGGCGTGCTGGTCACCCCCCTCGTGGCATCCGTGGCGGAGGACTCTTTTAGGGCCGTTCCCATGTCCCTGCGCGAAGCGTCTTACGGGCTCGGAGCCAAGAAACGATCCACGACGACGAAGATCGTTTTTCCCGCCGCGATCTCCGGTGTCGTCGCCTCGATCATTCTCGGTGTCTCGCGCGCCATCGGGGAGACCATGGTCGTGCTGATCGTTGCCGGCGGCACGGGCGGCGCAGAGTTCACCCTCAATCCATTCAATGCGGGTCAGACGATGACGGGAGCGATGGCGGCTCTCGCTCGCGGGAGCGATCAGGTCAGGGGCGCCGATCAGGCGTTTCCCAGCTTGTTCTTCGTCGGTCTGTTGTTGTTCTTGATCACGCTGACTCTGAACGTCGTCAGCGAACGCTACGTGCGCCGAGTACGGCAGAAGTACTGATGACGACTGCGAGAGAACCCATGACAACTTCAGACATAGTTGCGCAGGGTCTGCGGGGCAAGAAAGGAGACATCAAGAGCCTGGTCTTCGAGGGCGCGCTGCTTCTGTCTCTTTTCATCTCCCTCCTCTTCTTGATCATCCTGTTGCTGGATGTCGTGGGGAAGGGCATCGGTGTGCTGCTCGATCGCGGGGGCAGCTTCCTGAGCTCCGGCCTTTCTTCTTTCGCCGAACGCGCCGGGGTGGGCCAGGGAATCTTCGGGTCGCTTGTGATGCTCATCTTCGTGGTGCTGCTGGCTTTCCCCATTGGAGTTGCTGCGGCGATCTATCTCGAAGAGTATGCAAAGGACACTAAATTCAACCGCTTCATCGATGTGAACATCCGTAATCTTGCCGGCGTTCCTTCCATCGTCTATGGATTGCTGGGTGTGGCGATCTTCGTGCTCGTGCTCGCCCCGCTGACCGGCGGCGCCAGCTACATCGCCGGGGGACTGACTCTTGCCGTCCTGGTGCTGCCAATCATTATCATCACCTCCGCCGAAGCGCTGCGGGCGGTGCCCGACAGCATTCGGGAGGCGGGTTTCGGTGTGGGGGCGACGCGTTGGGAGGTCGTGCGCAGCCATGTGCTGCCCGTCGCGGCACCGGGCATTCTTACCGGCACGGTGTTGTCGATCTCACGAGCGCTGGGCGAGACCGCGCCGCTGCTGCTGGTGGGTGCGGTCACCGGGTTTGTCGCCACCGGCGACGCATCACTCGGTGAGCAACTTCAAGGTCCGTTTGCCACCCTGCCCACCACAATCTTCGCCTGGGCGAGCCAACCGGATGCGGACTTCCGCGCTCTCACTCAGGCGGCAATCATTGTCC
>JACCZU010000286.1 GCA_013695835.1 Candidatus Aridivita willemsiae
AAGGCGCCCTTCCCGCGGGCGCTTGGCCCGTCTGGGCCGCCTCGAACCACGATGTCAGGCGCTTTCCAAGCCGTTGGGGCAACAATGATGACGCCAAGACACGCTGCGCACTCATGATGCTGCTCACGATGAGGGGGACGCCTTTTCTCTACTACGGCGATGAGATCGGCATGCCGGACACCGAGATGGACCCCGACCTGGTGCTTGATCCCGTCAAGTGGCGAAGCGAAGACAACCTCGGACGGGATCCGGCTCGAACCCCGATGCACTGGAGCGCGGCCCCGGGGGCCGGGTTCACAACTGGAGAGACGGAGCCGTGGCTGCCTTTCGGGGACTACGGTTCATGCAATGTGGCCGACCAGAAGGAAGACGCTTCTTCAACGTTGAGCTTCACGCGCGACCTGATCGCCCTCAGGCGCGAGCTCGACGAGCTCAGAGGCGGCCCCTATGAGATGGTTGAAGCGGGAACGGCCGTGTGGGCGTGGCAAAGAGGCGAGGGAGTCCTGGTTGCCCTCAACCTCTCCGATGAGACCGCAACCGTCGAAAACACAACCGGCTTCGTCAGGATCGCGACCAGGCGCGAGCGCGACGGCGAGGAGATCAAGGGGCCGCTGACGCTTGGTCCGTGGGAGGGCGCGCTGATCACGCCCTCCCGTTGACTTGTCTGAGCCTTAGACGTCCTTAGATGCGCTGAGCGTCGTCGACAAAGTTGTACGGATAGATCTCCGGCGGCTCACTCACTTCGGTGAGTCTCTGGACTTGCTTATCGTCGAGCTCCCATCCGGTAGCGCCGAGGTTGTCCTCAAGCTGCTCGGACTTGCGTGCGCCGATGATCGGCGACGTCACGGGGGGCCTCTGGATCAGCCATCTCAGAGCCACCTGCGCATAGGATTTACCCGTCTCCTGCGCAATCTGACCTACGACATCGAGGACGTCCCAGTTGCGCTCCGTTGCGCGCTTGCTCCAGTGCTCGGCCTGCTCCTCCTCTGCGTTGGCGATTCTGGAGTCCTCGGGCGGCTTCTCGTCGCGGCGGTACTTGCCGGTCAGGAAACCGGCGCCAAGCGGCCCCCATGGGAGCAGGCCGATTCCTGCATCCAGACACGCCGGTCTCACTTCGTAGTCGAGTGTCCGCTCGACGAGGGAGTACTGCGGCTGCAAGGACACGAAGCGCTCGTAGCCCCTTGTGTCCGCAGCATGCACGGTCTTTGCAACCTGGTAGCCGGTGAAGTTCGAAAGCCCCAGATAGCGCACTTTTCCCGCTCGCACGAGATCCGTCAGCGCCGACATCGTCTCGTCGAGTGGCGTTGCGGCGTCCCAGGCATGAACCTGGTAGAGGTCGATGTAATCGGTCCCGAGTCTCTTTAGGCTTGCCTCGCACCCCTGCATGATGTGCTTGCGGGAGATTCCCACATCGTTAGGCCCTTCCCCCATGGGAAAGCGAACCTTGGTAGCAAGCACGATGGAGTCGCGCTTGTCCTTGATCGCCCGTCCCGTGATCTCCTCCGAGGTGCCGCTGGAATAGACGTCGGCGGTATCGATGAAGTTTCCTCCCGCTTCGATGAAGCGATCCACCAACGCCTTCGAGTCGTCCTCGTCGATCTCGCGCCCAAAGGTCATAGCGCCCAGACAGATCTCAGAAACCATGACGCCGGAGCGCCCCAACCGCCGATACTCCATAACGATCTTCTCCCTTAGTGCGTGCCGATTAGCTTCTGGAACTCTGGACTGTACCCGACGCGTGGCCTCTTACTATGAGGAAATGACCAGGGTTCTCGCGATCTCGGACGAGGTGGCCAACGCGCTGTACACAGACCACCTCAATAGGTTGCGGCCTGACTTGGTCATCGCCTGCGGCGATCTTCCTTTCGATTACCTCGAATACATCGTGACGATGTCGAGTAAACCGCTTGTCTACGTGCCGGGCAATCACGATCCCAACCTCAGGGCGCCTCGCCCCGAGGAGCATGTTGCGGTGTATGTGCAACCCTTCAGCCTCGGTCGCTACGAGGGCAACCAGCCGGGCCCCATGGGATGCGTAAACGTCGACGGGCGTGTGACTGAGGCGGCGGGGCTCAGGATCGCAGGCCTTGGTGGGTGCATGCTCTACAACCACGGTCCCAACCAGTATTCGGAAGCACAGATGAAGCGCCGGGCTCTGGCGCTCGAGCTGAGGACGAGGGCGAAGACGAAGCCCGCCCCCTCCGGGCGCAAGCTCGACATCCTCGTCACCCACGCACCTTTGCGCGGAGTCGGCGACCGCGATGACCTGCCCCACAAGGGTTTCAGCTCCTTTCACCGGTTGGTGGGGGCGCTGAGTCCCACCCTTGTTGTTCACGGCCACATCCACCCCTACGGGGTCGAAATCCCAGACAAGCGGGTGGGAAATACCGATATTGTCAACGCCGTCGGCCACCGGCTGCTAGAAATTGATGCATGAGCTTTCACCAACTACCCCAGCCATCGACCTTCGAAAAGGCGCGCCGGCGCGAGGCATATAGGAGATTCGCCCGAGCCGTCAAAGGCGAGAGCGGGGCCGCCGACGAGCTGTTGCCGCTCGAAGAAGTCAGGCAGCGCCTCAGGCTGTTCGAGCAGACCTACGTCGGCATCCGACCTATACCTCTGGCCAAGATCGTGGGCACCGCCGGGCGCTCGCGCGACTTCGACCGCAACTTCCTTCCGAGGCGATCGGGCGTGGCCCAGCGCTGGAAGCAGGTCGAGCGCGTGTTCCCTAACAGCCATTTCCCCCCCATCATCGTCTTCCAGCTCGACGATTCTTACTTCGTGGTCGACGGTCATCACAGGATCGCGATCGCAAGGCAGCGGGGCTTGACCCACATCGACGCCGAGATCACGCGCTTACAGACGACGACCAAGCTTCCGGCCGGCGCCGACCTCGGGCGCATCATCCTCGCGGAGCAAGAGCGGCTTCTGATGGAGGAGAGCGGGCTCGACCGCTCCCGCCCCGAAGGCCGCATCCAGCTGAGCCGGGCGTACGGATACGCAGAGCTGTTCGAGCTCATCAAGGTGTTCGGATTCGATGTGATGTCGGAACGCGGGGAAGTTGTCCCACGGGAGGAGATCTCGGGACTGTGGTACGACCAGGTCTACCTCCCTGCCCTCGACGTCATTCGCCGCGAGCGACTCGCCGAGGCGTTCCCGGAGGCAACCGAGGGTGACCTGTTCCTGTGGATCTACCAGCGGCGGCGCAACCAGTTCCCCGAGCGGGGAGGCCTTGCGATCGAAGACGCCGTCCGGGAGGCAAAGACCGAAGGCAAGAAGAGCCCAAACAGGTCAAGCCGTAAGGGCCAGGCCAGGTTCAGCTCGCGCGTCTAAGCCGGGAGCCGGCCCGGCCCCCTCAGGCGAAATACGGTGACGCCCGCTCAGGATCGATGTCGTAGGTCTTGATGGCCTCTGTGACCGCCTCGGGCTTGACCTCGCCCGACTCCGCAAGCGCCGCCAGGGTCGCGACAACGATGTGCTCGGCATCGACCTCGAAGTGGCGGCGCAGCGCTTCTCTGGAGTCCGACCGCCCGAATCCGTCGGTCCCCAGAGGGAGATAGCGCGCCGGCACCCATCTTGCGATCTGGTCGGCAACCGCCTTGATCGAGTCGCTCGCCGCGATGACTGGACCCTCGCTCGACTCGAAGCAGCCGGTCACGTAGGGCTGACGGCTCGGCTCCTCAGGGTGAAGCCGGTTCCATCGCTCCGCCTCGAGGGCGTCGACCCTCAGCTGTTGATAAGACGTTGCGCTCCAGACATCGGCCGCGACATCGTGGCTCTCTGCAAGGAGCTCCTGCGCCCGAAGGACCTGCTGCATGATGCTTCCCGAGCCCAAGAGCTGCGCCCTGCTCGTGCGCTCCTCAGGGGCGGAACGAAAAGCGTAGAGGCCCCTGACTATCCCCTCCCGGGCCCCCTTCGGCATCTCGGGCTGCGGATAGGCCTCGTTGTAGAGCGTGAGGTAGTAGAAGATGTCTTCTGCTTTATCGCCCATCCGTCGCAGGCCCTCCCGCACGATCTCAGCGGTCTCGTAAGCAAACGCCGGGTCATAGGCCAGACATGCCGGGTTGGTTGTCGCAACAAGGAGTGAGTGGCCGTCCTCGTGCTGAAGGCCCTCCCCGTTCAATGTGGTCCGGCCGTAGGTCGCTCCGAGCAGGAAGCCGCGCCCCCGCTGGTCCCCGAAGGACCAGATCAGGTCGCCGATCCGCTGGAAGCCGAACATCGAATAGAAGATGAAGAACGGGATCATGGCCTCGCCGTGGGTCGCATAGGAGGTGCCGGCCGCCGTAAAGGTCCCCATCGAGCCGGCCTCGGTTATCCCTTCCTCCATGATCTGGCCATCTTGAGACTCCCTGTAAGCGAGCAAGTGCTCGGCGTCGACGGGCTCGTAGAGCTGGCCATGGGCGGCGTAGATCTTGAACTCGGGAAACAGTGATTCCATCCCGAAGGTGCGCGCCTCGTCGGGAATGATGGGCACCACTCGCTTGCCGATCTTCTTGTCGCGCATCAGCTTGCGCAGCAAACGCACGAACGCCATCGTCGTGGCCACCGGTTGCTTGGAGCCGCGGGCGAACTCGTCGTAGAGATCTCCCTTGGGCAGCTCCACCGGGTTGGCCGATACCTTCCGCTGCGGAATAAAGCCACCGAGCTGCTCCCTGCGGGACATGAGGTACTCGAACTCCTTGGAGTCCTTGCCTGGGTGGTAATAGGGAGCCACGCCCTCGTGGATCTCTTCGTCCTTGATGGGGAGCTCGAGCCGGTCGCGAAATACCTGGAGCTCGTCGTGGGACAGCTTCTTGACCTGATGAGTGACATTGCGCCCCTCGAACCCCTGCCCGAGGCCCCAACCCTTGACCGTCTTGGCGAGGATTACCGTGGGTATGTCCTTGAGCTCGACCGCAGTCGCGTAGGCGGCGTGGAGCTTGCGGTAGTCATGGCCCCCCCGTCTGAGGCGGCGCAGCTCCTCGTCGGAGAGATGGGACACGAGATCCTTCAGGCGCGGGTCGGTGCCGAAGAAGTGCTCGCGTATGTAAGAGCCGGATTCGACCGCCAGCTTCTGGAACTCACCGTCAAGGGTCGTGTTCATCTTGTTCAGCAGCACACCATCCCTGTCGCGCGCCAGCAGCTCGTCCCACTCACGCCCCCATACAACCTTGATGACGTGCCATCCTGCGCCCCTGAAAGTGGACTCGAGCTCCTGAATGACTTTTCCGTTGCCGCGCACCGGGCCGTCGAGGCGTTGAAGGTTGCAGTTCACGACGAAGATGAGGTTGTCGAGCCCCTCGCGCGCAGCAATCGAAAGCGCGGCCATAGACTCGGGTTCGTCCATCTCGCCGTCACCGAGAAATGCCCACACACGCTGCTCAGACGTGTCCTTGATGCCGCGGTGCTGTAGGTAGCGGTTAAAGCGAGCCTGATATATGGCGTTGAGGGGGCTCAGCCCCATCGACACGGTGGGGAACTCCCAGAACTCGGGCATGAGCCGCGGGTGCGGGTAGGAGGAGAGGCCACCGCCCCCCACTTCACGGCGAAACGCCTCCAGCCGCTCCTCTCCGATCCGTCCTTCCAGGAAGGCACGCGCGTAGATCCCGGGTGCGCCGTGTCCCTGGATGTACACGTGGTCGCCGCCGCCCGGTGCGTTCTTGCCGCGGAAGAAGTGGTTGAACCCGACCTCGTAGAGGGAGGCCGACGACGCGTACGTGGAGATGTGCCCGCCGATGCCCTCGAAGTGCTTGTTGGCGCGCGAGACCATGACGGCGGCGTTCCACCTGATGAGCCGGCGGATGCGACGCTCCATCTCCTCGTCGCCGGGGAAGTAGGGCTCCTCCTCCGGAGAGATCGTGTTGATGTAGTGGGTCGACACCATGGACGGAAGCCCGATGTTTCGCGACCGGGCGTGTCGAAGGATGCGGCGAAGCAGGTATCCGGCTCGCACGGGGGACGTGGCGATTACATCGTCCAGCGCCGCGATCCATTCCTCGGTCTCGTCCGGATCGATGTC
>JACCZU010000288.1 GCA_013695835.1 Candidatus Aridivita willemsiae
ACGTCACGGCGATCGGCCCACCAGAAGCGCCGAAGGTCAAGCTCGGGGGAGGAGGGGGAGGGTGCAACCTGTCCGCCACCGTGGGGGCCTTGACCCTGTGGGCGACGCGTCACCGCTCGGGGCGCGCTCTCGTCGAAGGTTGTGACTTCATCACAGACCTCGGCCACAGGACCCACGAAGGAACCCGGGCCGAGCTTGGCTACACGGGCGCAGGCCCCCAGTGGCTCGTGACCGAGCTCGGTATCTTTGATTTCTTGGACGGCCGCGCCAGGCTGCGTCAGATCTACCCAGATGTCACCCTCGAAGAGGTCCGCTCGGCAACGGGCTTCGAGCTCGATCATTCAGACGCGGGTGTGGTGCCGCCGCCGGACCCCGCCGCCGTGACGATCCTGAGGGCACTCGACCCGCTTGGGATTCGACGGCGCGAGTTCGGCGCCGACGAGCTCGAGCGCCGCTTCAGGTGGGCAGAGGACGGCAGCACCTGCGCCGCCTGCAGCTAGTGAAGCCCTGACGGCGTGAGCGCCTTCGACGCCATCTTCAACCCCCGCCGGGTGGCGGTCGTCGGCGCTTCCGACCGCGAGGGCAAGATGGGGGCCCTGTTCATGGACAACCTCGCGGGTTTCGAGGGCGAGGTCGTCCCGGTGACGACATCACAGAAGACGGTCGCGGGGGCCAAGGCCTACCCGAGCCTTCGAGATGTTCCCGGCACGGTTGACCTCGCCGTGATCCTGGTCCCCGCTGAGGCCGTGCCCGGGGTCATGTCGGACGCGGCCGAGGCCGGCGTGAGCGCGGCGGTGGTGATCTCCGGCGGGTTTGCCGAGGCCGGCCCCGAGGGCGCAGGGCTCCAGAAGGACATGCTGGCCGCAGCCGGCGCCGGCGGGGTGCGCGTGGTCGGGCCCAACTGCTTTGGGGTGCAGAACTGCAACGCGGGGCTGAACGCCTCGATGGCGGGAGGGACCCCGGCACCTGGTGGTGACATCGCGCTCGTCACCCAGTCGGGCGCCTACGGCATGGCGATCTACACCCTCGGGGTCGAGGAGAGCATCCGCTTCTCGAAGGTCTATGCGGCAGGCAACAAGGCCGACATCGACGACGCCGAGGTCCTCACCTATCTCGGCGACGACGACGATTCCTCGGTCCTTTGCCTGTTTCTCGAGTCGATCGACCCGGGGCGCGCCTGGTATGAGGCGGCCCGCCGAATCACTCCGGAAAAGCCGGTGATCGTGGCCAAGACGGGGCGAACCGAGGCGGGCGCACGCGCCGCCGTTTCGCACACGGCGGCGATGGCGGGAGCAGCCGCCGTGGCCGCGGCAGCGATCGAGCAGGCCGGCGCGGTCGTCGTGGCAAGCGGGCTCGAGATGGCCGACACGGCAAAGGCGCTCGACTGGCAGCCTCTGCCTGGGGGCCCGCGCGTCGGGATCATCACCAACTCGGGCGGGACCGGGGTCGAGCTCACCGACCTGCTCGGCGAGGCGGGCCTCGTCGTGCCCGAGCTTTCGGATGCGCTCCAGGGCCGCCTCACGGAGGTCCTGCCTCCCTTCGCAGGCGCCCGCAACCCCGTTGACATCACGCCGGCGTGGCGGCGCTTCGCCGAGCTCTATGCCTTTTGCCTCGAGGAGCTTGCGAGCTCGGGTGAGGTCGACATCGTCGTGGTCGTGCTCCTGCAGCGTTCCGCGCTCGATCCCGAGGTGGCCGCCTCGGTGCGCGACGCGGTCGCCCGTCTGCGCACTGCGGCCACTGAGGTGCCCGTCTATGTCTGTTGGGTAGCGCCCAGGGAGGCTCAGGCCAATGCCGACCTGCTCCAGGGGGCCGGGATTCCCTGTTTCCAGTGGCCTCAAAGGACGGCGCGAGCGCTCGGCCACGCGTGGGGTTATGCCCGGCGACGCACTGCGCTTCGGCAGGCGCCGGCCCGACCGGAGCGCCCGGCCGGGCTTGCGCTGCCGGCCGAGGGGTTGGTGGGGCCCGAGGAGGCCGCCGGTCTCATGGCTACCTTCGGGATCTCCGTGCCTGGGCAGGTGGTGTGCGGCGATGTTGATGCCGCCGCAGCCGCCGCCGAAGACCTGGGGTACCCGGTCGTCGCCAAAGCCGTCGCCGGCCGACTCACGCACAAGTCAGAAAGCGGCGGAGTGCGCGTCGGGCTCACTGATGCCGCCGCCGTCCGCTCGGCGGCAGAGGAGCTCTTCGGCCTCGACGACGAGGCGAGGGTGTTGATACAGGAGCAGGTAACTGGGGTCGAGGTCATCGTTGGCGGCTACAGGGACGCGGGCTGGGGCCCGGGAGTGATGGCCGGCCTCGGCGGTGTCTTCGTCGAGCTGCTGCAAGACACCGTGCTGCGCCTGGCTCCGATCGACCGGAGGGAAGCGGCCGCCGCCCTGCGTTCGCTCAGGGGCTACGGCGCGTTGTCGGGGGCCCGCGGCCGCCGGCCCGTGGACTTGGACGCGCTCGCCGACGTCATCGCCGCGACGTCGCGTCTCATGGCCTCACTCGACGAGGTCGCTGAGATCGATCTGAACCCTGTGATCGCGACCCCCGAGGGGGCGACCGCGGTCGACGTGCGTGTGCTCGTCGGCGAGTCATCCTGAACAGAGGGGTGGGCCCCGGTCTTTCATCCCCGGCGGATAGTGTCACCTGGGGGAGTGCTCCCTAGGATCTCATTAGGAGGCTGAGTGGGCGCTCGTGTCACGCGCCACAAGTGGATGGCCAATGGAAGGAGTGAGGCGGAATGCAGGTGAGGGACGAGCAGGTGCTGCTGCCGACCACGATGGTCGGGAACTATCCCAATCCACGCTGGTACGACGGTCAGGGGTTCGCGGTTTATCCCAAGGGCGACTTTATCTACGACTCGATCTCGCAGGAGGCGTTCGACGACGCCGTCGCTTCAATCGTTCACGATCAGGAGGCGGCGGGGCTCGACATCATCTCCGACGGCAAGGTCTACGGCGG
>JACCZU010000289.1 GCA_013695835.1 Candidatus Aridivita willemsiae
TCGCTTCTGCGACACAGTGCTTCATATGGTCCTCGAGCAGCGCTATGGCGACCTTGTTGAGCGCCTTGTTTGCTGCTGTTATCTGCGTGAGTATGTCGATGCAGTACTTATCCTCCTCGACCATCCGCTGCAGACCCCTCATCTGACCTTCGATTCGCTTCAAACGAGCAAGCAGATCCTCTTTGTTCTCGTAGTAGCCACGCACCGGTCCTCTCCTTTCTCTAAGTTGTCCGGCTCTTCAGCGCACGTAGCCCCAGATCGAGCCGCCGCAGCAGCAGGGCGTTCAACGCCACAATGATCGTCGACAAGCTCATGAGCACGGCCCCCACCGCCGGGGCGAGTGTGATGCCCGCCCACGCGAGAGCCCCCCCGGCAAGGGGAATCGCAAAGGCGTTGTAGCCCGTCGCCCAGCCGAGGTTCTGAAGCATCTTGCGGTACGACGCCCTCGACAGCTCGATCACGGCGACCACAGCACGCGGGTCGTCGGAGGCGAGCACGACTCCCGCGGACTCGATTGCCACATCGGTTCCTGCGCCGATGGCGATGCCGACATCTGCGCGGGCAAGGGCGGGAGCATCGTTGACGCCGTCACCGACCATGGCAACGACATGCCCCCGGTGCTGCAGGTCGGCTACCGCCGCGTCCTTGTCCTCAGGGAGCACCTCTGCGAAGACCTCGTCTATCGACAGATCGCGCGCCACAGCCGTCGCAACGCTTCGTGAGTCCCCCGTGATCATGGCCACCTTGACGTCCCGGTTGTGCAGCGCTGCGACCGCGGCCGCCGACTCCGGCCTGATGGCATCCTCGAGAGCGAGCGCACCAAGGAAGCGCCCGTCGCTCGCGACATAGAGAACCGAGGCCCCGCGCATGGCCCACGGTTCCGTCCTGACCGCAAGCTCGGATGGGACCTCGAGCGAAAGCTCCCTCAGGAGAGAGGGCCCGCCCACCGATATGGTCCGGCCGCCCACGGTCGCCTCGACCCCGCGGCCCGTCAGCGCCCGGAAACCGGACGCGTGGGGAAGCTCGCCGGTGCGGCGCGCCGCGGTTGTGATGGCGGTAGCGAGTGGGTGTTCGCTGTCGGCTTCGGCCGCACCTGCAGTGAGCAACAGTGAGCTCGCTTCGCCCTCTAAAGCTGCGACATCGGTGACGGTGTGGCGAGCGGCAGTTAGCGTGCCGGTCTTGTCGAAGAGCACCACATCGACCTCGCGCATGCGCTCAAGGGCGAGGCGGTCCTTGACCAGGATGCCGTTGCGAGCCGAGAGCGCGGTCGAGATGGAGATGACCAAAGGTATGGCGAGGCCAAGCGCATGGGGGCAGGCGATAACCAGGACGGTGACGGTGCGCTCAACGGCGCTGCGCGCGTCGCCAAGCACGAGCCAGGTCACATACGTAACGGCGCCCGCAGCGGTCGCAATGTAGAAGAGCAGCGCCGCGGCGCGATCGGCAAGCGCCTGAGCCCGCGAGCGAGATCCTTGAGCCTCTTCGACGAGGCGCCGGATGCCTGCAAGGGCCGTGTCGTCTCCGAGCGCGTCGACGTGCACCCGCACGGATGAGCCGGCCACGACAGAACCGGCGACGACTCGGTCGCCTTGGGACTTGGGAACCGGGCGGGACTCGCCGGTCAACATCGACTCGTCGACCTCGACCTCACCTTCGACCACGTGACCGTCGGCGGGGACCCGCGCCCCGGGGCGAACGAGCACGACGTCGCCCTCGTTCAGTGCACTTGCGGGGATGACCTCCGTTCCCGTGGCGGTGACGCGCTCGGCGTCGTCGGGGAGGAGCTCGGCGAGCGCCTCCAAGGCTCCGCTCGCCTGGCCCACGGCTCTCATTTCCTGCCAGTGCCCGAGCAGCATGACAGCGATGAGGGCCGCTAGCTCCCACCAGAAGTCGAGCTCGAAAAAGCCAAGCTCGGTCGCCACGCTGGCCAGGAATGCGACCGTTATGGCGAGCATGATCAGCAGCATCATCCCCGGCCTGCGGTCCTTGAGCTCGCTTATGCCCCCGGTCAGAAACGGCGCTCCGCCGTAGACGAAGATCACCGTGCCGAGCACGGGGGGGATGAGCCCGCTCCCAGGGAAGCCGACCGCTCCGTAACCGAGGAGCATCTGGAACATCTCGGAGAAATAGACGACGGGCACGGTGAGCGCGAGCGCCACCCAGAAGCGGTCCCGGAACATGGCGGCGTGCCCCGCGTGGCCCGAGCCCCCGTTATGACGGTCCTCGGCGACGACGGGATCCTCCACCACCGGCGGTTCGATGTCACGAGCGGTCGCGTTCACGGTGCCCTCCTTGGCGTCCGAGTCGCTTCGGCCTCCTTACCATACCCCCCTAGGGTATAGCTCTGAGGTCCATCGGTCAAGCCGGGGCGGGGGTGAACCTTCGTCGCTCACCGTCGCTATGGGGCAGCCGGCGACGCGGAGCTAAATTTCCTCGGCGCTGCGCAACCACAAGATGATCAAGGGCGGGGGCCCGGGATGGCGACCGCCCCGGCGCTCAGGGCCACGGCGCGCTCGAGGCACTCGCGGTCGCCGGCTCCGTCCAGCCACGACGCAAGGAAGCCGGCGCAGAATGCGTCTCCTGCTCCAGTGGTGTCGACCACCTCTGCCGGGGGGGCCGCCGCTTCGAGCGGCTCGCCGGTCCGCCCGAGGTAGAGGCCTCCGCGCGCACCAAGCTTCAGCGCCACGGCCCCATAGTGGTCGCGGAGCCTGAGTGCAATCTCCACCGGGGAATCGGCGCCGGTCAGCGCTTTGCCCTCATCGAGGTTGGGGAAGCACAGGCAGGCGGGCTTGGTCCACGACAGGAACTTCTCCGCACCGACTGCGCCAAGAAACGACTCCGAGGACGGGTCCACGGAGACTGTCAGGCCGGCGCGCCCGGCAAGCGCCATGGCTTCGAACGCCACGGCGCGGGTCCCGGAATCGAAGAAGGTATAGCCCGAGAGGTGCAGATGCCCAGGCGCACGGGGCGGGCTCGGCGGGACCGCAGACGAGGCGAACAGCTCCGAGGGAAGGTCGCCGAGCTCGAGGCCGAGGTTCGCGCCGCGATCGGTGAGCATGTCGCGCTCGCCCGAGGCATGCACGACCACGACGATGACGCCTGTGGCACGTTCCCGGTCGACGCCGAGGTGGGCCTCCACCCCTGAGCTCTCGAGCTCGGCACCCAGCTTTCTGCCGAAGTCGTCGTCGCCTATGCGCCCAACGAAGTGCGCTTTGACCCCGCAGGAGGCGAGCCACGCAGCTTGGTTGGCGCCCGACCCGCCGGCATGAATGATGACGGCGGCGGGGGTGTCGCTGTTCGGGACGATCGGTTCTAGGAGCGCCGCCGACACGTCAACGACGATGTCGCCGATAACGACAACGCTGCCGCCCCATTGCGTCATGAGCCGCCGGCGCCTCCCGCCAGCGCGCAGGCGATGCGCGCTGCGAGCCGCGCGTTGTTGCGGATTATCCGCTTGTTGATCTCGAGGCTCGCTCCACCGGTGGCGGTTGCAAAATAGTCGAGCAGGAACGGCGTTACGGCCTTGCCGCGCACGGATCGGTCGTCGAGCGCGGTGAGTCCGGCGCTCAGGACGCGGTCGTGGGTGGCGGGATCGAGCTGCTCCTCGGGCGCAATGGGATTGGCTATGAGGACTCCGCCCCCTGCACCGAGCGACGCACGCGCTTCTATGACAACCGCCGCCTCGCTCTCGCTTGCTACCGACCAGTCGATCGAACGGCCCGAGTCTGTGAGGTAGAAGCCGGGGAAGCTCGTAGTTCTCCAGCCCACCACCGTTACTCCGAGTGTCTCGAGGCGCTCGAGGGTTGCAGGAACGTCGAGTATCGACTTGACCCCTGAACAAACGAGCGCTATCGGCGTTCTGGCAAGCATGTCGAGGTCGGCGGACTCATCCCAGCTTTCGTTCGCGGCGCGGTGAACTCCGCCGAGCCCTCCCGTGGCGAACACGCGAATGCCGGCCTGCGCGGCCAGCGACGCGGTTGCAGCAACCGTCGTGGCGCCGTTCACTCCGAGCGCAGCGGCGACCGGCACATCGCGCGCGCTCAGCTTGGGCACGCCGGAGGTGGTCGCCATGAGCTCGAGTTCCCCTTCATCGAGCCCGATCGTCGCGACGCCTGCTATGACTCCAATGGTTGCAGGGACCCCTCCCTCGGCTCGCACCAGCGCCTCGGCGTCGTGTGCAACCTCGAGATTGTCCGGTTGTGGCAGCCCATGGGCGATCAAAGTGGTCTCGAGGGCGACGACGGCGCGACGCTCGTCGAGCGCCCGCCTCACGCCGTCACTGATGCGAATACGATGCGGCACAGAGCACACCCTCCTCGTCTACGAAAGAGTGCCATGGAACAAACCATCGACTGGCCCGCACTGCGTTCGGAGGCAATCGCCGCGAGAGAGCGCGCCTACGCGCCGTACTCGCGTTTCAAGGTCGGGGCGGCCGGACTCGTCGATGACGGAAGAATCGTGTCCGGCTGCAACGTCGAAAACGCTTCTTACGGTTTGAGCCTGTGCGCCGAGTGCGGCCTTGTCTCCAATCTCTTCAACACGGGCGGGGGGCGCCTCCTTGCCGTCGCCTGCGTCGACGGGGCCGGGGCGGCGCTGATGCCGTGCGGACGGTGCCGTCAACTGCTTCTGGAGAGCGGCGGGCGCGACCTTCTGGTCGACGCATCGGGAGGAGCGCGCACCCTTGAGTCGCTGCTCCCCGAGGCCTTCTCGGCCGACGACTTGAGCTGAGGGGGACGCGCCGTCAATGGACATGATCGACGTCATCCGCACCAAGCGCGACGGGGAGTCGCTCACCGAAGACCAGATCAACTACTTCATCAACGGCTACGCGGCCGGCGCCATCCCCGACGAGCAGGCGTCTGCATTGCTCATGGCCATCGTGTGGCGCGGCATGGCCGAAGACGAGCTAACGGCATGGACCACGGCAATGATCTCGTCGGGGGCCAGGCTCGACCTGGCCTCCATCGACCGCCCCACCGTCGACAAGCACTCGACCGGCGGTGTCGGGGACAAGGTCTCCTTGGTGCTCGCCCCCATCGTTGCAGCGTCGGGAGCCGCCGACCCGATGCTTTCCGGGCGCGGCCTCGGCCATACCGGCGGGACGCTCGACAAGCTCGAGGCCATTCCCGGGTTCCGCGCCGATCTCGATCTCGACGAAGCGGTTCGTGTGGTGCGTGAGGTCGGGTGCGTGATCTGCTCGGCAGGCCCCGATCTGGCGCCTGCCGACCGCCGCCTCTACGCGCTCAGGGATGTCACGGGCACGGTCGAGTCGATACCCTTGATCGCCTCATCGATCATGTCAAAGAAGATCGCCGAGGGCACGGGAGCGCTCGTCCTCGACGTCAAGGTGGGCTCGGGGGCCTTTTTGCCTGCCATCGACGATGCACGCGAGCTTGCCGAGACCATGGTGTCGATCGGGGCGGCCCACGGGCTCAGGACCTCGGCGCTGCTCACCGCAATGGACGCTCCGCTCGGGCGCACGGCAGGCAACGGGCTCGAGGTCAGCGAGTCGTTTGCCGCGCTCAACGGCGCCGGCCCCGGTGATCTCATGGAGGTGACCCTCGAGCTCGCACGGGAGATGCTCTACCTCTGTGGCCTGGACGCCGACCCCTGGGATGCGATCGCAGGCGGCGGCGCGCTCGATCGCTTCAACGCGATGGTGAGCGCCCAGGGCGGAGACCCTCACGCCCCCGTGCCCGAGGCCCCCGAGCGCGAGCAAGTCCAAGCACCGGCGTCGGGGTTCATATCGAGGATGGACGCCCGCGCAGTGGGGATTGCGGCCTGGCGACTCGGGGCCGGCCGGGCAAAAAAAGAGGACGCCGTGAGCCCGGGCGCCGGGGTCGTGTGCCTCAAGAAACCGGGGGACGAGGTGGCCGTCGGCGAGCCGATCTTCGAGTTGCACGCCGACGACCCGGCGCGCTTCGAGCCCGCAGGCACGGCCCTTGCCGGCGCAGTGAGCATCGACCCCGAGCCTCCCGATCCGTGCCCCCTGATCCTCGAGCGCATCCGCCCGTGACCTCCATCGTCGAAGCCGCCACGGGACGACACGGCTTCGAAGTGGCGGTAATCCTCGGCTCGGGGCTGAGTGATCTCGCCCGCTCGTTGGTCGGCGGTTCACCCGTCCCCTACTCAGCCGTGCCGGGGATGCCGCTTTCGACCGTGCAGGGACACGAGGGGGCGCTCTACGCCGGAGAGGTGGCGAAGGTGCCGACGCTTGCCTTCGCAGGACGGGTCCACCTCTATGAGGGACGCGCCCCAAGCGAGGTGACCTTCGCAGTCAGGGCTGCGGTCGAAGCCGGCTGCAGGATCGTCATCTTGACCAACGCCGCAGGAGGCATTAACCCGGATCTGGACGCCGGCTCCTTGTGCCTCATCTCGGACCACCTCAACCTCACGGGTTCGAACCCCCTGACGGGGCCCAACGACGACTCACTCGGGCCGCGCTTCCTCGACCTCTCTGAGGTCTACGACGCCTCACTTCGAGCAATGGCCCGCTCCGTCGATCAAGCACTCATGGAAGGCGTCTACGCAGGGCTCCCCGGGCCGACCTATGAGACGCCTGCCGAGGTGCGCATGCTGGCGGCGATGGGGGCCGACCTCGTGGGAATGTCTACCGTTCACGAGGCGATCATGGCTCGCTACCTTGGGGCGCGCGTGCTCGGCCTCTCCCTCGTCACGAACGCCGCCGCAGGGCTTAGCCCGGAGCCCTTGAGCCACGACGAGGTCGCGGCAGTGGGAGCGAGGGCCTCCGGCCGGTTGGAGATCGTTGTGCGAGGAGTGATCGAGCGCGCGGCCCACCTCGGCGCGCCGGCAAAAGGAGAACAGGGTCGCGAGCGGCCCACTTGACGCCCGGAGGGAGCCGGGGGGAGCCGGTGGAGGCAAGGCCCGTTGCATTCACAAGCTCGCAGAGGCATCGAAAACGGGCGGCGGGCAATAGCATCGTGATGTGACGGCCATCAGCCCAACCGACAACGCCGACCTTGGTTACTTCGGTCCCGGCAGCATTGTGTGGCGCATGCATGCACACCCTTCCTTGATGATCGGCGGGCTGCGCACGCTGCTGCTTCAAGCTCTCAATCCGCGCTCGATGGCAGCCGTGGAGCAGCACAGCAAGTACAAGGGCGACCCCTGGGGCAGGTTGGGGCGCACCTCCGACTACATCGTCACGACGACCTACGGCAGCAGGGCTCAGGCCGACCTGGCGGCAAAGAGATTGCGAGCCATCCATCGCAGAATTCGGGGCGTCGACCCGGTTACCGAGCGACCCTACTGCGCCGACGACCCCGAGCTGTTGTTGTGGGTCCATGCGACTGAGGTCGACTCCTTCCTTGCGGCTTACCGCACCTACGGGGCAGGCCTGTCGGATGCGGACGCCGATCGTTATGTGCGCGAGATGATCAAGGCGGCAGTTCTCGTCGGCCTTCCCGCCGACGATGTGCCATCGAGCGTCGCCGAGGTCGATGCCTACTTGCGTAGCTTCGACGGGTTGGCCGTCACCTCGGGGGCGCGCGAGGGAATGCGCCTGCTGCTCAATCCTCCAATGCCACTGCCGTTAAAGCCCTTGTGGGCGCAGTTCGCAGTTGCGGCCGTTGGACTGCTCCCCAAGGAGGCACGCGAGCTGTACGGCTTGCCGTGGATCCGTGCCATCGAGCCGTCGCTTCGTATCTACATGTACGGAGTGATGCGGCTTGCCGGCGCTCTTCTTCCCGTCCACCCTCAGGTCCGAGATGCCCACAGGCGGGCACGCACAGATGGACTCGAGGCTGCGTAGAGGCGGGGCCACCCGGCTCACGCCTGCAGGGCCTGCCATTGCCGAAGGGTGACCATCCCTTCCTCGAACATCTCGTAGCGCCCTTTGCCTGCGCCCTTCGCCATGTACATTGCTACATCTGCGTTGCGCAAGAGCTCGGTCGGGCTCTGATGCCCAGTCATGCTCATGGCGATCCCGACGCTTACGGAGATGCTGGTCGTGTCGCCCAAGAGCTCGACGGGTTCGCCGAGCGCACTGAGTATCCGCTCGGCCGCCATGATCGCCCCCCGCTTGCCATCCACATCGGTGAGCAGGACGGCGAACTCGTCTCCGCCGAGGCGGGCCACGGTGTCCGCCGGACGCAACGAGGCCCGCAGACGGCTCGCCACCTCGACGAGGAGCTGATCGCCTCCCGCGTGTCCGAAACTGTCGTTGACGGCCTTGAAATTATCGAGATCGACAAGCAAGACCGCCGCGGTCTCGCTCTTTCTGTCGATGCGAGCCAGCGCCTGCTCGATGCGGTCTTCCAAAAGCGCCCGGTTGGCGGCATCAGTGAGCGGATCGTGAAAGGCCTGGTGCCTGAGCTGTTTCTCCAGCTCCTTGCGCGCTGTGATGTCTTCGATCATGCCGACGACGAACTCCGGCGCGCCCTTGTCGTCTCGAAGAAGGGCCACGCTTAGGTGCGCCTGAAGGATCGTGCCATCCTTGCGCAAGTAACGCTTCTCGAGCCGGTAGTCGTCGCGCTCCCCGGACAAGAGCTCGCGAAACATCTTGTGGCTCAACGCCTGGTCCTCGGGATGAGTAAGGTCCCTCATCGTCAAGCCTTTGAGATCACCGGCCCCATAACCCAACATCTCCTCTAATACCCTGTTGCTTTCGATAACTCTTGTCTCGAGGTCCACCAGGTTCACCCCAATCGGCGCTGAGTCAAAGATCGTCCGGAAACGCTTCTCGCTCGAGCCCAGAGCTTCCTCGACTCGCTTGCGATCTGTGACGTCCACGAGGACACCTTGAAAATAAGGCGGTGCCTCATGCCCCTGCACGACGACGGCCTCATCCCTCAGCCACACAATGTGCCCATCGCGATGAATCATCCTGTACTCGGAAGCTATGGTCTTGTCGTCCTCCAGCGATTCCTGTTCGTTCGCAAGGGTGCGCTGTCTGTCATCGGGGTGAAGCCGGCGCCACCAGAGAGTCGGGTCGGACATCCACTCGGCCGGAGTGAAGCCGAGGATCGGCTCGATCTGGGGACTCACATATGTCCATGTCGCCTCGGGGCCGGCTTCTGCCGTGTAGACGATGGCGGGCACGCCCTCGACAAGGTAGCGGAGGCGTTCCTCGAGCGCCTTTCTGTCCGTAATCTCGTGATAGTTGGCGACGACCCCGCCGACGTGGGGGACATCGAGCATGTTCTCGCCGACGATCTCGAACCACCGCCAGATCCCGTGCGCATCCTTGATGCGGCACTCGGTCGTCACCTCGCCCCCTGGGGTCTCGATCAGGGCCTGAAACAACGCCTGTACCGGCCCGGCGTCGTCCGGATGGATGTTCCCGAAACCGCTTCTTCCGATGCGCTCGCTGCGCTTGTAGCCGAGCACCCGCTCGACCGAGGGGCTCTGATAGCGCAGGACGCCGTCGGGGCCGAGCACCGAGACGAGGTTTGAGGATCTCCGTGTCAGCGAGCGAAACTGGTAGTCGGCTTGACCCCACTCGGAGTCATCCCATCCCGGCTCCCCACCATCCGGCGCGTGGCCGCGGGTGTCGGCGAATCGAGCAAGCACCTTATGCAAGGCTGCGGTTAACAGCCGATACTTTCTATGACGACCTGCGACCACGAGGGCCTTTCCCCCTTTTTTTGCCGACCTTATCCCACGTCCCCCCGTCTCTCCCGCCACTCGAGGGCGGCTCCCCCGAGGCGTGACGGAGTAGATTACCGATCCTATCGGCAGGTTCTTCCAGATAATTGAGCGCGCCCGTCGAGGCCGGCAGTCGGTCGGCGCCCCCCAAACCACCTAGGGGGTGCGCCTGGGGGTAGGGCTCAGGCTGCGAGGGCCGCCCTGAGGGCAGTGAGCCTTGCGCTCGCGTTATGGAAGTTGACGTACGGAACCGCAGGCCGGGGATCGTTGGCGAGCAGGAAATCCCTCAGACCGGCCAGGTCGTCGGTGTTCAGGTAGTCGACGCGAGCCGCCATCAACTCCTTCCAGATCGCGGCCCTCTCGGGGCCGGGCTCGTCCGGCGTCGCATAGAAACGGACGCGCTGCCCGTCGGCGTGGGCCGTGGCCACGATTGAATGGAGCTTGGCACGTTCGGCCTCCGGCATAGGCCCGGAGCCGTCCCAGGTGAAGTTGTTCATCCAGTTATCGCTGATAAGCGGGATCAGCGACTGTGCCGCGCCGGTCCCGAGGTCGCTCAAACGCCCGTCGTAGAATGCATAACGGACGGATTGGCTCTCCATGAGCGGTCTGGACCTGTTACCCGAAACGACGGCGGTGACGGCCTTGACCGTTACACGCCCATTGGCGAACTTCGTCAGGATCCCACGATAGCCGGCGAGGACCTCATCGAGCCTGAGGTAGGTGCTGACCGCCTCGGTCTTGACGTCAATCAGCAGGTTGAAGTAGTGGCGATCTCCCCTGTAGACGCTGCCCCTTTTGGTCCTGACTATTTTCTTGAGCGGATCGAGATACAGCGATTGAAGCGTTCTTTCCGGCGTGAGATCGGTTGGGTCATGACCGATCAGAAGCTGATCGCCGACGAGATAGATGTCGGCCTCGACACTCTTGAAGCCATGATCGAGTGCATCGTAAAGCGGACGGTCGTGCTCGTAGTCGTTGTGTGCATGTGCCCGTTCGAGACCGATGCGAAACTGGGCGGCATCCGCCGGCCCCTGAGGCACCACAGCGGCCGCAAAGGCAAAGGCGACGATGAGCAGCCATGCAACAAGGGTGTTCCGACGCGCTCCGAGCACGGTCATCAAGGGTTTCCTCCCCGCGAAGTCTTTCTCATTTCTCCGGGAGGCTACAGAGCGAGTGTGAACGTTGGCCGACCGCGACATGGAGTGGCCGTTAACAGCGCGCCGGGCTCAGGCCCCCTTGGGGTGCCACACCGTCTTGATCTCCATGAACGCCGTCGCTTCGTAGGGGCTCCTCGCCGGCTGCGTCCGGCGGTCCGGCCGGGTCTGCCCCGCGGCTCCCGCGCGCACTATTCGCTTGACGTTTGCTGCGGCGGCCGCCTCCACGGTTTCCAGATCCTTGCTTGCAACCCCCGTGACATCGATCGCGTCGACGTCGCCATGGGCCGCAAGCACCGGGACGAGCTCTTCTTTGTGACCCGTAAGGATGTTCGCAACACCGGGGGGAAGGTCTGATGTGGCAAAACATTCTGACATCGTGATGGCCGGAAGAGGATGCTTCTCGGACGCCACAGCAACGACGGCGTTCCCGCCGCAGAGCGCGGCGGCGAGGCGGGCACACGATCCGCCGAGCGACGGCCGCTCTGGGCAGACGATGCCTGCAACCCCGGTGGGCTCTGGCACGCTGATGTTGAAGTAGGGGCCGGCGACGGGATTCAGCCCCCCGGCCATATAAGCGAGCTTGTCCGTCAGGCCTGCGTACCAGACCCACGTGTCGATCGCCTCGTCGACCTGGGACTCGGCCGGGTCCGGCCGATGACGCCCCTGGTCCTGCTCGGCGCGCTCGACCTCGTGGATCAGCTCGGCGCGCCGTGATTCCATGACCTCGGCAACCCTGTAGAGAATCTGGCCGCGGTTGTATGCGGTCAGCCCAGCCCACTTGGGCCAGGCCTTGCGAGCGGCTGCGACCGCGTCCCGCAGATCCTTGCGCGATGCGCGCGCCGCATTGGCGATGAACTTCCCATCGGCGGACATCACCTCATAGGAGCGGCCCGACTCCGAGCGGGGCCAGGCCCCCCCGATGAACAACTTGTAGGTCTTGCGCACGTCGACGCGTTCACCCACGCTTACGGCTCCGTCAGACGTAGATAGGACGACAATCCCTGGGGGCCGCCCTCGCGCCCGAAACCCGATTCCTTGTAGCCGCCGAACGCGCTCGCAGGATCGAAGCGGTTGAAGGTGTTCGCCCACACGACACCAGCGCGCAACCGGTCGGCCATCCACAGGATGCGCGAGCCTTTTTCCGTCCAGACACCGGCGGACAACCCGTAAGGAGTGTTATTGGCCTTGTCGATCGCCTCCTGCGGCGTTCGGAACGTAAGCACAGAAAGCACCGGGCCGAATATCTCCTCGCTTGCGATGCGATGGGATTGCGACACGCCCGTAAACACCGTGGGAGGGAACCAAAATCCTTGTGCCGGCAGCTCGCATGGGGCCTGGTACATGTCGGCCCCCTCATCGACGCC
>JACCZU010000292.1 GCA_013695835.1 Candidatus Aridivita willemsiae
GTGCCGAGGCCCACCATGCCGGCCTGATGGCTCACCGCGTCCACGCCCTCGACGGCGCGCTCAACCGCGCAGAGGTCGCGGAGATCGACTCGAAGGTGCTCGGCCTTTGGATTGAGGTAAGCGGGAGGACCGCTGTGTGCTGCGGGAAGGAGAACATCGAGACCGATGACCTCGCAGCCGGAATCGATCAAGCCGTCGACGACATGCGAGCCGACGAACCCTGCGGCGCCGGTCACAAGCACTTTCATTGGTTGCGTTCTTGCAACGGCAACAGCACGGTGAAGCGGCAGCCCCCGGGCTCGTTGGCGACCGTGATCCGGCCGCCGTGCGCGTCGATAATTCCTCGAGCTATGGCGAGCCCGAGCCCGGTGCCTCCGTCGGCACCCGGGGTGCGCGCCGCCTCGCCACGAAAGGCAACCTCGAAGACGCGCGCGAGGTCCTCTTCGGGGATCCCACCGCACTGGTCACGCACCGAGACATAAGCGTGGTTGCTATCAACTCCCGTCTCGACCATGACGTCGCCCCCCGGCGGTGTGTGGCGGAGGGCGTTATCGAGGAGATTGCGCAGGACGCGCGCCATCTCGGGGGTTGCCAGATCGAGCTCGGGGGGCTCATCGTTCATCCGGCCCTCGACGGCGACTCCCTTCGCCCGTGCGACTCCTGCGGCTCCCGACACCGAGTCCGACACGATATCGCCGAGCATCACCGGCTCCTTATGCAAACGCAAAGTCCCTGCGTGGATTTGGCTTAGCTCGAACAGGTTCTCGACCAGGGCCGCCAGCCGTCCGGCCTCAACCCCCATGCCGTGGTGATAACGATTCACCGTGTCGTCGTCTTCGACAATCCCGTCTTCGAGCGCCTCTGCCATGGCCTTGATGCCTGCCAGAGGCGTACGGAGGTCGTGAGACACCCACGCGATGAGCTCGCGTCGCGAGCTCTCGAGCGCGTCTTCTCGCCTCCGAGACTCCGTCAGTCGCCGGGACGTGTACTCGAGCTCGCGGGCGAGGCTCGCCAGCTCCTCGGGGAGCGCCGTCTCGAGCTTCACGGCCTCGCCGGCGCCGATGCGGCGCGCAGCCGAACCCAAAAGTCGTGCGGCCATCGACAGCCGATCGCCGAGAAACATCGCGACGACGACCCCGACCGCCCCAGAGGCCGTCAGCACGACGAGGACCGTATCGAAATCGCGGCTTGATATGAACATGCCCCGTGCGGCCACGGCCGATCCCAAGGCGACCGCTGCAACGGTCGTGAGGCAAGCCACGGTCGCTTGAATGCCGAGCGACCTTCGCCGCATAAGGTGAACAACCCACGCTCCGATCAGGCCTGCCGCCGCCGCAGTCGAGGCGGCTATGCCGGCTATTTGAAACGAGTCAGGCACGGGCATGAGCCGAACGACCGCCACTGCTGCGGTGAGAACGGCTCCGGCGGCAAACACCAGCGCGTGATGAGCGCCTTTCATGACGCCTCTCATGGCTCGAACCGGTAGCCCACCCCCCACACGGTGACAATCCGCTTGGGTTTGGCGGGGTCGGCTTCGATCTTCTCCCTCAGCCTTCGAACATGCACGGTCACGGTCGATGCGTCGCCGAAGCTGTAGCCCCACACGTGCAAGAGCAAATCCTCGCGCGTAAAGACCTGACGGGAGCGTAGCGCAAAGAACACCAAGAGCTCGAACTCGCGCGCCGTAAGCGCGACCTCTTTATCGTTGATGAAAACTTCGTGGGCGGTGAGATCGATCTTTAGCCCATCGAAAGTGAGAGGGCCTGTGAGCTCGGGGGACCCAGCAGCAAGGGGAGAGCGCGCGCGCCGGAGAACGGACTTCACTCTGGCCGTGAGCTCACGCGGAGAGAAGGGCTTGGCCACGTAGTCGTCGGCTCCAAGCTCCAAGCCGGTAACGCGCTCCGCCTCTTCTCCAAGGGCCGTGAGCATGATGATGGGAACAGGGGACTTTGACCTCAACCTTCTGCAGACTTCGAGACCGTCGATGCCGGGAAGCATGATGTCCAAGACGACGAGGTCGGGCGGGCGCTCGGCGGCCTGCTGCAGAGCCTTCCCGCCGTCTTCGACCCGGTCGACGACAAAGCCTTCCAACTGCAGGTAGCGCGCAACGACATCGGAGACCATTCGGTCATCCTCGACAATGAGGACGCGCGGCGCTTCAGCAGCGGTCACCACGGCGTCTGCACCCATGCCTGAACCGTAAGCGCCACCGTTGCCTGCGCTCCTAGCCATGCCCGGCGCGCCGGCCCCCCCAAAGCGCAGGTTGCGAGGAGCACCCACGGGACGAAAGGCAGCCAGATGCGCTCGACCTCGCCCTTTGACAAACCGCTCAGGTCGGCGGCGAGGACCGCTGCCAGCGCCCCGCCCACCAGAATCCACACCTTGGGATGGCGCAGCCTTGCGACGGCGGCCGCCGCAGCGGGTCCAAGCGCGATGGAAAAGGCCGCCAGGTTCGCGACCAGGAAATAAGACCCCGGGCGGTGGGCGGCTGCGCCGGCACGATAAGCCAGGGTGGTGGCCTCGAGTCCGTCGAGCCACCAGAACCCGCCTGCGAGAGCGGCGGCCCCCGCGAGCGCGACGCCCACGCTTGCAACTGCCAGTGGCCGAAGCATGCGGGTCACGATGGCGATGGCGGCGGGAATCGGAGCGAGCGCAGCGGCTCCGTAAGAAAGAAAGAGTGCGGCGCCACCAACAACTCCGGCGCCGGTCGCGAGCATGTCCGAGCGCCGATCACGATGCGACGATGCGACGGCAAAGAGCGCGATCCCCCACGCGCTCACCCCCGCATAGAACGCATCCGCCGACGTGGCAATCCAAATCGCGGCCGGTGCAAGCGCTACAAAGGGTGCTGCTCTGCGCGCCTGCGCCTCCCCAGCCAGCGCCTTCAGCGAAACTAGGGCTGCCGCTCCCGCCGAAGCGCCGGTGATGATGACGACTGCGGCTGCGGGCCCAGAGCCTCCAAGGCCGATTTGGGCCAGCCCCCACAACAGCAGCACGAAGCCCGGCGGATGACCTTGGACATGGATGGGATAAGAGGCCAGTTGCTCGGTAAAGGTGCTCACAAAACGAGCGGGAGAACCGACAGAATCAACTGCGACGAGGTAGTCAAAGCCCGATTCGAGCGGCGCCCCGATCGCCGATATACCGTCCTCGAATGCAAGCGCCGAGCTCCACAGCACGGCTGTAGACATCACCACGATGAGCAGCGCCCGCCACGTGAGGCGATCGGCGACTCGATCCCCGTAAGCGACAACAGCCGCTCCGATCACGACCGCAGCGGCAAGCCGCCACGTGACATCGAGATCAAGGCGGCCGAACAGGGGCGCAGCGTGCAGAAAGAGCCGTTGACCGGCGGCCCTCAAATGCTCACCCCAAACATGAACCCCGCCGATAAATCCGAGCCAGGCCGCAACCAAGGCGAGATCGGTGCCGGTGCCTGCCAGTACCCCA
>JACCZU010000006.1 GCA_013695835.1 Candidatus Aridivita willemsiae
CCCTACGACACCGGAGCCGGGGTTGTGGTCTATGGACACGTCCACCGCGCCTTCGTCCGCCGACTTGCGAGCGGAGTCATCGTTTGCAACACCGGCTCGGTGGGGCTGCCGATGGATGGGGACACTGCTTGCTACCTGGTCATCGATCTCACAGGCCCTGAGATGACCATTCGGCACCGGCGCGTCGGCTTCGATCGGGCCGCTGCGGCGGAGGGGGCGCGCCTCGTTGGCGACCCGATCGCCGAATGGTTCCTCGGCGCCCTCGACGGCTGAGCCATGACCCCAAAGAGATACACCGTTGGAGAAGCCAACGCCCTGTTGCCCTATCTGGCACCGACGCTCGTTGAGCTAAGGGAAAAAGTCGAAAAGGCCGTTGCGATCCGCTCCCAGGTTGCGGCCGCCGCAGCGGGCAACGGCGGCTCGTCCGATCGTGACAAGTGGTCGCGCACCCTGGAGCGCGTCGACGAGCTGATGCTGCGTCTCAGGGAGTGGGACATTGAGCTACGGGATCTGGCCACCGGGCTCGTCGACTTTCCCGCCACGATCGAAGGTCGCGAGGCGTGGCTCTGCTGGCGCCTTGGCGAGCTCGAGGTAGCCCACTGGCACCCCCCTGGGGAAGGCTTCGGAGGCCGCCGGGCGCTCTAGTCGAGCGGTGGGCCGGTCCGAACCCTTATCCTCGGCCGCGTGGGAGTCCATGTCGTCGATCATCCGCTCGCCGAGCACTTGCTGCTCTCGCTGCGCGACGTGGCCACTGCGCCTGCACTCTTCCGTGCGCTGACCAAGAGGCTTACGACGGTGCTGATGGTGGAGGCGACCAAGGACATCCCGGCCGAGGACTCGGCTGTCATGACTCCGCTCGAGGCCGCCTCGGGGAAGCTGCTCGAGGACCCGATCGTGGCCGTGCCGATCCTGAGGGCGGGCCTCGGCATGCTCGATGCCGTCGTCGACCTCTTTCCCAGGGTGCGCGTGGGCTACCTCGGACTGCAAAGGGACGAGGCAACCTTTCAGCCGTCCGAGTACTACGCCAACCTCCCGCGCATGGACGACGCCTACACCTTCGTCCTCGACCCCATGCTTGCAACCGGGGGCTCGGCAAGCGCGGCCGTGGGGCAGGTGAAGAAGCACGGCGCGCGCTGGGTGCGGATGGTCTGCATCGTGTGCGCGCCAGAGGGAATCAAGGTGCTCGAGGGCGCCCACCCTGAGATCGACATCTTCACGGCTGCGGTCGACAGGGGCCTCAACTCGAGCGCTTACATCGTGCCCGGGCTCGGCGATTTCGGCGACCGCCTCTTCGGCACAGAACCCCAGTAAAGCTGCTGCCGGCAACGCCTCCCACGGCGGGGGGTTTGCCGGAACCTGCCCCCGGCTAACTCCGGCCCGAGCGGAGGATGTCGAGCACGGCCCTTGCGTCGGCATCCTCGACGGGGCGCGGCGCCTCTTCCCCACTCGGGCGCGCCGGCCCGAACGCCTTGCGAAGGTTCTCCTCGCCGCGTTCGAGCGCCTCCTCTGCGGCCTTGAGCCTGATGCGAAGCTCGGTCTCTCGCTCCGCCGACTGCTCGAACGCGCTCTCGAGCTCGGCGCTGCGCTCCCTTAGCCGCGTGTTCTCGGATGCGAAGACATCCACCTGCGCGGACCTCAAGGCATCGTCACGCGCAAGGGACATGAGGCGCTCGACCACTGCCACTCCGAGCTCCTCGTAGCTCAGGCGATTGTTTCGCTTGCCGGCCCTGCTTGGGAGCATTGCCTCTGCGTCTTCGAGGGTGATTGCTTGTTTGGAGCGGATGTCGATCACGGTGTTGCGGCCCCTCCTGCCCCTTTGGACGACGGCGATGCGCCCCGTGTCTTCTAAGAGCTTGATTGCCTCGGCGCTGCGGACGGAGTTAAGTCCTGCATCCGCCGCCGCTTCGCGTAGCTTTCCGTCGAAGGTTCCGCCGGGTGAGACTTCGTCGAGCTTGCCGAGCAATCGGTTTGCCAACTCATGAAGGTTGGTTCTGGCCATACATCCGCCCTTCCGGGGA
>JACCZU010000017.1 GCA_013695835.1 Candidatus Aridivita willemsiae
GCGTTGTCGGCGGCGACGGTGCCTTGCGCCGCGGCCACGTAGACGAACTGCGGCGCGCCGGTGACGTCGCCCGCGGCGAAGACCCTCGCGTTCGTTGTGCGCAGCTCGTCGTCGAGCACGAGGCTCCCGCGCTCGTCGCTCTCGATTCCGGCCTTGTTGAGATCAAGGCCCTCGAGTACAGGGCGACGACCGGTCGCCACCAGAACCTCGTCGGCCTCGAAACGATGTTCTTGAGCGCTTGCCTCGGCGATCACCGCTTTGCGCTCACCACCCTCCACACGCGTGACCTTGGCGCCGGTCACGACCTCAATGCCCTGCTCGGCGAGGATGCGCGTCATCCAGGCGGAGATCTCGGGCTCCTCCAGCGGGGCGATGCGGTCGAGCGCCTCGACGATCGTGACCTTGGTCCCGAGGTTGGCGAACACCTGGCCCATCTCGAGCCCGATGTAGTTGCCGCCGATCACCACCATGGACTCGGGGAGCTCCTTGAGCTCCATCGCGGTGGTCGACGTGAGGTATCCCGACTCCGCGAGCCCCTCGATGGGCGGGACCCACGGAGCGGAACCGGTGGAGATGAGGAAGTGTCCGGCGCGGATCTCGCGCCCGTCGACGTCGATCGTCTCGGGGCTCGTGAAGAGAGCAGTTCCCTTGATGATCTCGAAACCGTAGTGCTCGGCGAGATCGAGGTACTTCTCCTTGCGCAGCATCGAGACGATGCCCGCTTTCATGTCGATCAGGGTCCCCATGTCGACTCCGCTTTGGGATGAGGAAATAGCGGCGAAGGGATGGTGTCCGGCATGGTGATAGGTCTCCGAGGCGGCCAGCAGGTTCTTGGACGGGATGCAGCCGACGTTGACGCACGTCCCGCCGACCGTGTTGCGCTCGACGAGGGCGACGCGCGCGCCGAGATTCGTCGCCCGGATCGCTGCGGCGAACGCGGCGCTACCCGCCCCGATCGCCACGAGATCGTAGTCGCCGCCGCTCCGTCCAGACAGGATGACCGGTTCGGCCGCAAGCATCTCCACCTTCCCTGGCGAGTAGCCCGCATGGCGGACTGCGGAAGCGATCAGGGAGGTGTCCCCTTCGAACTCGAACGTCGCCTCTGAGCGCCGGAAATCCGCCTCGGCGTCCTTGGCTCCCGCGGATAGTAGTGCCCCCTCAACGGTCTTTTCGCAGTGGTCACAGGTCATGCCTTCCACTTGCATGCGCAGCTTTGCCATCAGTTCTCACCCCTGGTGGGATCGATGCGGCGGCACGACGCGATCTGAGCCTCGTTTTGCTCCAAGAAACGCTTGGCCCGTTCGACAAGACCCCGCACCTGACGATTGGCGACGCGATACAGCGTCTTTCGTCCTTCCGTACGCGTCTCGACGAAGCCGCACCACGTCAGACACGCCATGTGCTCGGACACCCGTGCCTGGGTGGCGCCGAGACGCCTCACGATCTCCATCTGATGAAGTTCGCGCTCCTCCAGCAACAACTCGACGATCCGCAGGCGGGTCGAGTCCCCCAGCGCACGGAACAGCCGGGCCACTAGCTCGGTGTCGGCCAGCGGGACCGGCTCGAGCTCGATGATCGTCGGGCGTCCGATCGGCATGCTCTCCTCCACTCGTTTTAGCGTATTATTCGGTAAAACATATCATGGGCCCTAAGGAGGGGTCGACCATGACCAAAGCGTCTGGGCAATTGCGGAAGCGATCAACAGGGCGAGACCAGAGACTGACGAAATTGACGGGCGCGTGGTCACCTCGCTGTACAGACTCCTAGGGCGCGGAAAGCCCGTTACCGACGCCGATCTCTCGTCTGTCACGGGGCTCGCCAAAAAGCAAATCGTCAAACGGGTCGGGAAGTGGCCTGGGGTATATCGCGATGAACAGGGGCGGGTGATCGGTTTCTGGGGACTCAGCGTCGCGGAGATGCCTCCACACGAGATCACGCTCGACGGGCACAAGCTGTGGGCGTGGTGCGCGTGGGACACGCTCTTTCTCCCGCGCAGGCTCGGGGCCAGCTTGCGTCTGAGCTTCTGACCCAGAAACCGCCCGGAAATCCGTCAGCATCACGACCCCTCTTGGCACCCTCCAATCACGGGTGGTACACACCCGGGAAGGAGGGCAGCGATGGACGAAGAGACGCCGCGCCGGAGACGCCGGCTGTCGGCCGAGGACAAGTGGAAGATCTTCACGGAGGCATCCACCAAGGACGCCAAGATCGCCGACGTGCTGCGGCGCTGGGGCATCGACTCGTCGCAGCTGGCGCGCATCCGCACTCAGGTGAGAGAAGGAGCGCTCACCCAGCTGAAGAAGGGTCCCGGTCGCAACCCCAAGGACCACGAGGAGGAGGAGCTCAAGAGCGAGCTGTTGCGGCTCGAGTCCGCCTTCAAGGAAGTATCGATCGAGAACACCCTGCTGCGAAAAAAATCCGGCTGGGCTTGACGGGTGCCCTCCGCGGAACGCGTCTTGCCGCGGAGGTCAAGCTCGCGTTGATCGGCGCCATCACCGAGGCCAAGGAAACCGGCTTCTCGATCGTTCGGTCCTGCGAGGTGTTGATGCTCGAAACGCGTCGCTTCCACCGCTGGGTCGATGGTCGAGACCCGAAGACGCTCTCAATCCCAGATGTCACCGACATGCCGCCGGTGCCCAAGACGACGCCGCATCAGATCACCGAGACGGAACGGAGCGCGATCGTGGCCGCGGCACGCGACGAGGAGAACTCGAAGCTGCACCATAGAAAGCTCGCCCACCAGCTGTCCCGTGCGGCGACGGCGTTCGTGTCGGAATCCACGGTGCTTAAGGTTCTCCGCTCCGCCCAACTCCTGTGCCGCTACCAAGGACGAGGGCGCCCCAAGACCAACAAGCCCGAAACCGAAGTGAGTGCAACCAACGAGATGTGGGCATGGGACATCTCCTACTGCCGTGTCGGCGATGGGTTCTGGTATCTGATCGCGATCATCGACATGTTCTCCCACAAGATCGTTGGTCACGCGGTGCGCCCCAGCGCAACCTCTGATGACGTCAAGGACGTCTTCGACAAGGCGCTCGCGAACGAAGGTCTGTTGGCGATGGGTGCCAAGATGCCGAAGTCTCTATCAGATCGGGGCCCGCAGATGCGCTCCAAGACGATCCGGCGCTTCTTCGTCGATCTCGGCATCACACAGATGTTTGCGCGGCCGCGAACTCCCGCCGACAACGCCACCATCGAGAGCTTCTTCGCGACGATCAAGGGCGAACGTCTCTACCGCGCCGACTGCTCCAACCCGATGAAGCTGGCCGATGATGCCGACGCGTTCGTCATCTATTACAACGAGGAGCGGCTCCACATGGGGATCGACTTCGTGACGCCGGCCGAGAAACACGACAAACGAGCAGATGACATCATCGCTGCACGCAGGGCCGGGATGAAGCAAGCAAGGCAGCTACGACTTCAGGTCAACCGAGGGTGTTCGGAGGGATCAGATGCTGCTTAATTCCTCGTGGAACTGTGTCAAAGGCTCTGACGCAGGCGGGGGCGTCACTCGATGTTCAATCCGCATGTCCGGTCACGGGCCGAACCATCTCCTTACGGGTGTCTCCGAACGCAGTGGAATCGGTAAAACCGGAGGACGTTGTCGTGTCCTTCCTGGAACCGAGTCGCCCCTTCGACGCGGACGTGATCGGGAGCTTCTGTCACTACGTCCACTTCTTCGCCAATAGACAGGCGGGCGAGAAATGGACATCAGAGCATCCCGGAACGTTCCTCTTTTCGCTGGGCGAAGCGTTCGAGATTGGAAGGCTCACCGACGATGAACTGCTGGGTCATGTGCAGGAGTCGTAGGAATTTGGTCCGGTCCTCTGAGCCGCGCTGAGGGCGCGTGCTGACGCCGCTCTAGAGCAGACGCGGTCGACTGCGAGAGCGAGTGCAAGGACCCAGACCTTCCCTTGAGCGCCTTCGCCGGCCGGACCTCGCGACCCGGCCGGCGACATAGACGCGTCTAGCGGGTGGCCGTTACGACGACTTGGGCCACCGGATCGATCCAGTCGTGAACCTCGGGAAGCAGATCGCTACCGCCCACAATTCCTTGATGAACTTCGATCACATCATCGGT
>JACCZU010000026.1 GCA_013695835.1 Candidatus Aridivita willemsiae
TCTACAAGACCGACGACCCTCGTTCGTTGATGCTGCGCGACGTCGCCGAGCGCCTCGGCGGAGAGCAGTACGAGTTCGCCCGCAAGATCGAGGACAGCGTCCTGAAGGTCCTCGAGGAGCTCAAGCCCGGCCGTCGTCTGCGGACGAACGTGGAGTTCTACTCCGGCGTCGTGATGAAATCTTGCGGAGTACCCCGCGCCATGTTCACCCCGACCTTTGCCTCGAGCCGAACCATCGGTTGGTGCGCCCACGTTCTCGAACAGGCCGCCGACAACAGGCTCATCCGCCCCGCGGCCCGCTATACGGGTCCGCCGCCCCCCGAGCCCGTGCCCGACCCCGAATAGCCCGATGTAGCGCGAGCCGACTGTGCGCAGGCAACACCACCCGGGCCGCGCGGTGCCGCCGAGAGGGGCTAAGGAGGTTGCCTTTTTTTGGGTTCCCTCTTGTTCACGGCCACAGGTGTAGCGGGACCCCAAGATCAAGCGGGCTTCGAGGCTGCGGTCACGGGCGGCACCGGTTCTTACTCGAGGGCGCGCGGTGAGGTCAGCGCCGCCTTCACGGCAACCACCACCGTGCTCACCTACCACCTCCAGTAGCTTTCGGCGGCTATCTCTTCGAGGGGGGCGGCCTTTGTTGTTCCGGCCACCCCCTCGAGCCGTCCGACGGACGCCTTGCAACGTTCTTTGAGCATGAGCAGGCACCTGGAGCCGACCTCAGATGAAGCACTGGACCGCGTCTGATAGGCGCTAAGTCCTTACTACCCATTGAGCGCGCCACGAGGGAGGCTCGAACGGGTCGGAGAAGTAGTGGGTCTCCTTGACGACCTTGCCGGCCTCGAAGTCCATGATGCTCACCGTATAGACCGGCGCTCCGTCGTAGGTGATCACGTACTCGGTGATCCACGTGCCGCCCGCATCGATGATCCTCTTCGTCGAGAAACCGAGGCGCGCCGGATGGTGCTCGCGCAGGGATTGCAGGTTCGCTTTGCCCACCACTCGCTCCCCGGATTGAGGCCATTCGACGACGCAGTGCTCCGCATAGATCTCGTGCGCAGCATCCCAATCGGCCGCGTCGCAGACCTCCCAGTGATGCTCGATCCTTTCGCGAATGTCGTCACTCACTTAAGTGCCTCCCGCAACGTCGCGCCCCGGCAATCAGACCATGACGCGACCCCTCAAGCTCATTCTGGGGACCAACGACCACGTCACCGGTGGTCCCCGGGGCCGAGAATAGAGCGCTCCGAAGAAAGCGCTACTTGGTCTCGAAGGTTTCGGAAACTGAGTTCTTGGTACCGATGTCGTCGCCTTGGGGAACCGGCTCTGGCGGCGTGGTCGGATCCGGATCGCCCGGCCGGTTCTCCGATCGCAATGCGCCCACCTTCTCCCCATCGCGCGAATGGCCCATTAGATCGTCTATTACACACCCGAGGCTTTGCACGTAGTCGTATCCGTCTCCGACGGGGGCAGGCACCTGCAGCACAGGAGTCGGCGTCTGTTCATGCTCGCTTTTGCGAATAGCCAAGGTCTGACCGCCTCTCAGAGTCGTCAGAACAAAGTATCCCCCATTAAGCCCGACGGTCGCGATCAGCAGCGCCTGGGCGGCGGTCAGGAATCTGATCTTCCGGTCCAGCTTTCTGCGGTTCCAGTCAACGGCCAGGTGGAGATTGCCCAAGAAACGCCACTTAAGCCAGAGCTCGTCTCGCCCTGCGAAACTCGCCACCGCCTGGGGTCACGGTGCCGTGATGTAACTCTGGTTGAGAAGAGCAAAAAGAGCACAGACGACCGCGAGCGAGAGAAGCGCACCCGATGTTGCCTCCAACCACTCTGGCGCTTTCGTCAGTAGGGAACGTCTTGAGAAGAGGAATCCGGCAAAGATGCCGCCGGCAGCAAGAAGGATGCCGGATTTCGCGTCCAGAGTCTCGATACGGTGCAGTTGATCTTCCAACGACCCACGTGCGATTTCGTAGGCGAAAGCCGCTCCAGGCGGTGGCTTTGTTTGGGCCATATGAGAAAGTTACGTCGCTGGTGTGACAGAAACGCGCTCGTAGCCTGACCTTGGTTGAAGTCACACTTCGTAGTCTTTGGGCACTTCGACGCTGTAGTGGTTGATGACTTTGACCACTATCCTGCCCGTCTCGGGCTTGTCGACCGGGCGGCTACGGGCCGAGTGGGTGGGCCGTGCACGCTCAAGGCGCGATTCGGCAACCCACCCGGCTTCTCCCCCACCACACCCTGAAATGGTGAGCACGTCAGAAAGGCAAAGACTTCAGGCGCCGGGGCGGCCGGCTCCCGCGTAGTCGGTGCGGAGGGCGGATTCCACTCGCAGGAAGGCGCCCGTATAGGGGGCCTCGACCATCTTGTCGTCGCCGATGAACATACCGACGTGATGGATCGGAGCACCGAAGAAGAGGAGATCACCCGCCTGCCAGTCCTCCTGCGCGACGCGCGCGGTCGCGTCGTATTGCATGCCGGAGTTGTGCGGCAGGCTCACCCCGGCCCGCCCCCACGCCCACATAGTGAGTCCCGAGCAGTCATAGGTGTCCGGCCCGTCGGCGGCCCACTCGTAGGGCTTGCCGATCTGTGACAACGCGGCGGCGACCGCGACGCCGCCTGGGGTGACGGGAAGATCCCAGTCCGCCGCAGCACCGTTGCCCCCGGGGGCCCCGAAAGCGGTTGCCGCGCCGGCGACCGGCGCGGTCTTGCCGGTCGCTTCTCGGGCGGCAGCCCGCCTCTCGAGACGGCGCGCCAGCAGCTCGCGTGCGCGTTCGGCGGCTTCCCGGCGAGCACTAGCACGGGCGCGCCGGCGGCGCTCGATCCGAGCCCTGCGTTCGGCGCGCTCCACGGCGGCGGTGAGCTCGGCTACCTCGGCGCGCTGCTCTTGCATGAGCCCGTCGATCCGGCCGGCGAGCTCGTCGAGTCGCGCCTGGGCGCGCGCCGAGGCGGCCACGCTGGCGTCGAGCTCGACGACCTTGCCTCCCAGGCGCCCCTTGGTGTCCCCGAGCGCCGCCAGCGCGCGGAGCTGGGCGCGGCGCGACGCCCCCATGTAGCCGAGCCGGCGCTCGAGGTCGCCCAGCGAAGCCGCCGAAAGCACCGCCTCGATCCCCTCGAGGGAGCCGCTTTTGTACAGCTCTTGCGCCGCGCCGACCGCTGCGGCACGAGCCCCTTCGACCTCGGCCCGAAGATCCCTGATCTGAAGCTCGGCGAGCGCCCTACGGCCCTGGGCGGACTCGTATTGCTCGCGCACGAGGTTGTAGCGCTCGACCACGAGCTCGAAGTCGCGTTCGAGCTCGGCCAGGCGCGCCTCGGCGGCGGCAAGGTCGGCCCACCCCGGCCCCCTTACGCCGGCCGGGGCCGCATTTGCGGGAACCGCCGAGGCGGCCATCGCCGCAAGCAGCACGGCGGCAACCCGGACGGCGAAACGCCCGGTTAACAAAGGGGGTGTAGAGATCACACCACTCCATCGGCACTCAGCAAGTCGCCGGTTAGGATTGCAAGCTCGCTCGGGGGCCGTGTATTTGTACGACGGGTGTAGTAGCCTGAGCGGGTTCATGGACGGTTCAGCCACTCGATTGTTACGAGGGGGGAGATGAGATGCGGACAAAGTTCCATCGCTGGTCGGTTCTTCTAAGCTTGCTCACCGCTTTTGCCCTGACGGTCGCTGCATGCGCGCCGCAGGAGTCGAGTGACGGAGGGGGCGGCAGCTCCTCGGCAGAAGGCGAGCCACAGCAGGGCGGAACCGTGGTCTTCGGGGCCGAGCAGGAGCCTGCGGGAAGCCTCAACTCCGACCTCGCAGCTTCGAGCCTGTTCTGGGGCGCCATGATCATGAGTCAGGTCATCGAAGGCGCCTACGAGGTTCAGCCCGATTTCACCTATGAGCCCAACCTGATCGACGGCGAGGCCGAGGTCGACGAAGGCCCCC
>JACCZU010000037.1 GCA_013695835.1 Candidatus Aridivita willemsiae
CCCAAACGCTTCATCGACTTCATCCCCGAGCAGTGCATCCTGTGCGAGGGATGCGTCGACATCTGCCCGTGGTACTGCATCTTCATGGTCGACCCCTCAGCGGTCGAGGACTCGGGCAACGTCGAGCTCGCCCGTTCTATGGGGGGCGACGACATCCTCTTTCTGATCGACGACAACGCGTGCACGCGGTGCAACCTGTGTGTCGAGCGCTGCCCCACGGGCGCGCTCGTGCAGAGCGAGGTCACGGGCGGCAGGAAGAAGCGCGGCGGGGGCCGCGCCATGGGAACGGTCCCGCAGACTCAAAAGGCAACCTAGGAGGAAAGGCAACACACAGGTGGCGACGCAAAGGTGGAATCCCAGAGAGAAGGTTGCCGAGCGCCTCAGTGCGTTCCAGAACGGACAGCTGTGGCGGGCGATGTTCCGCCCCGGCTCGATCTTCAGGAAGGGTTACGCCGACTCCCCAAGAAACCGTGCCTACGTCGTCATGAACTCGCTGCTCTACCACCTCCACCCGGTGAAGGTGAAGCGCCACGGCATCAAGCTCTCCTACACGCTGTGCCTAGGGGGGCTTTCGTTCTTCCTGCTCATCCTTCTGACGATCACCGGCATCTACCTGATGTTCTTCTACCGCCCGTCGGTCGAGGCCGTCTACTCGGACATGCAGCGCCTGCACACGCAGGTGTCGTTCGGGCTGTTGGTGAGAAACCTCCACAGGTGGGGGGCCCATCTCATGGTCATCACCGTGTTCCTGCACATGGCAAGGGTTTTCTACACGGGCGCCTACAAGCCACCGCGCGAGTTCAACTGGATCGTCGGTGTCGTGCTGCTTCTGCTCACGCTTCTGCTTGCCTTTACCGGCTACCTGCTCCCGTGGGACCAGCTCGCCGTGTGGGCCGTCACCGTGGGTACCGAGATGATGAAGAACTCGCCCGTTGTCGGGGACCAGGTCCAGTTCGCCCTGCTCGGCGGGCCGGTGATCGGGCCCGAGACCCTGCTGCGCTGGTACACGCTCCATGTTTTGTTCCTGCCGTTCATAATCGTGATATTCATCTCCATCCACTTCTGGAGGGTTCGCAAGGACGGAGGTATCTCGGGACCCCTGTAAAGGGACCTGAATGGAACCACTATGCCGACACCCGATGAGGTCTACGAACAGGTACTGAGCGAAGAGACCGAGAAAGGCTCCTCGCCTGCGGTCGCCCAGGCGCGTGCCAAAGCGGCGCGCGTGCGCGCGCAGAAGGGCGCAGCCGACCCGTCCAAGGCGGTCGCCGAGTCGAAGTCGGGCAACGGCGCACAGGCCGAGGCACAACCCGCTGCTCAGGCCGAAGCACAACCCGCTGCTCAGGCCGAAGCACAACCTGCCGCACAGGCCGAGCCGGAGCCGGCCGCACAGGCCGAGGCACAACCGGCCGCACAGGCGCCAGGGGCCTCGGGGGCGCGCTCCGGCGGCACGGCGGTCGCCACGAAGCCTGCGACCAAACCGGCTCAGGGCAACGGCGCACCCGCCCGGATCACCAACGGGAGCGGCAACGGCGCAGCAGCCGGGGGAGCGGTGCCCGAGCGCGTCCAGCGCCTGCTTGCCGTCGTCAAGCCAGAGGCGATCCAAAAGGTCGAGCGCCAGCCCATGGACAGGGTCAACGTCTGGCCTCATCTCATGGTCGCCGAGTTCCTCTCGCTTCTGGTCGTGATGGCGCTCTTGACGTTCTTCTCCGTCGCCGTCGACGCGCCGCTACGCGAACTCGCCAACTTCAACCAGACCCCAAACCCGTCCAAGGCGCCGTGGTATTTCCTCGGCCTGCAGGAGCTCCTTCGCTACTTCCATCCCCAGGTAGCTGGAGTGACCATCCCAACGGTCATCATCATTGCGCTGATGGCGGCGCCGTTCGTCGACCGCAACCCCTCGACCCGGCCCGACGACCGCAAGCTCGCGATCGTGCTGTTCACCTTCTTCGTGATCAGCTTTGCCGTGCTCACCGTCATCGGGATGTTCTTCAGGGGGCCGGGGTTCAACTTCGTGTTCCCGTGGAACGACGGCGTCTTCTTCGAGCTATAGGAGTGGTGACGGCAGGCATGGAGCGATCGCCGGATCACAGGGAGCGCGGCTTGGCGGGACCGCAGGACGAGGACGGCCCCCGTGGCTGAGGCAGCGTCGCGCGGATCGGGCGACAACGTCACCGTTCAGGGCGTCCCGGAAAGAAAGCGCAAGCCGCTCACCCCCGATCAGCTCGCGGTGTCGCGGCGCCAGTTCCTCAACCGGGCGTGGACCGCGACCTTTGTGACCTTTCTCGGTTTCTTCGGCATGAGCTCGCTGTCGTTTCTGTGGCCGAAGCTCACCGGGGGATTCGGGACCACGATCACCGCCGGGGACGCCAAGGAGATCATGAAGCAGATCGGCCCCGACGGAGGCTTCAAGCCGCTGTTCAACCCGGAGGGCCGGTTCTGGCTCACCTACTACGACGGCACGGGGGATTCGCCCGTCTACGTCGCCGTGAATGCGACCGAGGTCAAGATGCAGGCGCTCTACAGAAAATGCGTCCACCTCGGTTGCTCGGTCCCGCACTGCTCCAAGTCGGGCCTGTTCGAATGTCCGTGCCACGGCTCCAAATATCGCCTCCACGGCGAGTACTTCGGGGGACCTGCGCCGCGCGGCCTCGACCGCTTCCCCGTCACCATCGAGGGGGGCCAGGTGGTCGTCGACACGGGCACGGTCGAGGTCGGGCCCCCGCGCGGCACCGACACGTGGGGTGAGTTCGCCGAGCCCAAGGGTGACTACTGTGTCCCCACCTAGCAAGAGCTGATCCGGGGCGCATGGACACAGGACAGGTTTTCGTGGTTGCGCTTGCGATCATCGTCCCTGCCGCGCTGCTGTGGGGGGTCTTCCTCGCCCGCTCGGGGCGCACTAAAAAGCCGAGCGTCATGCTCGGCATCCCCCACGCCATGCGCCCTGCGCAGCCCGATGAAAGGCTCGAAGGGCCCCGCCTCGAACGCATCATGGTGTGGGGCCTCCTGGCCACGCTCGCCACCGCCGTGTTCATCCCCGCCTACTGGCTGCCCGAGACGCAGAGGCAGACGTCTTTCACCGAGCGCTTCGCCGAGGAGGCGGTCGAGCGGGGAGAGCTGATCTTCTCGGCCCCCCCTGAGCTCCCCGAGGAGACGGACGCTCAGGCGTTCAAGGCGGTCGAGCGCAGGATCGCGCTCGGCCAGGGGTGCGAGACCTGCCACGGCGCCGAGGGCGTCGGAGGCTCGGCCCCTTTCACCGATCCCGAGACCGGCAAGAGCGTGACCTACACGGCGCCACCACTCAACAACGTCTTCCAGCGCTGGGACGAGGAGGTCATATCCTTCACGATCGAGCGTGGCCGTCCCGGTACCGACATGCCGGCGTGGGGTGTCTTGTATGGCGGGCCCATGACCGAGCAGATGGTCTCGGACGTCATCGCTTACCTCCAGAGCATTCAGATCGAGCCCGAGCCACTGCCCGAGGACTGCGCCCAGCCCGAAGGCAAGGACATCGTCGGCTGCGGGCAGCAGATCTTCGAGGCGCGCTGCGCCGTGTGCCACGGACCTGAGGGCCAGGGCAAGGAAGAAGGTAAGGTCTGGTACCAGGGTGCCGCTTTATGGAAGGGCGACGTCCGCCACCTCTCGGAGAGCCAGCACATCACGACGGTGAAGAACGGCCGCCGCTACGCGTTCATGCCTGCGTTCAGCGAGGCGCCCGCCCAAGGCATACCCGTGCCGCCGGACCCGCTCACCGACCCGCAGATCGAAGCCGTCGTCGCCTACGAGCGCACGCTCTAG
>JACCZU010000175.1 GCA_013695835.1 Candidatus Aridivita willemsiae
ACGCGCCCCATTCAGCCATTCGGCCATGGGGCGGCCGTGTTACCCGCAACGTGCCTTCGTCGCTGAAAGGGCGAGGGTCAGACCAACCCACAAACCCAAGGGGGTAGCAGATTGGAGAATAAGGAACTCTTTGAAGGCAAGCCCGTGCTCGAGTTCGACAACGACTATGCCCGTCGTAACTTCATCAAGTGGGCAGGAATCATCGGAGTCGGTTCGACACTGGCGGCCGCAGGCGCTACCAACCGTTTCTCGGCTTCGGCACAGGGCGGCGGAGACCTCGACATTCTCAACTACGCGCTCACGCTCGAGTATCTGGAAGCGGAGTTCTACAAGCAGGGCGTTGCCGCCGGTCTCGTATCCGGGCGCGAAGAAGAGCTCATCATCCCGATCGAGGCCCACGAGGCGGCACACGTTGCCGCAATCACGGCCACGATCGAAGACCTCGGCGGCCAGCCCGTCGCGGCTCCCGGCGTAAAGTTTCCAGGGCCGACGTTTAAGTCGCGCGACGCCTTCCTTGAGACGGCGTCCGTATTCGAAGAGCTCGGCGTGACTGCCTATCACGGCCAGGTCACGCTCATAGAAAACGTCGACATCCTCGCAGCAGCAGCTTCCATCGCCGGTGTCGAATCCCGCCACGCGGCCGTGATTGCAAGCCTCATCGGAGGCAACCCATTCCCCGCACCGGTCGAGGACACGGCAACGATGGCCCAGGTCCTAAAGGCCGCCCAGCCGTTCATCAAGTAGGAGGTGAATAACAGCATGAATCGAAGGAACTTCCTCAAGGGCTCGGCGACCGCCATCCCGGCAACCGTTGCATTGCAGATGCTTGGAGGTCGCTCGTTCGCCCAGACGTTCTCGAGTGACATCGACGTGCTCAACTATGCGTTGACGCTCGAGTACCTGGAGGCCGAGTTCTACCGTCAGGGCAACGAAGCGTCACTGTTGTCGGGTGTGGAGGATGAATACCTCCAGCAGGTGGGCGCCGACGAGGACGCTCATGTCGCGCTCATCGGCGACACCGTGTCCAAGCTCGGCGGCACCCCGGTGTCTGCTCCGGCCGTCGATTTCGGCGAGAGCTTCTCGAGCCGCGAGAGCTTTTTGACCACGGCCCACGTATTCGAGAACACAGGCGTGTCGGCCTACCTCGGCGCCGCCGGATTCATCTCGAACAAGGCCATTCTCCAGGCCGCCGCCGGCATCTTCGGTGTCGAGGCACGCCACGCCGCCGTGGTGGGTAGCGTTCTCGGTCTCAAGGGAGAGGGTGGCGTTTACATGGGCAACACGGAGACTCCACTCACGGCGAGCGAGGTGCTCGCAGCGGTCGATCCGTTCGTGGTCGGTCCCGCCGGCGTCGCAGGGGTTACCGCAACTCTGTAGTCGTCGTTCACCATCTAGGAACTTCGGCCGGGGACCGGTTTAGCCGGGCCCCCGGCCGAAGTGACGCCCCAGGCGCCCCGGGTCGATCACTGGCCAAGTACCTCGGCAAAGGCGCCCGCCACTGCTCTGTGGCCCTGCGAGCTCGGATGAAAACCGTCCTCGCTTATTAGCTCCGAGTCGGTCCCCGCGCTCCTCGCTTCGAGCGTGCGGGCATGGAGATCGACGACCTCGGCTCCCGTTGAAGACGCCGCCCGCTCAATGGCTCGGTTGTAGGCGCGCACGGTTGCGTTGAGCTCGTCCGGGCGAGGCGTCACTCCTTCGAACGCGCAGGGGTTCGAAGGGTCGGTCTCCCCGGCGAGGCAGGCCTGATAGGCGGGCAGGTTGTCGAGTGGCGGTGTGTTTGCCACCAGGACCCTGGTGCGTCCGGCTCGGCGAAGCTCCCGTAACAGCTTCGTCAGGTTGCGTTCGTAGGCGCCGGGCTCGAAGCCCGCAACCAGGTCGTTGACGTTCAGCCACACGGTGACGAGGTCGGGTTTCAAGTCGACGGCGACCGGGACTTCCTGCGCGAGAGCGTCGGCAGCGGTTGCGCCGGGAATTCCGAGGTTCACGAACGACGCACTGCGCGGCAACGCGGTCCGGAACAACACCTGCGGCCACGATCCTCGCAGAGGGTCGTCGGCGCCTGCCCCGTAGGTCTCGCTTGCGCCGACCCCGACATAGAGCAGTTG
>JACCZU010000045.1 GCA_013695835.1 Candidatus Aridivita willemsiae
AGGAGACCAAGGACGTTCGTCTCCCACATGGTGATGACGTCGTCATCGGACAGCTCGGCGACGGGGTCAAGGCCGAGGGCGAGACCGGCGTTGTTTACGAGCACGTCGGCCTCCTCGATTGCTCCAACGAAGGCGGCGATTGAATCCGGGTCTCGGACGTCAAGGGCCAGGGCGCGCGCCTTGGTCCGGCCCGCAACGTCCTCGAGCTTGTCGATGCGGCGCGCCCCGAGGACGAGCTGCCAGCCCTCGCCGGCAAGACGAACCGCTGTGGCCTCGCCGATGCCGCTCGAAGCGCCCGTGATCACGGCTGTTCTCGTCTGCGACGGGTCCATGACACCATCGTTACATGGAAGTCCCTCGCCGGCCGTTCATGCCGCATGCAAGCCGGGCGCGTGATGTTTCGGCGGGCCGGGGACCGGTCCGTGCTTCTTTGGCGGACCGGGGGCCCGCCCGTTCTGCTTTAGCGGACCGGGGGCCGGTCCGCGCTGTGGCCATTCTCGGCGCGCCGCTCGACCTCGGCGCTTCCAGGCGCGGCGTCGACATGGGCCCGAGCGCAATTCGTTACGCGCAGCTCGACGAGCACCTCGAGGGGTTGGGCCTCAGGGTGACGGATTACGGCAACGTCATGGCGGAGCTCCCCGAGGTCGCCTCTGAGAGGGACGAACGCGCCCGCTACCTTCCGGCCATCCTGGGATCGTGCGCTCAGATAGCAGCCAGGGTCGCCTCGATTGCGGGTTCGGGCGCGCTCCCGATCGTCCTTGGCGGCGACCACTCGATCGCCATGGGCACCCTTGCGGGGTTGAGCGCCGTGTACGGATCGGGCGGAGTCCTGTGGGTCGATGCGCACGGGGACCTCAATCGCCCTCACACATCACCTTCGGGAAACGTGCACGGCATGCCCCTCGCCGCGGCTCTGGGGCGGTGTGGCTTCGAGCTCGAAGGCATGAGTGCAGCCCCGTGGGTCGATCCAAAGCGCGTGGCGCTGGTCGGCGTGCGCGCCCTCGATGAAGGAGAGAAGCAGCTCGTTAAGGAGCTCGATCTCTGCGTGCTGACAATGGCCGACGTTGACCGCAGGGGCGTGTCGGAGGTGATGCAGCAGGCCCTCGGGGTCGTACGCGGTCCCGACTCGGCGGGCTTCGTTCACCTCTCGCTCGATGTCGATGTCTGCGACCCGGAGATCGCGCCCGGCGTCGGTACTCCTGTGCGCGGCGGCCTTTCCTACCGCGAGGCGCACCTGGCCATGGAGGAGCTTGCCGAATCCGGATTGCTAACCTCGATAGAGCTCGTCGAGGTCAATCCCGTTCTAGACCACGCCAACCTGACCGGAGAGCTTGCGGTCGAGCTGGCCGCAAGCGCCCTCGGCGCCCGCATCCTGTAAGCCAATCGTCGGTTGTTGGGGCTCTGCCGGGCCCCGCCGGGGCCGGTCACGCCTGCCTTGCTGCCCGCCGGGCCTGCTCCGCTTGTTCTGCGGCCCCGCCGAGTCGGCTCCGCTTGTTCTGCGGCCCCGCCGAGTCGGCTCCGCTTCGGACTGCTGATCGCACGTCACCCCTCGTGCAGGACGCGGCCTTCCATACCTCCGGCCACGGTGATCACCTCGCCCGTAACGTGGCCCGAGACCTCATCGGAAGCGAGCATCACCACCGCGCGCGCCACGTCCTCGGCGCGCCCAAGCTTGGCGAGCGCCATCGTGCGCGTCACGCGCGGAGCGAGGCCCGGATCGGCCAGCGCCTCCCTCGTCATTTCCGTTTTCGTCCACCCCGGGCACACGGCATTGACTCTCCCTCCCGGCGCGATACGAACGATCTCGTTCTTCAGGCTCTTCACCAGACCCACGACGAGAGCGGACTTTGCAGCGGCGTAGTCGGCGTGCCCTGCCTCCCCGAACAGCCCAGCGGTCGATCCAATGACGACGATGTTGCCGCTGCCCGTGGTTGCCACATGACGTAGGAAAGCCCTGCATGTGAGAAAGACGCTGTCGAGATCGGCGGACATCGTGGCGCGCCACCGCTCGAGCGGCATATCCCACAGCGGGACATCGGCGGCCGGCCACACACCCGCGTTTGCAACGACGATGTCGAGCCCGCCGAGCCGGCGCACGATTTGAGGCACGAGCGCGTCGGCCGCGCGCTCATCGGTGAGGTCGGCCTGGAAAGCCGCTCCGCCAACCTCCTGCACAAGCGCTTGCGCGCGCTCTGAGCTCGAGTTGTAGTGAACTGCGATGGTTGCGCCCTCGTGGGCGAAGGCCCGCACGATGGCGCTCCCGATGCCGCCGGCGCCTCCGGTCACGAGAACGACCTTCGCGCCGAGTCCGGTGTCCATTCGACCGACGCTACCCTCTTGTGGATGAAAGACATTGGCATCGTGGGCATGCCCTTTTCGGGCAAGTCCACCCTATTCACCGCATTGACCCGTGCGGGGAGCGCCGGAGGACGGTCCCACCAGGCCGTCGTAGAGGTGCCCGACGAGCGTATCGCCGTGCTCGCCGTCATGGAGAAGTCAAGGAAGCGGGTGCCCGCCAAGGTCAAGTTCGTCGACGTTCCCGGCGGGCTCACGGCGCAGGGCATCGGCGAGTTCAGGCAGATGGACGCCCTCTGCATGGTCGTACGGGCCTACGGGGCCGATGCGGATCCCAAAGGGGAGCTGGCCTCCCTCGAGGTCGAGCTTGTCCTCGCCGACCTTGCGAGTGTTGAGAACGGGCTCGACAAGGCGAGAAAGAAATCGAGGGGGGCGCAGGCAAACGAGGCAAGAGCCGAGGTCGCCGCACTCGAGCAGGCACATGCTCTGCTTGAGGCCGAGCGTCCCTTGACCGAGGGGACTTTTGACGAGGCGGGGCACAAGGTGCTCAGCGGGTACGGGGCACTGACGCTCAAGCCCTGGATCGTGGTCGCCAATGTCGCCGAGGAGGATGCAGCTTCCGGAGCCCCCGATGGTTTCGTAGGGGGCGCCATTCCCATCAGCGCCGCGCTCGAGGCCGAGGTCGCCGGGCTCGACGACGCCGAGGCTGCCGAACTCCTCGGTGGATTCGGCATCGAAGAGCGCGGTCTGGACCGTGTTGTCGCCGCTTGCTATCGCGCGCTCGACCTCATCACCTTTCTCACCACTGGAGAGGATGAGACGCGCGCGTGGGAGGTCAGACGCGGCGCCAAGGCGCCCGAGGCGGCCGGCGTCATCCATACCGACCTGCAGCGCGGCTTCATACGCGCCGAGGTGGTCGGCTACGACGATCTGGTCGGTGCAGGGTCGTGGGACTCGGCCAAGGGCAAGGGACTCCTGCGCGTCGAGGGCAAGGACTACACCGTCGGTGAAGGCGATGTCTTGAACATCCGCTTCGCAGTGTGAGCGGGTGCCAGCGGCCCACATCCGAGGTGCGGTCGTTTGTGGGTGTCTGGTACCCACAATCGACCACGGTACGGGGTCGTCTCGGGCTCGGGGTCAGACGAGGACGCTTGCTCCCGAGCGACGAGGGTCGTGGGCCGCGTCGACGGCTCCGTCGGGAGTAACCGACGCCGCCTGAACGGCGCCGAAGTACATGTGGATGTCGTCGTAGGGACGCGCGATATAGGTGAGGTCCTCGCCCGGAAGCCCGGGCTCGAAGCACAGGGTCTCGCCCTCCGGTCTGAGGTCGAAGTGGGCGCGCGCCCCGCTCACCGCTTCGGCCAGGGAATCGCCGTCGAGCGCAAGCCGGATCAGGGTCTGGCCGATGGCGCCGACGATGCGGCTGGCCCCAGGCGAGCCGAGCGCGACGATCCTCCCCGGCCCGGTTGCCACGGTTGGGGCCATGTTGGAGTGGCAGCGGGAGCCGGGAAGGAGTCGGTGCACGCCGAGCGGGTTGAGCTCCTCCTCCCCAAGCGAGTTGTTGAGCAGGATGCCGTGCACCACGATCCCGGCCCCGTAGCCGATTGACTCAGTGAATGAGCACACCGCACCTTCGGAATCGGCGGTCGAAGTGTGGGTGGTCGAAGGGGAACGCATCCCATTGAGCGCGTCCTCCCACGCGTTGGCGACGTCCGCCGGGTCCTGGTAGCGGTCGCTGCGAAAGCCCATGGCCGAACGCTGCGCCCCCACGATGGCGCGCAGCCGTTCGAGTGGGTCGCCGAGCTTGGTTGCGTCGAGGAGGGCAAGCATGTGCGCGAGCCCCACTCCCCCAACTGCCGGCGGAGGGTTGGACTCGACCCTCCATCCGAAGATTTCGCTCGCGATCGGGGCGCGGACCTCCGGCCTGTAGACGTCGAGGTCGCTCGAGCCGAGGAAGCCGCCGCCCTCGGCAAGCGCGGCCGCGATCTCGCCGGCAAGCGCGCCGCTGTAGAACACGCTCGGGCCGCCATCGGCCACCTGCTCAAGGGTGTCGGCGAGCTCTGGCTGTACGAAGTGATCTCCCTCTTGAAACGGCCTGCCGTCGACGGCAAAGAGCGCGCTCGATCCCGGGTCGAGCGACCAGATCTCCTGCCACGTGCACGATAGGTAGTAGCTCGAGGTGCGCGGGAACGGGATACCACTACGCGCCGCCGTAATGGCAGGGGCGAACAGCGCAGGCCACTCGATGCGGCCGTGGCGCTCCCACGCCGTCCTCACGGCAGCGAGAACCCCGGGCACGCCGACCGACCCTGCCCCGATGCCCATGTAGATCCCGTCGGCGTAATCGGGCACGAAGATCCGCCTCAAACCCTGGCCCGGCTCGGCCGGTGGTGTCTGCGGCATGCCCGTGTTTCCGTCGATGATCTCGGTCGCCATGCCGGGCCGGCGCACTGCGATGAACCCGCCCCCTCCGATCGAGGCGAAGAACGGCTCCGCGACCCATGCCATGACGGCGGCGGCGAGACAGGCGTCGATTGCATTGCCCCCCGCGTGCGCCACTTCGGTGGCAGCCTGCACACCGAGCGGGTTCCCGGCCGCGATCCCCAGTCTTAGAGCCATGGGTTACAAGGTTATCCGGCGCCGGAGCTGCGTTGCCCCGGGCGCGATCGCCGAGGCGACCCGGCTTGCCTGGCGCGATCGCCGAGGCGACCCGCTTGCCTGGCGCGATCGCCGAGGTGATCGCTAGACTCCCGGCGTGATCATCGGCGCGCATGTCCATTCCGAAAAGCCCATCGAGGCGGCCCACGCCCTGGGCACCGATTGCATCCAGATGTTCGTCGGGGACCCCCAGTCGTGGAAGAAGCCGCCCCCGAGGGATGATGCGAGTGAGCTGCAGGCTTCTGGCCTCGACATCTACGTGCACGCTCCTTACCTCATCAACGTCGCTTCGCCAAACAACCGCGTGCGCATCCCCTCGCGCAAGATCCTGGCCAACACCCTCGAGGCGGCCGCGGCGATAGGGGCGAAGGCGGTCATCGTGCATGCGGGTCACGCCGAGGACGGAGTCGAGCGCGGCTTCAGGCGCTGGTGGAAGGTCTTCGACGAGCTCGACCCCCCGGCCACCGGCTCGGTCCCGATCCTCATCGAGAACACCGCCGGTGGCGACAACGCAATGGGCCGCAGGATCGAGGTGCTTGCCGAGCTATGGAAGATGCTCGCCGACTTCGATGTCGGGTTCTGCTTTGACACCTGCCATGCCCATGCGGCAGGCGAGGACCTCTCCGACGCCGTCGAGCGAGCGCTTGAGGCGACAGGACGCATCGATCTCATTCATGCCAACAGCTCGCGCGACGAGGCGGGCTCCGGCGCCGACAGGCACGCAAACTTCTCCGACGGCAAGATGGACCCCGAAGCCATTGCCGCGATGGTCAGAGCCTCGGAGGCGCCTGTCGTTATCTGCGAGACGCCCTGGCCTGCGATTGCAGACGATCTTGACTGGCTGAGGCAGCGCCTCAGCGCTCAGGCAAAGGCGTGAGCGCCCGCAGCATCAGCTCCTGCATCCAGCCGAGCCAGTGGAGCACATCGAGCGAAGCGGCCCTTGGGTCGTCCGGTTCGAGTTCCTCCTCCATGACCTCTTCCGTGACTTCGAGCCTCGTGCCGATTGCGAGCCGGATGTCGGTGAGCACGGTGAGCCAGGCGGCGGCGTCGTCCTCGGATAGCAGGGTGCTGACCCTCCCCTCGGAGCCGACGGCGGTCTCGACCTTGGCCACGGCGGCGCGCTTGGCCGCTGCGAGGTCGTCGCCTATGAGCTCGCGAAAGGCGTTCGCTTCCTCGGCCGACTCGTGGGCGTCGGGAAACAGCCTCTGCACGACGGGGTCGGCGCGAATCTCGGCCCCCAGGAGCGTGCGAAGCTCCCCGAGAAGCTCGCGGAGGAGGGCGGTCTCGCGTGCGTCGAGCCGGGCCCGAATTGCTCCCCCAGACGCCCTCTTGAACGACGGCATGGGACCTGCGGACTAGTCGCTCTTGGTGATGGTCGCCCAGAGGCCGTGGGCGTGCAGCCGGAAGCAGTCGAGCTCGGCCTTCTCGCGGGCCCCGCTAGCGACCACGGCCCGCCCACGCTGGTGCACATCGAGCATCAGCTTGGTCGCCTTGCCGAGCGAGTAACCGAAGAGCTTTTGAAGCACCCAGGTGACGTAGGACATGAGGTTGATCGGATCGTTCCACACGATCACGAGCCACGGCCGGTCGGGGGCGTGCTCGGTGCCGGCGTCGATCTCCTCGGTGCGCTCCGGAGCGATCGTGGGCTGCATCGACGCTATCGTCGCACGGACTTTCCGTCCGCCGGCGCGCCCATCTTGTCCGCCTTGTTCGTCGGCCGCTCGATCACTCTAAGTTTATAGAAGCTCACTGTGCGTCAACAGAGGCCGAGTAAAAAGTTACCGTTTAGTAAGTTGGCGGCATCCGGTAACGCTGGGGCACGCCCATGAGTCTGTACGTGGAACAACCGGCAAAGCTCACTTGAATTCTCTCCAGGGGAGGTCCGCGTCAGCAATGAGGGCAGATGCCATATTGGCTGACATGATCGATATGACCGCCGACCTCGACGACGAGACGCTGGCAGCTCGGGTTGCCGGAGATTTCGACGCGTTCGCCGAGCTCTACCGGCGCTACCTCTGCCCCGTCTACCGCTTCGTCCGCTCCCAGTGCCCGGATGAGTCCACCGCCGAGGACATCACCGCCCAAGTCTTCTTCAAGGCGATCTCGTCGGCGTCCTCGTTCAGGGGCGAAGGCTCCTACAAGGCATGGATTTTCCGGATCGCCCATAACTCCGTGTGGTCCTGGCGCAACGGCAGGGCCAGGTCTGTGATCGCGGTCGAAGAGGTGCCCGAGACGGTCGACCCGACGCCGTCGCCGGCGGCTCAGGCGATCACGCAGGAGGGTCGCGGGCAGGTGTGGCGAAAGGTCGCCGAGCTTCCGCCGGCACAGAGGGAGGTCGTCGCCCTCAGGTATCTCCAGGACCTCACCGTCGAGGAGATCGCAGAGATCACGGACAGGAGCCGGGGAGCAGTCCGCATCCTCCTTCACAGAGCACGTTCCAAGTTGAGAAGCACTATGGATGGAAAGGAAGTCGGCTGATGGATTCTTTCGAGCTTGCCGTGGGCGACGCATTGGCGATGCCGGTGCCCCGAGCGGCGTTCTTCGATGAGCTTCTGATCGCGTTGAGGGAGATTTGGGAGGTCCCCGTCGTGGCCCAAGCCTCCCAGTCGGCCGGTCACGGCCACTGGGTGCGGGCGGGATCGGTCGCGGCAGCGACGGCGGGAGCCGTCGGCGCAGGAGCCGCGTGGTACGGGTTCAAGCGGCGTCACCGTCGCAGTGGTGTGGCATGAAGGTAGGTCTCTTCCCGGGGCAGGGCATCCCGGCCAAGACCGTGCTCGACGCCCTCGCGCCGGGTCATAGCGTGCTCGAGAGGGCCACCGAGACCCTCGGCTACGACCTCAGGAGGCGCGTCGAGATCGCGGGCCGGCGCAACGGGGCGATGCTTCCGACCGCTCTGGCCCAGCCGGCCATCTTCGTCGCCGGCCTCATGAGGTGGTCCGACACTGCCGGAGACGACGCCTGCGACTTCCTTGCCGGCCACAGCATCGGCGAGTACACGGCACTGGTCGCAGCCGGCGCGCTGACTGAGGAGCAGGGTCTCGGCATTGTGAGGGTGCGCGCCGATGCGATGGAGACTGCAAGCAAGCGCGGCATCGGCGGCATGGCCGCCGTCATCGGTCTCGACGTCGATACCGCAGCACGCATCGCGCGCGAGGCGGGGATAACCGTGGCGAACGACAATGCTCCAGGGCAGGTCGTGCTCGCCGGCCCCGAGGAGGGGCTTACCGAGGCCGCGACGCTGGTTCGGGGTGCGGGTGGACGCTCCGTTCTCCTGGAGACGGCAGGTCCCTTCCATACCCCGGCGATGGCGCCGGCGGAGAAGGATCTCGAGGTTGCTCTCGCCGGCGCCCCGATCTCGATGCCTGAGATCCCTGTTGTCTCCAACGTAAGCGCCCGTCCCTACAGCTCCGCCGACGAGATCCGCAACTCGCTGGTCAAGCAGCTCACCGCACCCGTGCGCTTCCGTGAATCACTCGAGTGGGTCTGGGGGCAAGGCGTGCGCGATTTCGCCGACATGGGCCCGGGCACCGTGGTCAAGGGCCTCGCCGGGCGCACCTTCCGCGAGCTCGAGAAAGCAGAGGTATCCGTCTGATGACCGAAACCAGTGCAGCAACTTACGAGCCGATGTTTGCAAGTCCCGAGAGCACAATCATCCGCGAGCGCGTTGTCGTCGCTCCAAGCGCGGGGCGTTTCCATCCATTGCCCGCCGAGGATTTCTCGACCGAGGGCGAATGGATAGAGGAGGGCCAGGTGCTTGCCGAGGTGGTGAGCGGCGCCCGGAGAACTCCCGTGGTGTCCCCCTTCAAGGGGTGGGTGATGGGCATGTTGGCGCTCCCAGGGGGGCCCGTCCACCAGGGGGAGGCCCTGTTCTGGATCACCGGGCGGTGACGGGGTCCGCCGTAACGGGATGGGGCTTCGCGGTCCCGGACAAGAAGCTCGGTAACCAGGAGCTCGGCGAGCGGTTCGAGGTAAGCCCCGAGTGGATCTTCAAGCGCACCGGGATCGAGGAGCGCAGGCTTGCCTCCCCCGAGGAGTCGTCGGCCGAGCTCGGCACCCTGGCCTCGGCGAAGGCCCTGGCCGTCGCGGGGCTCGACCCGGCCGAGCTCGACATGGTGATCGTTGCGACCTCGACGCCCGACTTCCAGATGCCCTCGGCGGCTTCGCTCGTCCAGGACAAGCTCAAAGCCACAGGGGCGGGAGCCTTCGACCTCAACGCAGCGTGCTCGGGCTTCCTCTACGCGCTTGCGATGGCGCACGGGCTCGCCGCCGCCGGCACGGCGCGTCGAATCATGGTGTGTGGTTCCGACACCCTGACGCACGTAACCGACG
>JACCZU010000046.1 GCA_013695835.1 Candidatus Aridivita willemsiae
GAGCTCAAGGGGGCGCGCCTGAACCGCGCGGTTCTCAGGCGAGTGTGGCGATTTATCGCCGCCTACCACCGGCGGGTCTATGCCTTCCTCGTCACCGTGGCGCTGTCGTCGGGCATCGCAGTGCTCCCACCCCTTGTGTTCCGTCGGCTCATCGACGTGGCGATCCCAGCCGGGGACCTCGCCGCCATCAACCTTCTGGCGGGCGTGGCGCTGTTCCTGGCCCTCGCCGGCGCAGGGCTTTCGCTTGTCAGCAGCATGCTTGCTGTAGGTGTGGGGGAGGGCCTCATCTTCGACCTGCGCTCGGCGCTCTTCGACCACGTCCAGCGTATGCCCATAGCCTTTTTTACCCGCACGCAGACTGGGGCCCTCATAAGCAGGCTCAACAACGATGTGATCGGTGCACAGCAGGCGGTCACATCGACGCTCAGCACCGCGGTCTCGAGCTCACTTGGGCTTGCGTTCACCCTCTTCGCGATGATGGCGATGAGCTGGCAGATCACCATCTTGTGTCTGTTGCTCGTACCGGTCTACCTGGGGCTGGCGAGGCGCGTAGGCCGCATCGTGCAAAGACTCGCACGCAAGCAAATGGAGAGCAACGCCCGAATGAACTCGCTAATGACGGAGCGCTTCAACGTGTCGGGCGCGCTGCTTGTGAAGCTCTTCGGTCGTCTCGACGAGGAGGCAGGGGAGTTCAGGCGCCATGCCGCCGAGGTGCGGGACACGGGCATAAGGCGCTCGCTCGTGGGCCGTTCCTTCGGCCTCGCTCTCGGCACCGTCGCTTCGGTAGCTACAGCAGCCGTGTATCTCTTTGGCGCAAGGGGAGTGGTCCAAGGGAGCCTGAGCGTCGGCACCATGGTTTCGCTCACTATCTACCTCGGGCGACTCTATGGTCCCATCCAGAACCTCACCACCATCCGCGTCGACGTGCTGAGCGCACTCGTGTCCTTTGACCGGGTCTTCGAGGTGCTCGATGCCCCCCTTGCAATCGTCGAGCGCCCGCATCCGGTCGAGCTCAAGAGCCCAAACGGGCACATCCAGGTAAGGGATGTGTGGTTCCGCTACCCGGGCAGCGGATCTGGGTCGATTCCCTCGCTCGAAGAGGCCGGCGACGCGCAGCTTCCGTCCGAGCCCTCAGACTGGATCCTTCGTGGTGTGTCGTTGTCGGCAGAGCCCGGCGCCATGATCGCGCTCGTAGGTCCTTCCGGTGCGGGAAAAACGACACTGTCGAATCTCGTTGCGCGTCTGTTTGACACGACCTACGGAAGCATCCTGTTCGACGGGCGTGACATTCGTGACGTGAGTTTGCAGTCGCTCGCCGATTCCATCGGTGTTGTGAGTCAGGACCCGCACCTGTTCCACGATTCGATCTCCGCCAACCTGCGCTATGCGAAGCCGTCGGCCACGGATGCAGAGCTGGCCGATGCCTGTCGCGCGGCGCGCATCCATGACGTGATTGCGGCTCTTCCCGAGGGCTACGACACGATCGTGGGCGAGCGTGGCTACCGGATGTCGGGCGGGGAGAAGCAGCGCCTGGCCATCGCGCGCGTGCTTCTCAAGGCGCCTGCCGCCGTGATTCTCGACGAAGCGACGGCTCATCTCGATTCGGAGAACGAGGCCGCAGTCCAGAGGGCGCTCGCAACCGCCCTCGAAGGGCGCACATCGATTGTGATAGCCCACCGCCTTTCGACGATCAGGGCGGCGAGCGAGATAATCGTGCTCGACGAAGGAAGAATCGTTCAGCGAGGCACCCATGACGAGCTCATCGCCGCGGATGGCCTCTATACCGATCTCTATGAGACTCAGTTCGCCCCCGGCGCGGGCGGCGAGGTTGGCCGCGCAAGCTGAAGGGGCGTTGTCTAACGCGTGATTGCTGCCTCTGCTGCCCTCGACTTGGCGCCGGCTATATAGGGCTTGACCACCCTTATCACCTCGGCCCGGTCGACCGCCTTGCCCGTTGCGCCGGTGTAGACGCCAGGCTCGGCTCCCAGTCCGAGTAGCTCCCCTGCAATGGCAGCATGCCGCTCCTCGACGGCGTAGATTCCCACCACCGCCTGGAGGATCTCGGGGTTGGTGACGTAGCGAGAAGCGCCCAGGTAAGCACCTGCGAAGAGGTTTTCGAACCTGTGGAACGCCCGCAAGAAGGTCATGCGACTGGCAAGGGCATTGCCGAGGTTGATGGCCGGCGTCGGCACCGGCTTACCCCCGAGCTTCTGGATCGTCTGAGTTATGGCGGCGACGTGGCCATTCTCGTCGGCGGCCACCTCGCTTATATACCTGGCTTCCTTGCCCGAGATGAGCCCAGAGGACTCCCTGTAGAACTGGGATAGGAAGTACTCGAGCACCAAAGCGTAGTTGAGGATGTCGTTGTCGTCTCTGAACTGAGCGCCCTGTGCGAGCGTCTGACTCCCGCCGAGCACCTCCAATGCTGCCGCAGCAGGCAATACTGTGGCCGATCCCTTGAGAAAATGGCGACGGTTCAAGGTCTTGCCCTCCCTTAGACGATTCCTGTTGAGACTCGGTGACGTGGGCTCGGCCGTGCGTGGCCGGCGCCCACGAGGTTAGTGGATACAAGTGTAGCCGCGCTTGAGTGGCATGGCCGTGTCCGGCTTCGGCGATACCCCGGCAACGGCTCTCCGGTGCCCGTCCCTAGGGTCAAGAGCCCGGCCGGGCCGGGGTAAGAATTGGCTCTCGATCTGGATTTTGGGTACGGCGAGGAAACCAAGGGGCCGCGTGTGAATGTCTGGGATTCGATCTCCTCCGTGAGGAGCTGGCCGGTGCTCAAGCAGGTCGCCCGTGGGGACCTCGGGGCGCTTGGGGAGACTGCTCACTCCGCAAGGACGCGCCGGCTCGAGCCCAGGACCAAGACCGCCGACCGGATTGTGAAGTCGGTGTGCCCCTACTGTGCCGTGGGCTGCGGCCAGGAGGTCTTCGTCAAGGACGGCTTGATCACAGACATCGAGGGAGACGCCGACTCACCCATTTCGCGCGGCCGCCTTTGCCCCAAGGGAGCGGCGACTTTCCAGCTCGTCACGGGAACGCACAGGCAGAAGCAGGTCCTTTACCGGCCCCCGGGAGGCTCGGAGTGGGAACCACTTCCTCTCGAGCAAGCCATGGACATGGTGGCCGAGCGTGTCAAGAGCACGCGCGATGAGTCGTGGGAGCACAAGTCCCCGGACGGCCATGCGCTCAACAGAACCATGGCGATTGCGCATCTCGGCGGAGCCACCCTCGACAATGAAGAGAACTACCTCATCAAGAAGCTCTTCACTGCGCTGGGCGCGATCCAGATCGAGAACCAGGCCCGCATATGACACTCGTCCACGGTCCCCAGTCTGGGGACCTCGTTCGGGAGGGGTGGCGCCACCACCTTCCAGCAAGACCTCCAAAACTCGGATTGCATAGTCATTGAGGGCTCCAACATGGCCGAGTGCCATCCGGTCGGCTTCCAATGGGTCATGGAGGCTAAGCGCCGGGGGGCGACGATAATCCACGTCGATCCCCGCTTCACGCGCACGAGCGCGATGGCGAACATCCATGTGCCGATCAGGGCGGGGAGCGACATCGCCTGGCTCGGAGGGATCATCAACTACATCCTCAAGAACGAGCGCTACTTCAGGGACTACGTCGTCAACTACACGAATGCGGCGACGATCATCTCCGAGGACTTCAAGGACACAGAAGACCTCGACGGCCTCTTCAGCGGATGGAGCTCTGAAGAGGCCACTTACGACGTCGCCTCGTGGCAGTACGAGGCCACGGGGAGGACCGATCCCACGCTTGAGGACCCGCGGTGCGTGTTTCAGATTGTCAAGCGCCACTACGAGCGCTATACGCCCGACGTGGTCGAAGCCGTTTGCGGGGTTCCCGAGGATCTGTTCGTCCGGGTGGCCGAGGCGCTGTGTGACAACTCGGGCCCCGAAAGAACGGCCGCCTTCTGTTACGCGGTCGGGTGGACCCAGCACTCCGTTGGGGTCCAGTACATCCGGACGGCGGCGATCATTCAGCTTCTGCTCGGTAACATCGGGCGGCCGGGCGGCGGCATCCTCGCTCTCCGCGGCCACGCCTCGATCCAGGGCTCGACCGACATACCAACGTTGTTCAACCTGTTGCCTGGCTACCTGCCGATGCCAAAGGCGGCCACCGACGGCTCATTCGGGGCCTATGTGTCGAACAACTCAGCAAGCACGGGATGGTGGAGCAACTTCCCGAAGTACGCCGTGTCTCTTCTCAAGGCCTGGTTCGGGGACGCCGCCCGGTCGGAGGTCGATTGGCGCTACGACTACCTGCC
>JACCZU010000048.1 GCA_013695835.1 Candidatus Aridivita willemsiae
CCTGGATAGGTCTGCGTCACCGCCACAGGCTACCGCCCGGGCGCGCCGCCCGACGGAGCCGCCCGCGTGCCCATGTGAAGGTGTCGTGGAGATGGCGGGGAGGGTGCAATCAATGGGCGAATGGGTAACGAATCGCTTACAGTGGCTTGACCCCTTCGACCTTGTATGAGGTGGCATCTCTTGCTCGAGGCAATCAGAGACCCAAGACAGCTTGACGATCTCGATTCCGAGCAACTCGGCCGGCTCGCTCAGGAGATAAGGACTTTCCTAATTCAGTCTGTGTCTCGCACCGGCGGACACCTCTCGCCGAATCTCGGCGTCGTCGAGCTGACGCTCGCCCTTCACAGGGTTTTCGAAAGCCCGAAAGACGTGCTCGTGTGGGACACGGGACATCAGGCCTATGTGCACAAGTTGCTCACCGGGCGCGCCCAGGGTTTCTCGACGCTGAGGCAGGCAGGCGGTCTCTCCGGTTATCCAAGCCGCAGCGAGAGCGAGCATGATTTCGTCGAGAACAGCCACGCCTCAACCTCGCTTAGCTACGCCTTGGGGATTGCACAAGCCAAGTTGCGCAAGGGCGACGAAGGCAAGGTCATCGCGGTAATCGGAGACGGCGCGCTCACGGGGGGCCTGGCCTTCGAGGCGCTCAACCAGATCTCGCATCTGCAACCACCGAATCTTCTGATCATCGTCAACGACAACGGACGCTCTTACGCCCCGACCGTCGGGGGCCTGGCCAAGTCACTCAGCCGGATTCGGGTCGACAAGAGATACAGCAGGGCCAAGGAAGAGATCTCCCAGTGGGCGTCCGACCTGCCAGTGGTCGGGGCCACAGCGGACGAAGCCGCTCGTCGCATCAAGGAGAGCCTCAAAGCGCTGGTGCACAACGCAAACATGTTCGAGAGCCTTGGGCTCAAGTACACAGGCCCCGCCGACGGCCACGACATCGCCGGCCTCGAGGAGATCATGCGGAAGGCGTCTCAGCTCGATGAGCCGGTCGTCATCCACACTGTCACGGACAAGGGCCGCGGCTACGAGCCCGCTATAGCGGACGAGGTCGACAGGCTCCACGGCGTAAGCACCTTCGATCCAGATACGGGCCCCGCCGTTACCGCCGACCTCACGCTCACAGACGTCTTCGGCGAGGCGCTGCTCTCGGTCGGCGAGCGCCGGCGCGATGTCTGCGCCATCACCGCGGCGATGGCGTCGTCGACGGGCCTCCTCGAGTTCGAGAAGCGGTACCCCGACCGCTTCTTCGACGTCGGGATCTGCGAGCAGCACGCCGCGACATTCGCCGCCGGCCTCGCCATGGGCGGCATGCATCCGGTGATCGCGATCTATTCGACGTTTGCGCAGCGCGCCATGGACCAGCTCATCCTCGATGTGGGGATGCACGATCTCCCGGTGGTGCTGGTTCTCGATCGCTCCGGCGTAACGGGGCCCGACGGCGCTTCCCACCACGGGCTGTTCGATCTCTCCTATCTCCGGATGATCCCCAACTTCTCGGTCGCAGCACCGCGCAACGGCGCCGAGCTCTGCGCCCTGCTCGAGACCGCCGTGACAATGGACGGGCCGTGCGCCATTCGCTACCCAAAGGGAGCCGCGAGCGAGGTTCCGAAGCTCCCCGCCGAAGCGCTCCCCGTCGGCGTGTGGGAGGAGCTCGAAGAGGGCTCGGATGTCGCGTTCCTCGCGGTCGGGCGGATGGTCGATGTAGCAGTCAAGGCGGCGCATGCCCTCGCCGACGACGGCATCTCAGGCGGCGTGATCAACGCGCGCTGGATAAAGCCCCTCGACGAGCGCCTCGAGCAATGGGCGCTGAGCTACGGTGCCCTCATCACGGTGGAGGACGGCGTCGTCACGGGCGGGTTCGGAAGCGCGGTGCTCGAGGCCCTTGCAGGGGTCGGGCTCGCAGGGAAGGTAAGCACGGTTGCCCTCCCCGACGCGTTCCAGCAACACGGAAGCCCGAACAGCATCCTCGCGGAGCACGGCCTTGATGTAGGGGGCCTGGTAGAGACAGCACGCGCGGCGGTCAAACATCGAAACCCCGCAGACCAACCCGACAACCTCTTGTTGCTCCCCCGCAAAGCCTCCGACGGCTTCAACTAAATCCGCAGGCCTGACGGGGCACGAGGCCCTCGAACATGGCATTTTTCATGCCTGTGTCGTAGTGAATTTCACGCCCTGAACGAGCGTTTTCCAGTGGGAGTAGTATGCCTTCAAGCCATGGGCGACAACCAGGCGCCCGGCCCAGATTGCCGCCGGTGCACCCGAGACCCTCATTGGTTCGCTAGGGAGCTCACAACCCTAATGTTCAACAAACAGATTTGAGATGTTGAACATCGAACAACCGATGTTATGTATCAAGAATGGGCTTTGATGCTCGTGTGCAGAACGACGTCCTAACGGCCCTCGGCGAACAGCTCGCCGCCCTCGGGGCGGGTCTCGAGATCGTCGTGATCGGCGGGGCCGCCCTCGCTACCACCTCGCCTTGTCGAGCAGCTTCATCAGGTTTCGCTTGGGCTTGTGGGCAGCACGCACCGACTCGACGTAGGCGGAGAACTCCCCGCCCCGGTCGGCGCGTTGCATCAAGTCCTTGACCTTGCGCATCAGTTCAACGGCTTCGGCGTAAGCCCGGTTGTTCTTCTGCGCGACCGTCTCTTCCACTTCCCTTTGATAGATCGGCAGGGCATCTTCCGGATGGTCCGCCTCACGCCGGGCGGCGAGCTCGAGCCACAGCCGATCCGAGCACCCTCCCGCCTGGGCCTCGGCCCACGCGGCCTCCACATCCTCTTCCCACAGGAACACTTCGACCAGCCAGGAGTGGCCGGCCGGATCCCAGTGAGACCGTGGAGCACCAGAGCGTTTGCGGCGAGCCGCTTCCTCGCGTATGTGATCGAGGGCCTTGGCCCGCCACTGCTCCCACGTCCCGGCGCGCGTCGCGTAGCTATGAAGTCGCTGGTAGGAACCGGGCGTGGGCGACTCGGTCAGCTCCTGCCACATGAGCGCCAACGCGTCATCGTGGCGGCCGCGCCGTTGGTATTCGTCGGCCAGGACCTCGCGCAGGCGAACGTCGCTCCGCTCCGGGAAGGCCGCTCTACCCCTCTCGGCCCATTCGAGCGCATCGTCGAAGCGGCCTGCCTTCCGGTACAGCTCGGCGATCTCAACGTAGTGAAGGCGTAGGAGAGATCACGGCTCTTGACGTCCACGAGCGCATCGATATCGCCCGTGATCCTGCGAGCGCCTCCATCATGTGGGTGATATTGAAGCGGAACCCCGAGTGGGAGCGTTCTCGCTCGTCGCGCGACGAGATCGCCGGAACCTTCGCCCACACCTCCTCGGCCAGGTGACGATAGACCCCGAGGCCCTCATCGCCGAGCACGTCGGCGTACGTCTCGGCGGCACCGTAGAAGGTCTCCCATTCTGAGTGCAGCTCCCACTCGAACAGTCTCTTTGCGAGCGCCTCCGGATCGGGACGGCCGGCCACACACGCTCGATGGTGAAGCTCGCAGACCTGTTCCTTGATGCCACCCATGTAGCCGTCGGAGTCGTCGACGCGCCCGAGCGCGTCTTCGAGACAGGTGAGGGCGTGCTCGCAAAGCTCGATAACCTCCGCGGCGTGGCCCTCCTTGAGCAGCCTCTCGACCGAATCGATGACGTCCTGGATCCCGCTCGAGTACGCGTACATCGAACGGTAGTCGACAAAATCGCCGACGTTGATAACGCTCTCGATCGCGGTGCGAAACTGGTCGAGGTCGACGGACGCGCCGCTTTTCTTGGCCGCTTCGAGAAACAAGCGCCCGCGCAGGAAGTCGTCATCTCGGGCTTGCTCGAGAAGCAGGTCCACCAGCGTGTTCTTGCGCTGCGTGTGAAGGTACGACCTCAGATCGACGGTCGTTCCATCATCTTCTGTCCCCGGTAAGCCCGGCTCATCGTCGCGCCCCGCGAACACGAGGCCCACCGCCACGCAATGTTTGCAGAACAGTCCCTCTTCGCCCACCGGACAGGTGCACGAGTAGACAGGCCCGCCGTCCTCGGCCCACAGCCGGACCTGGTAAACGCGGTTTCCCCGGACGGTGGCGGTCACGGCCTCGTCGTCCACCTTGAGCTT
>JACCZU010000052.1 GCA_013695835.1 Candidatus Aridivita willemsiae
CGCAGCGTGCAGAAAGAGCCGTTGACCGGCGGCCCTCAAATGCTCACCCCAAACATGAACCCCGCCGATAAATCCGAGCCAGGCCGCAACCAAGGCGAGATCGGTGCCGGTGCCTGCCAGTACCCCATGGCGGTAAGCGACGCGCTTAAGCGGGCCGCCGGCTGCGCTTGGTCTGAGGACCTTGTCCACTTCCGCAGCCTAAGTCGCCCGGCGACTTGCGATGCAGGGGAAGTGTCTTGTTATCAGAAGCTTAAGGAAATCCCGGACGCCTAAACTCATCCGAACGCTATCTTGTCCAGCATGCCTCAAGTCATCCTCCCCGTCCTAAACGAGGCTCGGGCGCTGCCCTGGATACTCGAGCGAATGCCGGCGGGCTTCGATCCCATCATCGTCGATAACGGATCGGCAGACAACTCGGCGGCGGTGGCTGCAAAGCTCGGAGCAATGGTCGTCCGTCAACCCGTTCCCGGTTTTGGCGCCGCCTGTTATGCCGGGCTTAAACAGGCAACGCACGACGTTGTGTGCTTCATGGATGCCGACGCTTCTTTGGATCCCACCGAGCTTCCCGCGGTCGTGTCTCCACTTGTCTCGGGTGCGCCGGGCCTTGTGCTTGGGCGGCGCGTTCCCGAGAAAGGAGCGTGGCCCTTTCATGCGCGCCTGGCCAATCGCGCCCTCGTCGGCGCCATCCACAGAAGGACGGGCGTCACGGTGGGCGACATCAGCCCGATGCGGGCTGCCCCGCGCGCAGCATTGATCGCCCTTGGCGTCGAGGATCGTCGGTTTGGCTGGCCGCTAGAGATGGTCATGCGCGCAATTCACGCCGGCTGGAGCATCAGCGAAGTCCCCGTGCGCTACCGGGCTCGGGTGGGCCGGTCCAAGGTGACGTCAACGGTGCGCGGCACTGCGCTCGCAGTACAGGACATGGCGCGGGTGCTTCGCTGACGTCGAAGCCGTCGGTGCTCGTTATCGCGAAGGCGCCTTTCCCCGGCCGCTCAAAGACGAGATTGACCCCGCCCTTGCGGCGATGTGAGGCCGCGCTGCTCGCCGAAGCGGCGCTTGCCGATACGCTCGATGCGGTCGCTCGAGTCCCGGCCCCCAGGCGCACGCTCGTGCTCGACGGCGCGGCCGGGCCGTGGCTCCCAGTGGGCTTCGAAGTTGTACCGCAGCGCGCGGGAGGGCTCGATGAGCGCATTGCAGGAGCCTTTGCCGATGCCGGCGCGCCTGCGCTCCTCATCGGTATGGACACTCCACAAGTGACACCCGCGTTCCTCGGCCGCTGCCTCCACAGGTTGACTTTGTCCGATGTCGATGCGGTCCTCGGCCCTGCGAACGACGGCGGTTACTGGGCGCTCGGTCTCAAGCGCGCCGACATACGCACGACCCTGGGAGTGCCCATGAGCTCTGAGGACACGTTCGATCAACAAATGCGGCGCCTTGGGGCACTCGGTCTGCGCACGGCTCTGCTGCCGCCGCTGTGCGACGTCGACACAATCGATGACGCTCGCGCCGTGGCAGCTGCCGCCCCTTGGTCACGCTTTGCGCGAACGCTTCACGGCCTGCAAGCCACGGGCGGTCAGGCCCAGATCGCCTGACCGGTCCGCGCGTCCTTGAGGGGTCCCGTGCGCTTGGGGCCCGTGGAGCTCGTTTCATCTCTCGTCGCGCTTTTCCTCTTGGTCTTCCGTCACGGTCTTGCGTTTGGCCAGGACCACAAGGACGATCACCGGCACAATCAGCACTGCGAGCTCCGCTAGAAATCCCACCGTCCCACCGTGAGCAAGGATCATGTGCTCATGTTCCCACCAAAAGGGCGATTCCGCCGACGCTGTAGGCGACCATGACCGCCAGCAGCGAGTACTGGCCCCTGGTCTTGTTTCGGCCGGAGAAGACTCCGACTGCGCGATCGTGCGCAGACACCACTCCGACGATGTGCCCGATGACGATGGCTCCAACCTGTACGAGAGCAATGACAGATGTTGACACCGCCGTGTAGTTGATGGCCCAGTCGGCGGTCCCGAACAGGTTCTGGCCCCCGCCGAGAGGATCGGAGGCGAGGATGTACCCGGCCTGTCCCTGGAACACGAACAGCGAGAAGTAATGAGCGACGGTGTATCCGATCACGATGGGCACGAGCGAGTGAACGAAACGTCCCTGGAGCCCGTGAGCCGATCGGTCGTCCACCGAGCGCGCAAATTTGACTGCTTGCTATCGCCACATAGAAGGTAAGCGCGACAAAGGCTATGGCCGAGGCAAGCCCAGCGGTGCCGATTAGGAGCGCCGAGATCACGGACGCATCCTGAGTGAGGTCGGTCCAGGCGGTCGTGCGGCTCAGGCCGTCGAACCCAGTCGAGCCGAGCAACACGGCAACCACGGCGACGAGGCCGGGCCCAGGCTCGAGCCCGGCAAGACCCCTGAGCGGGTTGCGCACCACGAGCCGCCGTCGTCTCTGCGCCCGAAGGGGCACAGGCGGCCGACGAGGGTGGAGTAGACCTCGAACCCGTCGCAGCGCTCGTACCACTGCATCCCGAAATAGCTCGCACCGATGAGCTGGACGAGCCCGTAGAGCAGCAGGAATATGAGCACGGTCACCGGCTTGGCGGCATCCTGATAAACGAGCTCGAGCCACACGAAAGCGGCGAGGCCCCCTGCGGCGGGCCAGTAGCCGAGCCACGCGGGAAGGGAACGCTCGGGCTCCTCCTTGACGCCGGTCATGCGGGCCTCGATCCACGACAGCGCCCGCAGCGGGTTCAACGCCTTCCACACGGGCCCAAGCAGCAACGAGGCAGGCACGAGCCCTACCCAGAACCACACGTAGACCCACGTCGGCGCAAAGTTGCTCGTCGCCGGCGCGGGCCCAAGGGCGGCGACGAGCAGCACGGCGAGGGCGGCAAGCAGACCGGCCACTCTCAGGATGGCCGTCGTCGCCGGCGCTTCGACGAGGCGCTGCAAGCCGAGCGGGAGCGGACGCCCGGCTCCCGTGTCCTCGAGCTTTGGGTTGCGGCAAAAGGCCCCGAGCACGGCGAAGGACACGACCACGGCAGCGCCTGCACCGTAGAGGGCCATCCACAGGGGGACCGGCAGGTCCGAGCGCCCGCCGATGCCGTGGGCAAAGATGACGGCGTTCATTGCATGGTCAGCTCGAACAACGGAGTATGGGACTGCTCGAGCTCAACCTCGAAGACCCCTGGTATGTCCGCCGTGAGATCGATCGTCGCCCGCTTTCCGGCCTTGAGGTCCTCGGTGACGTCGTAGCCGTGGACGTGCCTCATCGGCCGCATCCGATGTGACCTCGATCCTGAGCTTCTCGCCGACGCCAACGGCCGCCTCGGTGGGGTCGAAGGTGACGTCGCCGTTCGACACCTTCACCGACACGACCGTGCCTTCGAACGAGGGCTCGGGTTGATCTTTGGGCTCGGTTTTCTGTTTGGACTTGGACTTCTTGCCGGCCGGTTTGTCGCCGTCCCCGTCCCCCCCGGAGTCCGCCTGCTTGGAGCCGTCGCCATTGGCGCCGGCGCCGCCGGCCGGTTCGTCTGCGCGGCATGCCCCCAATAGCAATGCGACAGCAACGACTACCGATATCGGCGCGTGGCGCAGCCGCATGACTCACCCCAATCCCTTGATTCGCCCTCGTTTTCGACCCCCGAGCTTATTGCATCGGGTGCGCAAAGCCGTTGGCGTTAGCGGTCGACCCGGCTCCTTGGACGGCTCTGCGCCGGAACCTTATGGCCACGCGGTCTGCGGGCGTCGTGGCGGCCCGCTGGAGCTTCCTCGGGATGTCCTTCAGGCAGCACTGCGGAGGAGTGGGAACCGTGCCCCGGCGACAGGGAGCGATACGCTGCTCCGATCTGCTCCCGGCGAATCGCCGCCACGGCCACGGCGGCGGCTGAGAGGCTGGCCACGCCCCCCAAGACGAGCCCCATCCTCGGGCCGAATGCTTCGGAGATCCAGCCGACCAGTGGCCCGCCGAGCGGTGCGCTGCCTAAAAAGACGAGCGCGTAGAGGGCCATGACGCGACCCCGCATCGCCTGGCTCGAGTTGAGCTGAAGGGTGGAGTTCGCGGTGGCGATGAAGAGAATGCTGGCGATGCCAACGGGCAGGAGGACGGCCGCCATGAACGCCAGGTTCGGCGCAGCGGCCGCGACCAGCTCGAGCGCACCGAAGGCTGCCGCCGCGCCGATGAGGAGCCTGCGGGTCGGCCGCTTGCGCGCTGCGCTGAAGAGGGCGCCGCTCAAAGAGCCCACCGCCATGACCGAGGTCAAAAGCCCGAGGGTGTCTGCACCCTCAGCAAAGACGAAGCGAACCATGAGCGGAAGCACGACGGTGAAGTTGAGGCCGAGGCCCGACACGACGGTGACGAGCATCAGCGTGTATCTCAACTCGGGGCGGCGCCAGGCATAACTGAAGCCGGCCCTGATCTGGCCCTTTTCCCTCGGGGCCGGCTCGCCCCTGTGAAGCTCCCCCGGCCGTATCAAGGCGTAAGCACCGATCACGGCGATGTA
>JACCZU010000076.1 GCA_013695835.1 Candidatus Aridivita willemsiae
GCCACGACCGAGGCGGCCATCACGGCGACCACGACGTAGCCGCTCAGCAAGGCACCTGGGTTTCCCTGTAGGTGATGCAAAAGACCCGCCGGCCGTTGTAGCAGTAGCCGGTCAGCGAGCCGTCACCGTTGATGCGCGTTCTCGAATAGGAGCAGCAGTCGACGATGCGGCGGATCTGCCCGTGACAGCAGCGGCTCCAGCCCCCCTGCAGCACGGGGTTGCCAGTGGATGGGTAATTCCGTGCGACGACCTGCTGGCACACCTTGCGGCGCCGCTGGTCCTTCGAGGTGTAGATGCGCCCGTGGTCGTCGACGGGATATCCGTATTTCGGATGCACGGGATAACCGTGCTTGTCGATCCGAGTGCGCGGCGCGAAGGGGTGCGGGCATGACCCCGTCGTGTAGGTGTGGCCGCAGATGTGATACGCCTCGGCGCGCGACGGGCTCAACGCGACGGCGACGAACGGACCGCCGACAAGGGCGACGAAGCCGGTCCCGAGACGGCCGATGAACGAGCGCCTGCTGGTTCGCTCGGCGAGCCCCACCGCTGCTCGCTCGACGAGCGGATATCCGCCCTGCCCTTCGGCCGCCCTGCGGCTCGGCCGGGCCCGTCCCTGTGTCATAGCGAGGTGGTCCTTTGCCCGGCGTTTTGCCGCGCGCGCGCGACGGCGGTGTCGACGAGGCCCTCCATCTGCTCGAGGTTGTTCACGATTCCCTTCGCCGTGACCACGCCGAGCTCGTCGAGGACCACGACGTAGGGCGTCCCGGGAACCGAGTAGGCCTCTGCTGTGCGGCGCGAGGCGATCACGGGGGCGTGAAGCCGGCGCACCCCGAAGGCCGAGCCCGCCTCCTCGGTGTCGACGTCGGTGACGACGTAGGGGGCGAGGCGGCCTCTCCCCGCGAGCGCGGATGTCGAGGGCAGCACCTGGTCGCAGAGCCGGCACCCAGGGGACACGAACAGCAGCAGCTGCGCTTCACCCGGCCCCCCAAGAACGACCTCCCGGCCCCCGAGGTCGGTCGTGGCGACGGGCTCGGGGGCCTCTCCGAGAACCGGCCCCTCGTCGTCGATCTCGAGCGCCCCGCGCGGCCCGAGCCTGAGATGCAGGGTGCCGATCTGGCGGGCGAGCGCCACGACCACGATGCAAAGCACAACGACGAGCGCCCACAGCACTGCGTACGATGCCCCCCACCAGCCCTGCATGCCGGATCGTTCCTCCTTTAGCGCCGCCGGGGCGCTGCGAGCTGTTTCCACTGACGACGAGCCCGGCGCGACCGGCGCCCGAAACCCTCGGGGGGCGATCCCGCCGCTTTTTTCGAGCCGCTCGCATAGGATACGGCCCGTTATGGCTGCGACTTTAGAGCACCTGGCGGCACTACTCCTTGGTCTCACGTTCGCCTGGGCGGGGGCGGCGAAGCTTGTCAGATGGCGGGAGTGGCGCTCGGCCCTCGGCGGGTATGGCCTCGGGGCCACCGAGGCTCCTGCGGCCGTCGGAGTTCCGGCGGCCGAGCTGATGGCCGCCGGGCTCATTGCCTCAGGCTCGACCCGCTCGGGTGCGGCCCTGACCATGGCGCTGCTGGCCGGATTCTCGTTGACGGTGGTGCGGGCCAGGTCGAGCCGGGGTGACCGGCTCCCATGCGGATGCTTCGGCGGGACCTCGGAGCGCGACTACAGGACCATGCTTGCCCGCAACGCGCTGCTTGCCGTTCTCGCCGTCCCCGTCGTGACTGCCGGCGCCGACATCGACCTGTTGGCTGCGGTTTCGGTTCCGTCGGGGGCGGAGATCGTTCCTGCCGGCCTCGCCGTCGCCGGCCTGGGGCTTGCGGCATGGACGCTCCGGCGCGCCGCCGGGTATCTCACAGGTGGGGAGGAGCGGTGAGGGGGGCGGCCGCCGTTGTGGTGGCGCTTGCCGTGCTCGTGTCCGGCACTGCGGTCGCCGAGCCGTCGGCGGACAACGATCCCAACGACACAAGGGGGCCCCTCGATATCCGCCGCATCGAGAGGACGAGCGGCACCAAGTATCCGCGCTTCTACGTCAAGACCTACGGGGCCTGGAGCAAGCGGCGCATACGCGACCGAGGCTTCGTCGTCGTCTACGTCGACAGCTTTGGCGACCGCCACTTCGACTACTACGCGCTTGTGCGCTCCGACGGCAGGGCGCTCAGGGCGGCCCTCTATCGCAACCGCAAGCAGAGCCGCGATTACAGGATCAAGTCGATCCCTGCAGCGCACCCCGGCCGGAGGGCGGCGCGCGTGACGATCCCTTTCAAGGCGCTGAGAAAGAGAGAGACATTCTTTCGCTGGCGGGTGCAGACGCTGTGGAGCGGCCGGGGCTGCCCCCGTGTCTGTTTCGATCGTTCGCCGGCGACCGAGGGCGTGCGCGATCCCTTCGGCCGGTAGCCGGGCCAACGCGCAGGTGGAGTAGTGCTCCGTCGCGTAAGTAGCGCCCGCATCGAGAGCGCACCTGCGCGCCGAGGGCAAGGCGCGAGGAGCGCGGCGTACCTTGAGGTACGTTGCCGACGAGAAACGCAGCCATCGGCGATGCAGGGGCGCTCGAATGCGCCGGTAATTTACGCGACGGGACACTAAGTTGCCCCCAAAGCTCGTAATCCTGGGCTGGGACTCGGCGACCTGGGACGTCGCAGGGCCGCTCATTGAAGAGGGCCGTCTGCCGGCGCTCGCAGGTGTGCTCGAGCGGGGCTACCGCGCGCCGTTGCGCTCGACCTGGCCCCCGATGACCGACTGTGCATGGACGTCGGCGTTCACCGGCGTCAACCCAGGAGGCCACGGGATCTTCGGGTCGTGGTACAGGGCGCCCGGTGCCTACGCGCCCCGCTATTTCTCCTCTCGGGACCGGCGTGCCCCGGCCCTGTGGGAGCTCGCGCCCGATGCCCGCTTCCTCGTGTGGAACGTGCCTATGACCTTTCCGCCGAGTGCGCTCAACGGGGCCATGGTGGCGGGCTACGGAGCGCCGCCGGGCGCCCTCATGTGCGAGCCCCCCGGCCTCCAGGACGAGCTGGCCGAGCGGTGGGGGCTCGCCGACCTCATGGACAGGGCGCCGCACGGCACGCTCGAGCGCTTCCTCGACGAGCTGGTGCGCGGCCTCGAGGTCCAGGGGGAGGCGCTCCCGTGGGCGGCGACGAAGGTGGGGGCGGATTGCGTCGTCGCCGTGTGGCCCCACATCGATCGCGCCCAGCACTTCTTCTGGCGCTTCCGTCATCTCGCCGGTACGGGTGACGGTCGCAGCCACCTCGCCACGGCCGTCGAGCGCGTCTACGAGGCTGCGGATCGGGCGACCGCCGCCGTGATCGGCGCCTTCCCGGGCGCCGACGTCATGGTGGTGAGCGATCATGGCGCCGGGCCACTGCTCGGCGATGTGAACCTCGGCGCGTGGCTGGCGGGCAGAGGCGATGCGGGCTACGCCGGAGTCAAGCGGCGGCGCCTCCTCGAGCTCGCCTGGGCGCTGCCACCGCGCGTCCGCAGCTTCGGCAAGCGCCTTGCCCCGGCGGCCGCGCGCCGCGCCTTTGGCGCCACCCTTGCCGGCCAGCTCGGGCCCTTCGAGTGGGCCGCCACCCGCGCGTTTGCCGGCTTCCACGGAGACCTGTGGCTGAACCTCGCAGGCCGCGAGCCACAGGGAATCGTCGACCCCTCGGATGCCCCGGCGCTCCTCTCAGAGCTCAGCTCCGCCCTGCTCGGCATCACCGACCCGGCGACGGGGGCCGGCGTCTTCGCCGCCGCCCACAGGCGGGAGGACATCTACTCAGGTCCGGCTGCGGAGCTGGGGCCCGACCTGATGCTCGACTCGTGGTCGGCGGGCTACAGGGTGGCTCCAGGGCGGGAGCACACCGAGGCCGTGGTCATCCCGCCGGCGCCGCTTGCCGGCGTCAGGGAGGCGTGGTCGTCGGACCACAGGCCGCTCGGCATCTTCGCCTCAGCGGGCCCCAGGATCGCCGGGGGCAGCGCCGGCGAGCTTGCGCTCTACGACGTCTGCCCGACCGCCCTCGCGCTCCTCGACGCCGAGGTGCCGGCCGGGCTCGACGGCCGCGCCGCCACAGGGGCACTCGATGCCGCCTGGCTCGAGCGCCATCCGGTGCGAACGGGCGCGGCGGCGCCCGAGCGAAGCGCAGGCGGCGCCTACTCCGACGAGGAGGCGGGCGCGGTCGCCGCGCACCTCAAGGACCTCGGCTACATCGAGTAAACCGGGGGCCGGGCGAGCATCGTCGCCTAACCGGCCGGGGGTGGCGGGGGTTTGGTTGGGGTGCGCCTGATGCGCCGCACTATGAGGCGCGACACCACGACCCATGCCAGCGACACGACTATCAGCAGGAGGCAGGCTACGGTCAAGGTAGGGTCGCGAAGGAACTGATCTAGAGAAGGGTCCCGTGCAGCAGCCAAAAGAGCAAGCATGACCTCTGGTTCTTACCCCATGCCGGAGGTGTCGGCATCCCAAGGTACTCGGTTGGACGCAAAGCGTGACGCGCTCACCGGGATTCTTACCGACATCGGACGCGTGGTCGTGGCCTACTCCGGAGGCGTCGACTCCTCTTTTCTGGCCGCCGCCGCTTACGAGACCCTCGGGGACCGCTCTCTGGCGGTCACTGCGGTGTCGCCCTCGCTCGCACGCAAGGAGCTCGACCAAGCGGTCGCGCTTGCGGCCGGCAGGGCTTGGAAACACAAGGTCGTCGGCACCCACGAGGTGGGGCGTGAGGCCTACGCTCGCAACGAGCCGGATCGTTGCTACTGGTGCAAGACCGAGCTCTTCGAGGTCCTCGAGCCGCTTGCCTCCGCCCGCCGGGCGACCATCGTGGTCGGCACCAACGCCGACGACCTCGGTGACTACCGCCCCGGCCTAAAGGCTGCCGCCGAGCACGGCGCACGCGCGCCCTTGGCCGAGGCCCGCCTTACCAAAGACGACGTCAGGGCGCTCTCGGCGGAGCTCGGACTGCCCACCGCCGACAAGCCGGCGTCGCCCTGCCTCGCCTCGAGATTCGCATACGGGGTGCGCGTCACCCCCGAGGGCCTGCGCCGCATCGAGCGGGCCGAGGATTATCTCAGGGACCTCGGCTTCGGGGTGCTCAGGGTGAGAGACCACGGTGACATGGCCCGCATCGAGGTGCCTGCGCGCGACCTGAGCCGGCTCGCAGAGCTCCATGAAGCTGTGGCCGCCGAGCTTCTCGCGCTCGGGTGGCGTTACGTGACTATGGATCTGGGGGGCTTCAAATCGGGGTCGATGAACGCAGTGCTTGCGACCCCGACCTTTGGGGTGCCCCGCCCCTGAACCGGCCACCCATCGTCGCAGAGGGCCTCGTTCGCCGCTTCGGAGACATCCAGGCGGTGGACGGCATCGACCTCGCGGTTCAGCCCGGCGAGATATTCGGCTTCCTCGGTCCCAACGGTGCGGGGAAGTCGACCACGGTCCGAATGCTGACCACACTCCTCAAGCCAAGCGGGGGCCGCGCCTTCGTGGCGGGATACGACGTCTTCAAGGAGGCCCACCAGGTACGCCAGGCGATCGGCGTCGCCCTTCAGGATGCAGCGATCGATCCGCTCATGACCGGGCGGGAGCTGCTCAGGCTGCAGGCGACGCTCCACGGGATCCCACGGCGCAAGGGCAGGGCCAAGGGCGAGGAGCTGCTCGAGACCGTCGGGCTCATGAGCGCTGCGGCTCGCAGGGTCGGAACCTACTCGGGCGGCATGCGAAGGAGGCTTGACCTCGCCCTTGCCCTCATCCACGGGCCGCAGATCCTCTTCCTCGACGAGCCAACCACAGGCCTCGATCCCAACAGCCGCCTCGCAGTGTGGGATGAGGTCAGAAAGCTCAACCGCGAAGCTGGCACGACCGTCTTTCTCACGACGCAGTACATGGAGGAGGCCGACAGGCTCGCGGGACGCATCGCGATCATCGACGACGGCCGCCTCGTCTCCGAGGGCACGCCGGCCGTGCTGAAGGCTCAGGTCGGTGACCCTTCGATCCACGTCCAGCTCGCTTCGAACGAGGACCGCATCTCGGCCGAGGCGGTGCTGCTCGACTTCGGCGCCCCGGCGGCGGCGCGTTCTGGGTATGTCGCCGCTCGCCTGCCAGGCGGGGCCAACCAGATGGCTGCGGTCGTACGGGCGCTTGACGACGCCCACCTCCCCGTCGAGGCCATCGAGCTCCACATGCCGTCGCTCGACGACGTCTTCCAGGTCGCCACGGGACACAGGCTCGAGGGGGCCGAGGACGACGCCGTGGCCGAACCGGGCGCCGGCGAGGTCGCCGCGGAGAAGTGAACACGGCAGCCGCCGCCGCTGCTCAGTACCTCGCCCTGAGCCGGAGGGCGATGTTCGGCACCCTGAGGAAGCCGACGTCGTTCGTACCCTCGCTGCTCTTCCCGCTGATGTTCCTGGCGCTGACGTCGTCGTCACTTGAGCGTTCGATCTCGATCGAGGGATTTCCCGAGGTCGACTCGTTCCTTCAGTTCGCGGTGGCGACGGCCGTCATCCAGGGAGTGATATTCGGCTCGATCTCGGCCGGCTCAGGCATGGCGGAAGACATCGAAGGCGGGTTCTTCGAGCGCCTCATCGCATCCCCCGTCGCACGAACCTCCATCCTTGCCGGCCGCCTCGCAGGCACCGCGGCTCTTGGGTTCTGCCAGGCGTGGATCTACTTCGCGGTTACGAGCATCTTCGGACTCAGCGTCGAGGGTGGGCTCGCCGGGATGCTTGCGGTTGCCATCGTGGCCGCTGCGCTTGCGGCCGGAGTCGGATCGATCTCGGTTGCCCTTGCGATCAAGACCGGCTCGGCCGAGGCAACCGAGGGCAGCTTCCCGTTGTTCTTCGCGCTGCTGTTTCTCTCGAGCGCGTACTTTCCGCGCTCGCTGATGGAAGGGTGGTTCAAGGCCGCTGCGACGCTCAACCCGATGTCGTATCTGCTCGAGAGCCTGCGTTCAATCGTCGTTGCCGAGCTGAGCGCCCTTAACTTCTTTACCGCACTCGGCATTGCGCTCGGAGTGCTCGTTGTCGGTCTCGCCGTCGCAAGCGCATTGCTCAAACGACGCCTCGCGATGGACGCCTAGCGATGTCTTCCCTTGCCGTTACGTGGGGAGTGACCCACAGGACGCTTCAACTCGTTGCTCGGCTCCCCTCGACGATCGTTCCTTCCCTGGTCATGCCGGTCGTGCTTACGGTCGCGTTTGCGGGGGCGTTCTCCGGGCTCGTGCTGCTGCCCGGCCATCCTGCAGACAAAGCCATCGACTGGTTCCTTCCGCTTTATACGATCCAGGGAGCAGCCTTTGCCGGGGTGCGCGTGGGCATCGCCGTGGCCCGGGATCTCACAACGGGTTTCTACGACCGCCTGCTGCTCAGTCCCGCATCGCGCGTCTCACTGCTTGCCGGTTCGCTGCTTGCGTCACCGTTGCTTTCGGTGCTGTCGTTCATCCTCCTCGTGGTGATCGCCGGACTCGGCGGCGCAAGCTTCAAGGCCGGGCCAGCCGGGATCGTCATGCTCGGCGTTGCGAGCTTCAGCATGGCTCTTGCCGCCGGTGCATGGTCGGTCGGCCTTGCCCTTCGGTTCAAGACTCAGCAGATAGCGCCGCTCATGCAGACGACGGTTTTTCTCGCCTCGTTCTTATCGAGCGCCCAAATGCCACTCAATCTGCTCGACGGCTGGCTGCACACGGTCGCGGTGATCAACCCAATGACAAACGTGTTTGCCCTCGCTCGCCAGGGGTTTCTGGGCTCGGTCAACTGGCACGACACGTGGCCGGGCCTGGTGTCTCTCGCCGGGTTGACCGTGTTCTTTTGCCTCTTCGCCTACAGAAGCATGCAAAAGGTCACGCCGTAGAGGGGGGCCGTCAGTAGGGTGACTCCACGCCGGCTAAGACCGCGCCGTCCGCATTGAAGATGAGGAAACGGTCCATCAGGTGCATGAACCAGCGGTCGTGTGTCACCGCAAGGACGGTTCCCTCGTAGCCCTCGAGTCCGGCTTCGAGAGCCTCGGCGGACTCGACGTCGAGGTTGTCGGTCGGCTCGTCGAGCAGCAGCATCGTCGGGTTGGCGAGCTCCATGAGCAAGAGCTGAAAGCGCGCCTGCTGCCCTCCGGACAACAACGAGAACGGGTTGGTCGCGACGTGGTGCAGCTCGTAACGTTTGAGCCCCGACATCGAGGCACTCATGTCGAGTCCCTTTGACCTCATGATGTCGAGGGTCTTGGCGCTGCCGAGATCGGGGCGATCGTGGGCCTGCGAGAAGATGCTCGCCTCGACGCGCGCTCCGAGCACCACCTCACCCTCATGTGCGACGGGCTCACCGGACAACAGTTTGAGGAAGTGTGTCTTGCCCGTCCCGTTGGCGCCGACGATACCGACTCGCTCTCCGTAGTAGATCTCGGCATCGAACGCCTCCACCAGCCCGGTCAAAGCCAGCTTGCGAAGGCGCAGGGCGATCTTTCCGGTCCGGCCCCCCTTGAGCCCCATGCTGATCGCCTGCGGTCGTGCTCGCTCGCGCGGCGCATTGTCTTTCTCGAAGCGCTTGAGCCTGGACTCCGCCGCCTTGACCCTCGAGGCGAACTTGTCGCTGATTGCCGCTCGCCTTTTGAACTCCTTCATCGATGCCATGAGGCGGGCCTGCTCGCCGTTGTAGAGGCGCCGTTCGGTGTCGATCTGCTCGAGGCGCTCGGCGCGCGCCTCGTGATAGGTGGCGAAGGAACCGGGATGGACCCATGCACCGTGCGCCTCGAGCGTGACAACGCGCGTCGATGTCCGGGCGAGGAGCTCCCGGTCGTGGCTCACGAAAAGGATCGTCTTGGGCGAGGAGTTCAAGGCGGCTTCCAGCCACTCCTTGCCCCGAACGTCGAGGAAGTTGTCGGGTTCGTCAAGCAGCAGCACGTCCGCGTCCGATCGAAAGAGGCACTCGAGCGCAAGCCGCTTCTGCTCTCCGCCCGACAACGTGGCAAGGGGCCGGTCGGCAACCTCCTCGAGGCGCAAACCTAGGGCGGCGCTCGCGCACGTGTCCCACAACACCTCGGCGTCGTAACCGCCGAGCTCGGACCAGCGCGCAAGCTCGTCGGCATAGGCAAGGTGGGCCTTTGGAGCGCTCGACTCGGCGGCGACACGTTCACTTCGACGAAGCGCTTGGGCGGCTTTAGTGATGCGCTGACCGGAGAGATTGACCAGAAAGTCCCTCACCGTTGCCGTGTCGCCGGGGCTGATGAGCTGTTGCATGAGCTTGGCGTGGCCGTCGACCCGAATGAACCCCGACCTCGCGTTGTCGTGGCCGGCGATCAGGCGAAGAAGCGTGGTCTTGCCGGTTCCATTGGCCCCCACCAGGGCGGTGCGACCGTTTTCGGGAACGCGGAAGGTGATGTCTTGGAAGAGAGTCTGTCCACCTGGGAGCGCGTATGCGAGGTTCGAGATCTCGATGCTTGCCATGGGCCCTTTCCCGTTGCCGCTCCCGGGCGATAAGAGCCCGCGCCGGTCTGGCTAGAGAGACACCACCGGGCACGTGAGGGTGCGCGTTACACCCTCTATCGTTTGGACGCTCGATACCACGAGCTGGCCGAGGCTGTCGATGTCCGGTGCCGACGCCCTCACTATGACATCGTAGGGGCCGGAGACATCGTCGGCCGTCTCGATGCCGTCGAGGCCGCGAATCTCCCTCGCCACTGAAGCAGCATTCACCGCCGTTTGGATCAAGATGTAAGCCCGTGTCTCCCCGGCCATGTTTTCCTCCTGAGTTCTCCTTCTTCACCCCGTCACGTGGCGCAGGTTCGATTGTAGTGGAAGACCATGCTGCGCTATCGTCGGGCTTCAAGGGGGTCCTGTGGTCTGATGCAACAACTACATGCGACGGGTGGCGTGGTGCTGCTTGGGGCGATCGCCGTCTTCTCGCTGATCCTCCTGGTGCTGGCCTTCACCAGAGGGGCGCGCCCATGGATCGAAAGGGCCCGCACCCTGTTGACCGCTCTGATCGCGCTCCAGGCCGCCGTTGGGGCATTGCTTTATGTCACGGGCGGGAGGCCGGGCGAGACCCTTCACGTCCTTTACGGAGTGGTTGCGCTCGCCGCCCTTCCGTTGGCCAGCTCGTTCTCATCAGAGGCGCCCCCCAAGGCGCGCGCCGGCGTCCTGGCTCTCGGTGGCCTGTTGACCCTTGGGCTGCTGGTGAGGCTCTTGAGCACGGGTGATTGAGGGTCAGCGGTAGTTGGTGAACTGAAGGGGGATGCCGAAATCCTCCTCCTTCAACTGCGCTATGAGGTCTTGCAGAACGTCTCTTGACTTGGCGGACACCCGTACCTGGTCCCCCTGCACCGACGCCTGCGCTTTGGTCTTGGAGTCCTTCACGAACTTGACGATTGCGCGTGCTTTGTCGGTTGAGATGCCCTGGCTGATCGCGATGCTCTGGCGCGCCGTCGCCCCGGCCGCAGGTTGGATGTCCTGCTTCAAGAGCGATTTGAGGGGGACCCTCCTTTTGACCATCTTCTCTTCGAGCACCTTGGCGCAGTCTTTGACCTTTTGCTCGGTGTTGGATTGCAACGTGATTACGGCGCTGCCCTTGTCCTCGCCGAGCTCAATGCTCGAAGAGGTGCCTTTGAAGTCGAAGCGCTGAGCGATCTCTCGGCGCGCCTGGTCGACGGCGTTGCGCACTTCCTGAAGGTCGACCTCGGACACGACGTCGAATGTCGATTCTTTTGCCATGCGGGAGAAACTAGCGGAAGCGAGCCAAGGCCAATTCCAAGAGGCGGTGCGCCGGAAGTACCCCAGAGATCACATATCGAGAACATTAGCCACTTTAGGCAACAACGACCACGGACCTCTGGACCGCTCCCATCGCCCCTGCTATGAACCACAGTCCTCGTCCGGTACGAAGACTGAAAAGAAGATTGGAAGGAGATTCGGTGCCCCCTAACCGCGCACTGGCCAGGACCTCCCTTGCCGCTTCGCTCGTCATCGCCCTCGGCGGTTCGGGCGCGGTATCGCTCGCATCCGTGGCCCCCGCAGCCTCAGTCGGGCAAGCACTGGGGGACCAGCGCGTGGCCCCCGCAGGCCGGTCGCGAGGTAAGTGGCACTGGAACACCGGCGAACGATGCATGATGCGCTTGATCAACAGGCAGAGGGCGCGCAGGGGCCTCAAAAGGCTCCGCTGGGATCGTCAGCTCTCCTTCGTCGGCAGGAAGCACGCCAAGGCGATGGCGGCGACCGGCAGGGGCATCTGGCACGACCCCTATCTCTACCGCAGGGTTACGAACTGGAAGCGGATCGGGCAGAACACGGGGGCCGGGGCGCGCTGCCACAAGCTGTTCTGGACGTTTTGGAGATCGCCC